>DASYYE010000298.1:0-1756 GCA_035946955.1 Streptosporangiaceae bacterium | reverse complement strand
CTCGGAGCCCTTCGCGATGACCCCGGCGGCACCGGCGTCCACGGCCTGCCCGGCCTCCTCGGCGGAGGTCACCTCGACCAGCACCCGTCCCGTGAAGCCATGCCAGACCTCAGGCGGCACCTGCGCGTCGGTCACCAGCGTGTCGACCTCTGCGGGGAGGTCGGCGGGGGAGACCCGGCACTGGGTCCCAACGCGCACCGCGAACCGGCCGTGCCAGCGGCTCCGCACCCGTTCGATCGCGGCGACCGCAGCGGCGGCGTCACTACCCAGGTCGAGTACGCCCAGGCCACCGGCTCTTTCGATGGCCACGACAAGGTCGGCGCGGGGCTCGCCGAACGGGGTGATGCCCACGACTAGGTCTCGCGCGTCGCGCGAGGTCCAGGTCATCTCATGGTCGGGAGGAGCGAGGCGGGCAGGAGCGGTCAAGGACGCTTCCTCACGGCATACAGGGGGAGCAAAGTGTGGCTACTCGCGAGTAGATAGTCTCGCATGGACCGCTATCCGTCCTTAAATACCACGAAGTTAACTAATAGGTAACTTTGTGTAACTGTTCCGTGGGTTCCGGTTCGGCAGTTCCCTCGTGGCAAGGAAGTTGTGATGACCGAGGACGCCATCCTCACGTCGTAGGGGTGTGGTGCGGCGGAACCAGCGCCGTCGGGCTCGGTATTGAAACGGCGGTCATTCACGAAGCAGTCGAGATCGATCTGCTCTCCCCGGTCCCGCTCTACTTTCGCGATGAGCCACTGGAGTTCAGCGCGGTCGTGGTTGGCGTACTTGTATGCACCCAGCGCGGAGCGGTATGAGCGTTCGACCACCTGGTCGAAGGTGACCCCGGCCACGTCGACCACGCACAGGCCGGTCTGCGCGAGCGGCCGAGGGCACTGGCCAGGCCGGGCCGGAACCAGTTGCTCACCACGACCTGCATCGCCGTCGGCTGGATACCGGTGGTCCGTGCCAGGCTGACCGCCGCTCCCGCCAGCAGCACCGTGGCGATGCTCCGGCCGGTGCGGCCGGCGACTCCCTGAGCCGCCAGGTGGGTGGCGGGGGAGTCGAACCGGGCTTCCCAGTAGCGGGGACACGCGGATCGTCCGATCCGCGGTACCGGCGGGCGGGGATGGCCCGCATGTGGCGCTCCCAGTGTGCCAGCGAGGCCCTGTTCGTCCGCTGCCCGGCGTCACCGGCTTGCCACCGCGCCTGCTCAAGCGGGGCCATGGCACCCACTGGTGGCGGCTCAGCGCCGGACTCCCAGGCGCCGATCTCATCGAGCAGAAACTGTGTGGCCGCGGTGTCCGTCTCTGGCTCCTTTCCTGTGTGTCGTTTTGTTGGCGGTGAGTGGTCTCGGTGACCGTTCACAAACGTGCGTGGTGGGTGGTTGTTTACCTGCGGTGCGGCGTGGTGGGAGGCGGCGTCGGCTAAGCTCGCGCGGCGCGGTGGGCAGGCTCCTTCTGCCCGGAACTTGCTCGCCGACCGGCGCCGCAGGGTCCCGCCGCGCCGTGCCGCAGGTAAAGAACCGTCCACGGCGCCCGGCCCGGTGACGGTGACCTGGCACACCGGCCATCACCAACCCAGTCTCGCCCAGCCGCCACACCCACCGCCGCCACCCTTGCGCTCCCAGCTCATCGAAAGCGGCCGTGGCTGGGCAACGAACGCAACTCCCGCAACAGGGACCACTCAGACCCGACGAGTATCAAGCGTTGGCGACCACCACGATGATCGATGTGAGCTGGCGGACAAAAGATTCTCCTCGCCGGTACAT
>DASYYE010000297.1:0-27494 GCA_035946955.1 Streptosporangiaceae bacterium | reverse complement strand
AGTCCTGTCACGCCGGTTGACTCCCGCCGGTGACTTCAGACAGGGCGGCCTCGAGATCGGCCCGGCGGGGGACCCCGCTCGCCCGGTGGCACACCTGGCCCGCGCGGCCGAGCACGAAGACGGTGGGCGCCCGGCGGACATCCAGCGTGCGGACCAAGTCGAGGTGGTCTGCCACGTCGAGTTCCACATGGGCGACTCCAGGGCTGCCAGCCGCCATGTCGGCCAGCAGCGTCCTGGTGGCGCGGCAGGGGGCACAGACGGCGGTGGAGAACTGGAGCAATGTGGCCCGCTCGCCGAGCGGCTGGCCCAGCTGGGACGGGGTCAGGTGCGCCTGCGGCCCCGACGCCTGGGCACGCATGTGCCCGTTACGGCGGCCCAGGGCAACACCGGCAACGGCCGCGACTGCCAGCACGGCGACGGCCACGATCGCACCGACCACCACGACTGGTCACAGCACTGGCACGTGCCCGCTCATTCCCGGGCACGAGCTGGTCAAGACACGGGTGCCTTCACGAGCACCTGGTTGCCTGCCAGCAACTCGAACGCCTGTACGTCGTGCCATGGGACCGCCGCGGAGGCCGGGAACCAGCCTGACTGGTCGGAGTACTGCTCGGCCCGCCAACTGCCTGCCGGCCACCAGTGGCCTGCCGAGTCGAGGACCGCCAGCCGGCAGGTCGCGCCCGGGGCGACACCGAGGGCCTGGACGTCCATCAGCGTCCCCCATGACTCTGGCTCGGCTTTGACGGTGAGCTTCGCCCGCGTGGCCGGGTTGTAGCTGCTGGCTATGTGCGCCCATGCGATGTGCGGGCTCGGTCCGCCGGGGCCGGACTTCGCTGCGTTGACCAGGGCCGCGCCGCCACCCAGCGCGAGGATGGCCACGGCCGCTGCGGCTGCCAGCCGCTGCCACCGGCGCGCTCGTTTCACGGCAGAGGCCCGTGCCAGCAGGCCGTGCAGGAGTTCCGGCGGTGGTACGTCACCGTAGTCATCCTGGCCGGCCGCCAGCAGGCGTTCTGCCTCTGAATTGGGAATCCTGCGGAGCAGGGCGGGCATCCCGGCCAGAGATGCCAGTTCCTCGCGGCAGGACGCACACGTGGCCAAGTGCTCGTCCACGCTGGCACGCTCCGCGGGGTCGATAGCGCCGAGCACATAGACTCCCAGCGCCTCCCGGGCGTGACGGCAGCCTGGCGGGCCGATCATGGTGCCAGCCCCCGTTCCTCTAGTGCCAGCCGGAGCGCCCGCAGCGCATAGAACGCCCGCGACTTGACGGTGCCCGGCGGCACACCGAGCACCGCGGCGGCCTCAGCCACCGAACGGCCCCGGTAGTAGGTCTCTATAAGGACGCGACGGTGGTCGTAGCCCAGCGTGGCCAGAGCGTCGGCAACCCCCCAGGACTCGAGGATGCGGTCGGCCTCGTCCGGGATGGAAACCAGTGTCAGCGCGCTCTCTCCCACTTCGCGGGGACGCGCACGCCTGGCCCGGTGGGCATCGACGGCGAGGTTGCGGGCAACCGCGAACAGCCACGGCCTGGCCGGCCGGTCCGCGATCGCCTCGGGGTGCAGCCACGCCCGCAGGAGTGTCTCCTGCACGATGTCCTCCGCCCGTTGCTGGTCACCATCGGTCATGCGCAGCGCATAGCGCAGCAGCGCCCCGGCATGTTCGGCATACAGGGCACGGACCAGGTCTTCGTCGCTGATCCGGTCTGCGGGTTGCGGGTCGCCGGCTGCTGTTTCGCGCGCCACACTCTTGAAACGGCTGCGCCGCAGCGATGGTTCACCCGCCCGCGGCTGACCTCCCGACCTCCGGTGTCCGCCCAAGGCCTACCCCTCACTATCTGGTCTGGCCTAGGCCTTCGCGAAGTAGACGTTGCGGGCGGACACCCCGATCTGCAGGCCGCCCGGGGTGATGTGCACCGATGCGAGGTGCAGGTGCAGGGGCAGCGCGCTGAGCGGGATGTTGAAGCTGGACTGGGGCAGGACCGAGACGGGCAGGTGGACGCCCGCGCATTCCAGGTTCACGAGGGTCAGCATGAGCCCGGAGCCAGCCACGTCGAGGGCGGTTGTGGCCTGGCAGGATCGGCGGACACCCTGGAGGCGGGCTGCGGCGGTGACCTGGAGGTCACTGCCTGACGGCTTGATATGGACCCCGCGCGGCAGCCGCTGGCTGATCGCAGCGAAAGGGACAGTGGCGGACCCGGTCGCCTGGTCGGCCATGACACTGGCCTGTCCCTGCCCGAGCAACTGGCTCAGTGACGCGTGCACTCCCATGAAGTGGGCGGCGAGGTTGTGCAGCGTGACCCCGTTGGCCTGGACCTGGGGGGTGGAGATGTCGATCTCCTGATAGTCGCCGGCCACCACCTGGGTGAGGAACGGGAAGCCGGCGATGCCTACGGCTGGCTTGCTCGGCAGGTTGTAGGCAGTGGCCACGCGATTGCTGATCTGGTTCTCGGCGACCGCCACCGAGGTCCGGTCTACCGCCACGAACAGTACGACGAGGACAGCTAGAGCAATCAGCAGGTTTCGTATCGGCTTTCGCATCGCGCAGCCACCCTACCCGCCACGCATGCCTGGGGATGCCCGCTCACCCACCCGCGAATGGCGGAAGGACCTCGATCACGGCACCGTGGTCGAGCCTGACATCCTCGGCGGCCCGCGAGCCCACTTGTGTCCCGTCCACCAGGAGCGATGACCGGGCGAGCACAGTCTGGAAGCCGGGCGAGCCGCTGCGCCTGGCGGACACCGCGGCCAGTGCCTCGGCGAGCGTCTCAGCGCTGAGTGTGTCCTCAGGCACTCCTGCGGCCTGCTTGGCCGCCGCCCAGTAGCGCACCGTTACCATCGGCATGACAACTATCCTCGCGCACGGCGGGCCACGGGCGCACCTGCACGTGAGGTGCAATGGCAGGGCGGAGGTGCGGCAGCAGATGAGTGAACTGTTCCTGCTCACCAACGACCCCGGTACGTCTTCGGACGTGCTGCCCGCGCTCGGCCTGCTCCTGCACAAGGTACGGACGGGGCCTGCCGACACAGCCGCACTGGCCAACGCGGCAGGGGCGGACGTTGTGCTCGTCGATGCGCGCCGCGACCTGATGAAGGCACGGGAGTTGTGCCGCCTACTGCGCCGCGCCTGCCCCGAGGCCGCGGTCATCGCGGTCATGACCGAAGGCAGCCTGGCCGGGCTGAGCGCCGAGTGGGGCACCGACGACGTGGTCCTCCACACCGCGGGCCCCGCTGAGGTCGAGGCGAGGCTGCGGCTGGCCGTAGGACGGCAGACTGACCTGGCACCGGACACGTCCGACGAGATCCGCTCGGGTGACCTGTCCATCGACGAAGCGACCTACGTGGCCCGGCTGCGCAACCGTGTGCTGGACCTCACCTTCAAGGAGTTCGAACTCCTCAAGTTCCTGGCGCAGCACCCAGGCCGGGTGTTCACCCGGGCACAGCTCCTGCAGGAGGTCTGGGGATATGACTATTTCGGGGGCACCAGGACAGTAGACGTCCATGTGCGGCGGTTGCGCGCCAAGCTCGGCACCGACCACGAGGGGCTCGTCGGCACGGTCCGCAATGTGGGTTACCGTTTCGTGCCGGTCAAGGCCGAGGACGGCCGTCGGAGCCAGCGCCACCATCCCGGAGGGGACAGCCAGCCCGATGCGGAACCGGAAGTGGAAGCTGGGGTGGGTCAGCAAGACGGAGCGGCCCCTGGCACAGACCAGGCCGGGGCCAGTGGCCAGGCACCGGCCGGCGCCAAGGCCGTGCCGGAAGGCCCAGCCGCCGACACAGCGGGCCAGCGGCGCGGCAGGCCCGGTCCCCCGGCCGGGCGCGCCAGCCAGGCTACGGCCCCGCGCACCCCGTAGTCGGCGGCCATGCGAGTGACGGTCCAGGGAAGGCTCGGCCACAATGACACGCAGGCGGTGCTCTCGCTGGCCCAGGCCGCGGAGGCTGCCGACGGCGTCGGCCCACTGTCAGAGGCGACCCAGCTCCACGTCCGCGACGGCGGGGACCGCGCTGCCACCAATGTCCTTGCGTGGCACGGTCTGTCGCTGGCGGGCTACGCCCACCTTGGCGCGGCGGACCCAGACGGCGGCCGCACCGGGGAGCTCACAGTCCAGCCCAGCTACCGGCGCCACGGGCTCGGCAAGGCACTGACCCGCGTGGCACTGGCGGAGGTGGGCCCGGTCCCGGTCCGCTTCTGGGCACATGGTGACCTGGCCGCCGCGGCGGGGCTCGCCCGCGTGGCTGGCTTCACCCGGGTCCGTGAACTCTGGCGGATGCACCGGCAGCTTGAGGCCGACCTGGCTGAACCGCGGCTGCCACCAGGGGTGAGCATCGGCACGTTCACCCCAGGTGAGGACGAGGGCGACTGGCTGGCGCTCAATGGCCGGGCATTCGCTGACCACCCGGAACAGGGCCGCTGGGTCATGGCTGACCTGGCCCGCCGGGAGCAGGAGCCCTGGTTCGACACCGCAGGGTTCCTCCTTGCCAGGCGCGATGGGGCGCTCGTGGGCTTCCATTGGACCAAGACCCACGTCAAGGACGGGACCGGCGAGGTGTATGTGGTCGGCGTGGACCCGGCGGAACAGGGCAATGGACTTGGCCGGGCACTCACCGTAGCGGGTCTGCGCTACCTGCGAGGGGAGGGAGTCGGCGAAGCATTCCTTTATGTAGACGCCGGAAATGCTGCGGCGATCCGCATGTACAGCTCGCTCGGCTTTACTCATGACAGCACGGACGTCGTGTATCAGCACCCGCCGCTGCGCCAGGACAGCGTTGTGCCACTGGGTCATGGTGAGGGGGCACAGCCGGAGTGACCGACGTGACGGGTGGGACCGCAGGGGTCAGGCCACCTCGCGGAGGCCGAGGACCACGTCGAGTTCATCCAGGGTCAGTGGGTGGTCACTGACGGCCACGGCGGTCAGGACTTCGGCGTAGAGCTCGATCTCATCAAGCGCCACACTGTCGTGGACACGAAGGTCAAGTCGTTCAAGCACCGCGCCCACCTCCATCGCCAAGCGGATTCGCGGAAACCTCAAGCAACTAGGTTACGACGCGGTCCCTCGCCCCCGCATGACCCAACAGGGCCATTCCTGGACCACCTTCGGGTGATTTTACCCGCCGCCCTGATCACAATTCCACCAAGCCGACCTCATCGTGCCGTGGACTCGGGTAAAAACCGGACTGCTTCGTTCCAGGCCCCCGGTCCAGGACGTGCTCACCCCGGCCTAGGGTGGGTAGCGGACCGGCACTTGACCCAACCTCAAAACAGGACAATCGTTCGTTTCGGTTGCGGGCAAGCACTCTCGAGGACAAGAGTCGTGCCCGTTGCCACTGGTGAGGAACGCTTCAGGCACCGTCTGCCCAGGGCCCCACTCACCACCGCCCCTACCAGGCACCCAGGGTGTGCCCCGCCGGGACACGCCCGTACGTCCAAACCAGCCAACCTCAGGAGGCCCCGGCCGTGCTTGCGCCCACCGCACGGGGCTGGCCTGGCTCTCTACTCGGGTGACACGATGACTAACGACGCGGACTTCATGCCAGGAATGGACCACGAGGACCAGTTCGAAGTGCAGATGCGCGGCTACAGCCGTCGCCAGGTGGATGAGTATGTCGCCAAGTCACGCAGGGACTACCGCGACCTCGAGGAGCGGTACTCCCGGACGCTGGACGAACTGGAGCGGTTGCGTGTGGAAACCGTGCACCAGGGGGCGCGGCCAAAGCCTGTGCATGAGGAAATTAGCGAACGCGTGGGCCAGATCCTCAAACTCGCCGACGAAGAAGCCAAGGCGCAACGCGCCAGAGTGGCTGATGAGATCTCCCGCCAGCAGGATGAGGCAAAGAAGGAAGCCGACCGGTTCCGGCTGGAATCCCGCGAGCATTCTGAGCGAATGCTGACCGTCGCGCAGGAACAGGCAGAGCACACGATTGCCACCGCCCGTAGCGAGGCGGACAAGATGCGCACCGCGGCCCGCGGGGAGAGCGACCGGCTCATCGGCCAGGCCACCCAGGACGCGGAGAGCGCACTCGCCTCGGCCAAGGCGCAGGCCAAGCAGATGCTCGACGAGGCGACCGTCCGGGCCAGTGCCATCCACGACGGCGCGGAGCGCCGCCTCTCCATGCTGACGACCCGTCACACCGAGACCATGCGGCGCATGACCGAGATCCGCGACGTGGTCACCAACCTGGTGGCCAGCGAGATCGCCCGTGGGTCACTGGAAGAAGAGGTCAACAAGTCAGTCGCCAACTCGCTGTCGGGCGGGGGCGCGAGTGGGGCTGGGGCAGCCACTGGACGCGCGTCCGAGTCGCGTCACGTGCCGAGCACGCCCACCAGCCGGCCCAGCGCACGCGAGACCTCAGCCGCACGCGACACAGCCCCCGCGCGGGACACTTCCGCGGGGCGGGACACCGCCTCCGCAGAGCCGTCGGCGCGGCCCGCGGCTGCGGGCTCTGCACCGCGGGCAGCCGGGACAGATGACTCCCAGCGGCACGCCTCCGCCTCCCATCCGAGCGGCCAGCACACCGCCACACCGTCCACCGGGGCTGGCCAGCCATCGGCCAGCATCGCGCGGGGCAGCAGCGCCCGCACCGAGGGCAGTGTGTCCAGCGCAAGCATGCCCAGGGGCACCGTGTCCGGTGGGACCATCGCCGGCGGGACGGCTGCCGGCGGCAGTGCGCTGGGGCCAGCACGCCCGATCGGCTAGGTTCCCAGCCTCCTGCGGGTGCGCGTCAGGGCGTGGCGAGTGTGTCGATGCGGCGCAGCAGCACACCCTCGCGCAGCGCCCACGGGCAGATGTCCAGTTCGGGCAGGCCGAACAGGTCCATCGCAGCGTCGGCCACCAACGCCCCAGCGAGGAGCTGCGGCGCACGGTTACGCGACACTCCCGGCAGTGACGCCCGCTGTTCGCTCGACATCGTCGCCAGGCGCTTGGCCATGTCGGCGATGTCGGCGTGGCTGACCGACCGCCGGACATAGGACCCTTCCGCCGACGGCGCAGCACCCGCGACCCTGGCGAGCTGGCGGAACGTCTTGGACGTGGCCACCGCCCGGTCAGGCGGCCCAGGCCGGGCGACTTCGCTGGCCCGGCGGGCGATCTCGGCACGGACGTGCCTGCGCAACTGGCGCACCTCTGCTGGTGCCGGAGGGTCGGTGCTCAGCCAGTCCCGGGTGAGCCGGCCCGCCCCCAGCGGCAGCGAGATGGCCACGTCCGGATCCTCGTCGATGCCCGCCGCCACTTCCAGCGAGCCGCCGCCGATGTCCAGCATCAGCAACCGCCCCGACGACCAGCCAAACCAGCGACGGGCGGCCAGGAACGTCAGCCGTGCCTCCTCGGGACCGGCCAGCACCTTCACGTCCACCGCGGTCTCTGCCCGCACGGCCGTGAGCACCTCGATGCCGTTGACGGCGTCACGCACGGCCGAGGTCGCGAATGCGAGCAATTCCTCTACACCCTTGTCCTCGGCTATCTGCAGCGCCTCACGCACGAACCCGGACAGCAACCGCGTGGTCTCCGCGGACAGCCGGTTGCCCTCCTCCAGGTGACTGCCGAGCAGCAATTCGGCCTTGTGAGAGAACACCGGCAGCGGCCGGCCCCCACGGTGCGCATCGACGACCAGAAAGTGGACCGTGTTGGAGCCGATGTCCAAAACCCCCAAGCGCATCCTTTGACGCTACTGGAATTCCGCGCCCGCGCGTATCCAGGCGGTGCCCTTAGGCGACGTGATCTGGGACGTCGACGTCTTCGATGCGTGCCTGCAACGGCTCCTGCTGTGCGGAGATCTCCGCTGCCGCCGCTTCCGCCTCACGCATCACCCGCAGGATGTTGCCCTGGGCCAGCCGGCCACAGTCCGTCTCGCTCCAGCCACGCGCCAGCAGTTCGGCGAACAGCGCCGGGTAACAAGAGACGTCGGCCAGGCCCTCGGGGAGGTCGGAGGAGCCGTCGAAGTCACCACCCAGGCCCACATGCTCCACCCCGGCCACCTCCCGCACGTGCTCAACGTGGTCGGCGACCTGAGCCAGCGTCGCCAGTGGCGCGGGATGCGCCCGGTCCCACTCCGCCCGCACCGTGGCCCGGCTCGCCCAGTCGCCGGGGTCCATTCCCCGCCGCTCCATCTCCGCCGCCAGGCCAAGGTCCCAGTCCCGGCGCTCCTGGGAGACGAAGGCGGGTACGAAGGTGACCATGCACACCCCGTTGTTGGCCGCCAGCCGCGCCAGTACGTCATCGGCCACGTTGCGCGGGTGGTCACACAGGGCACGGGCACTGGAGTGGGAGAAGATGACTGGTGCCCGGCTCACATCCAGGGCGTCGTGCATGGTCGGCGCGGACACGTGCGAGAGGTCGACGAGCATGCCAAGCCGCTGCATCTCCGCCACCACGAGCCGGCCGAACCCGGTCAGCCCATGCGTCACCGGCTTGTCAGTGGCCGAGTCCGCCCACGCCACATTGGTGTAGTGGGTCAGCGTCAGGTAGCGCACGCCCAGGTCGTAGAAGACCCGGAGCACACCCAGAGAATCGGCGATGCAGTGCCCGCCCTCCGCCCCCAGCAGGGATGCGACCTTCCCGTCGGCCATCACCCGTTCGACATCGTCGGCGGTCAGCGCCAGCTCCAGCGAGTCCGGGTACCTGCGGACCATCCGGCGCACGAAGTCGATCTGCTCCAGCGTGGTGGCCACCGCGGACTCGCTCGCCAGTGACACGGGCACGAAGACCGACCAGAACTGCGCGCCGACCCCTCCTGCGGCGAGCCGCAGCAGGTCGGTGTGGGTGGACTCCACGTCCTTGGCGAGGTTCACCTGGTCCGAGTCCGCGCCATAGATCTCCCTGAGCTGCCAGGCAAGGTCGTTGTGCCCATCGACCAGGGGATAGCGGGCCAGCAGGTCACGGGCGATGCTCACGGAGTCCACGCGCCAACGCTACGCCAATGGCCCGGCTCAAGCGCCGCAGCCACGTACCACTGGGCGGCAGACGCAGTTATCGTTACGTTATGGCGGGCGTGGAGCCGGGTCAGTACGGGGCACAGCAGTTTGACGCCCCACAGTTTGACGCCCCGCAGTCTGGCGCACAGTCACCGACACTGCGGGCATCCGACCAGGACCGGGACCGGGTGATCCGCGTACTGCGGGACGGGTCGGTGGATGGCAAGCTGTCGCACGACACGTTCATCCATCGTCTCGATGCTGCGTTGCGAGCGCGTGACCAGCGTGAGCTCTCCGGCCTCGTGACGGACCTGCGGTCCCGGCGCGCCGACCGGGTGCGCTCCCTGGCCGGGCAGTGCCTTGCCGCGGCCGAACGGTTGCGGCGGGCCTGGTCATTGCCGCCGCACCTGCCCACGCTGGTCTTGCCACAGGGGGAGACGGCGGTGTTCACGATCGGGCGCTCAGGAGACAGCGACCTGGTGCTTGCCGACATCACGGTGTCGCGGCAGCACGCGGAACTGCGGCGCACCGAGGACGGGTGGGAACTGGCCGACCTGGGCTCCACCAACGGCACCCGGGCCAACGGGTGGCGGGTCCGGTCCGGGTTCCGGGTCAGGGCTGGTGACTGCGTGGCCTTCGGCCGGGTGATGTTCCGGCTCGCTGACCACGCCTGACCCCTGCCGTCCGGGACACCCGGCCACCCGCCGTACCGGCCCGTAACGCAGTGAGGCCGCGGGGAGAGCCTCCCCGCGGCCTCCGCAGCTGGTGTCTCAGGACTCCGCGGGCAGCTCGGTGAGCAGGTCGTCGGCGGTCTCCATGCCGGCCTTCCACACAGAGCGGCAGATGATCTTGGTGGGGTCGACACGGTCGCGGTAGCGGCCAGCGACCTCCTTGCCCTCCTCCAGGAGGCCCTCCGACAGCGTGGTCGGCTGGAGACCGAGCGCGAGGAACTGGTCGTTGCGCACGATCAACTCGTTCTCGTCCGCCTCCTGCCGCGGGTTCGGCAGGTAGGCGATGTCCGCGCCCATGATGTCCGCGACCATCTTGGCCAGGTCGTTGACCCGGTGCGTCTCAGTGATCTGGTTCAGCACCTGGACCTTGTCGCCAGGCTTCGGCGGGTTGCTGATCGCGATCTCGATGCACCGGACGGTGTCGCGGATGTGGATGAAGGCGCGCGTCTGGCCACCGCTGCCGTGCACCGTCAGCGGGTGCCCGATGGCCGCCTGCATCAGGAACCGGTTCAGCACGGTGCCGTAGTCGCCGTCATAGTCGAACCGGTTGATCAGACGCTCATCGCGGATCGTCTGGTCGGTCTGGGTCCCCCACACAATGCCCTGATGCAGGTCGGTGATACGCAGCCCGTCGTTCTTCGCGTAGAAGGAGAACAGGAGCTGGTCGAGCGTCTTGGTCATGTGGTAGACCGACCCGGGGTTGGCCGGGTGGAGGATCTCCCGCTCGATCTCACCATCTGGCGTTGGCACCTTGACGGTCAGGTAGCCCTCCGGGATCGGAGCACTGCCCGACCATCCGTAGCCGTACACACCCATCGTCCCCAGGTGCGCGACGGCCACGTCGAGCCCGGTGTCCACGATGGCGGTCAGCAGGTTGTGCGTCCCCCGGACGTTGTTGTCGACCGTGTACCGCTTGGTGTGCGTGGTCCGCATCGAGTACGGCGCCGCCCGCTGCTCTGCGAAGTGCACGATCGCGTCAGGCCGCTGGTCGCGGAGCAGGTCCGCCAGACGGTCGTACTCAGTGGCGAGGTCGAGGTTCACGAACCCGATGTCGCGCCCGGAGACTTCTTTCCAGACTCGCAGCCGCTCGCTGATGGGGCGGATCGGCGTAAGTGAGTCGACCTCAAGCTCGACGTCGATCTTCCGCCGGCTCAGGTTGTCGACGATGGTGATGTCGTGCCCGCGGTCCGACAGGTACAACGAGGTCGGCCAGCCACAGAAGCCATCACCACCAAGGACGAGAACGCGCATTACTGCTACTCCCATCGAGTTCCGCTAACGATATGCAAGCCCGCGGCCCCGGCCGTGAGCGGCTGGTAGCGGGTTCCAGCCTGGTCGACCCAGAGGCGGCCAGTGTACGTGGCCGTTCGGGCGGGCCGCCAGCCGGTGGACAAGTCAGGCATATGTCACCTCTTTCATGAGGAATCCATGGCGAAGCTATGCGTAGCGGGCAAACTGCGACTACGATCCGGTAACCCCGCATTAACCAGGGAGATTTCGAATGCGTCGCATCGCAACCCTCACCGTAGCCGCTGCGGCCATGGTGGCAGGCGCTGTGGGCATTACCGGAGCAGTCCCTGCTCTGGCGGCCCAGCGCCCCGCCCCGCCGGCCTCCGCGTATTACCTGTCCCTGGGAGACTCGCTCGCCCAGGGAGTACAGCCCAACTCTCAGGGCGTCTCGGTGGAGACGAAACAGGGATATCCTGACCAGCTTTTTACCGCACTGCGCCTCGGGAACCCGGCGCTGCGCCTGGTGAAGCTCGGCTGCCCGGGCGAGACCACGGGCACCATGATCAACGGTGGCATCTGCACCTACAAGCAGGGCTCGCAGCTCGCGCAGGCGGTGGCCTTCCTGAAGGCCCACGCGAGCGCGACGCAACTCGTCACGATCGACATCGGCGCGAACGACCTCAACCCCTGTCTCGCGCTGACCGACATCAACCAGATCGTGGCGTGCCTGGAGAAGGTCATCCCGGTCGCGGTGCAGAACCTGACCACCATCATGACCCAGTTGCGCACGGCGGGCGGCACCTCACTGAAGATCATCGGGATGAGCTACTACGACCCCGTGCTCGCCGACTGGTTGCTGGGCACCCCGGCCGCGCAGACGCTCGCGCAGGACAGCGTGGCGCTCGCCAAGGGATTCAACGCATCCCTCGGTCAGGTCTACACCGGGGCGGGGGCTAGCGTCGCCAACGTGTACGGCGCGTTCCACACGGGTGCCTTCACGGCGACCGTGACCCTGCCCGCGTTCGGCGTGGTCCCGAAGGACGTCGGCTACATCTGCATGTACACGTGGGAGTGCGCGGCACCCCCGGTGGGCCCGAACGAGCACGCCAACCGCCTCGGCTACGCCGTGATCGCGAACGCGTTCCTGACTACCTACCTGGGCTGAGCCCCGGCACAACGAGGGGCGGCCGCCGCGCATGCGGTAGCCGCCCCTCGTGCTGTCCGCAGCCATCACGCAGGCCACACAACCCGCTGGGTCTAATGGCCGGTGATGAACGTGACGATCGCATCCTCCAGTGCCCGCGCGATGCGCCGCTGGTAGGACGGTGAGGTCAGCAGGGCGGCATCGGTCGCGTTGCGCATGTTGCCGCACTCGATGAGCACCTTCGGGACCGTGGTGAGGTTGAGCCCCGCGAGGTCGTCGCGGGCTATCAGTCCCTGGCTGCCGTAGTAGTTGCTCTCGGGCATGGTGGTGTGCGCCAGGAACGAGGCGCGCACGTCGGCGCCGAACTGGTCGGAGGAGCTGACCACGCGGTGGTTGATGCCGTCCGCGACCGGTTCGAGCACGGTGAAGCCCCGCCCCCAGGGTGGGCCGCCGTCGGCGTGGATGTCGATGGCCACGCTGGCGTGGGCCGCGTCGAGGATCCGGGCCCGGCGGGTCACGCAGGGGCCGACGCTGTGGTTGTTGGTGCGGGTCATGACCACGTGGGCGCCGTCGCGGCGGAGGTCGGCCCGCAGGTAGGTCGCGACGTTGAAGTTGAACTGGGCCTCGGTGTAGCCGCCGTCGGTCTCCGTGCCGGTGGTGTCGCAGGTCTCCTGTTCGCGCCCGTTCCAAATCAGGTGGTCGATGTAGGCGGGGTCGCCGCCGTTCTGGCCGTTGTGGCCGGGGTCGATGCCGATGGTCTTACCGGCCAGCGGCCCGGCCGAGCTGGGCGGCGGGTGGCTGGGTGGTGGGGAGCCCTGCGGGGCGAACGTGACCGCCGAGGGTGACGGGGATGGGTGTGCGCCCGGGTCCGTGTGGTTGGCCGGCGATCCGGCACAGGCCGTCACCAGAGCGCCGACGGCAAGCCCAGCCATCAGCCGACCGGGCTTGCCGCTCACGCAGGAACGTGCGGAGGAGACCTTCATATGACCGCCGAGCCCGTCATGGTCCTCCCCAGCCCTGTGGCGCTGCCGAGTTTACGCAGTCCACAGCCGAGGGGGTGCGGCTAGTGCATGACGAGCAACTCCGCGCCGCCCTTGCCTATGCCGGTCCCGGTGGCGTAACGGGTGCCCCACCTGCCCTGTTGGTAGTTAATTCACCCGTTATCTAACCCATGGGTAGGTAATGCGTCTAGCGTCGTGCTGGCCTATGCGTTACCGGCGCGTAGGTATCACTCTCCGAGGAGGATCTCCTATGGGTGACCGTAACGACCTGTCCAACTCCAATCCGTACCCACGACGGCGGTTCCTTCAGCAGGCCGGCGCGGCCGGGGTGGCCGCGCCCCTGCTAGTAGGGGCCAACACAGGCGTGTTGAGCTACGCAGAACGGCGGAGGATTCACAGGGCCGAGGCGGCCACGCCGATCAAGCACATCGTGGTCTGCTGCCAGGAGAACCATTCATTCGACACTTACTTCGGGAAGTACGCAGGCCTGCCTGCTGGCTTCAGCATTCCGCCCGGCTACAGCAACCCGAACGGAAGCGGCGGCGTGGTCAAGCCCTTCCACTTCTCCAACCTGGAGGACAACGGGACCGACCCCAACCACGACTGGACCTCCACCCATAGCTGCGTGGACGGCGGCAAGATGGATGGCTTCGCCCGGACCAACGGCAAGAACGCCCTAGGCTACTACGAAGCCGTAGACCTGCCGTACTACTACTCCCTGTTCCCCAAGTACACGCTGTGCGCCAACTACTTCTGCGGCGTGCTGAGCATGACCTACCCGAACCGGCTGGTGCTGTACTCGGGCACCAGCGGCGGCATCACCACCAACAACATCAACACCAACGGCTCGCTGAGCTACCCGTGCATCCTGGACAACCTGTCCTCCCACGGGATCACGTTCAAGAACTACAACTTCCACGCCCCGGCCAACTACTCGATCCTGGCCCTGTTCAAGAAGTGGGCCACTGGTGGGCCCAGCAACGAGCTCAACCAGTCGATCTCGCAGTTCATGAGCGACTGCGCCAACAACACGCTGCCGCAGGTGTCGTTCATCACCGAGGCGCCCCCCTACGACGAGCACCCGACGGCCAACGTCCGCACCGGTGAGAGCATGATCAAGTCGATCGTCACGGCGGTGCAGAAGTCAGCGGCGTGGTCCAGCACCGCGATCCTGGTCACCTACGACGAGGGCGGCGGCTTCTTCGACCACATCGCGCCCCCGAAGCTCGACGCATTCGGCCCCGGCATCCGTGTGCCCATGATCGTCGTCTCGCCGCTGGCCAAGGCCGGCCACGTGGACACCACGGCCTCCGACCACTCATCGGTGCTGAAGTTCATCGAGACGGTGTTCAGCCTGCCGACCATGGCGTCGCTCAACCACCAGTTCGACAGCCACACTCCGACGGGCTTCAACTACGAGGGCAACGGCGCGCCCTTCCCGCCCCGTGACGGCAACTCCGCCCTCAGCGACCTGACCCAGTGCTTCACCTTCGGGTGAGCTGAGCAGGGACCGCTCGGCCGGTCACTGTCTTCGCCTGACGCCCCGGACGTCACATGTCCGGGGCGTCAGGCTTTCCCTGCCAGGTTTGGCGGCCCCGGTCTGCCAGGGCAGGCTGAACCGGACGTCCAGGCCACCTTCAGGCTGGGAGCGGACCTCCAGCGTCGCCTCGTGGGCCGCGGCGACCGACTGGGCGATGGACAGCCCGAGCCCTGCACCGTCGTGACTGCCCGACCTGCCTCCGGCCCGCCGGAACGGCTCGGTCAGCACCGGCACGGCCTCGGCCGGGACCACCGGCCCGCTGTTGGCGACCTGCAGGAACGCAGTGGTGCCGTTGGTTCCGGTGCGCAGCCTTACCCAGCCGCCCGCCTCGTTGTGGCGCACCGCGTTGTCCACCAGGTTCCAGACCAGCCGCTCAAGCAACTGCGGGTCACCCGCGGTCTCGGCTGGCTCCAGCACCGAGTCCACGCGCAGGCCCAGCCGGCCCACACTGGCTGACGCCACGTCGAGAGCGTCCTCGGCCAGCGTCGACAGGTCGACGAACTCGCTGCCCCCCTCTGCCTGGTCGCTGATCGCGAGCGTGAGCAGCGCATCGATCATGGTCTCGGCCCGGCCGACGGAGCGGCGGACCCGGACAGCCATGTCCGCCAACTGCTGGGCGGTGCAGCCGGGCTTGGCCAGCGTGACGTCGATGGCGGTCCGCATGACGGTCAATGGCGTGCGCAGCTCATGGGAGGCATTGGCCACGAAACGGCGCTGGGCGCCGAAGGCCCGGTCCAGCCGGTCCAGCATGTCATCGAACGTGTCGGCCAGTTCCCGCAGCTCGTCGCGAGGCCCTGTCATGGCCAGCCGCTCGCCCAGGTGTTCATCCGATGCGCGCCGCGCGGCTTCGGTGATCGTGCGGACCGGGCGCAGCACCCGCCCGGACATGAACCAGCCCAGGCCGCCCGAGGCCACGGTCATCACGCCGAGGCCGACCAGTGAGTACAGCAACAAGTGGTCCAGGGCCGCCTGGCGCGTGTCCGCGACACCTGCGTTTTCGCCTGCGGTGAACTCCTGCTTGCAGGCCAGGACCGTAGCAGGATCCGGGTGCGGCTTGTGGCAGAGGATCTCCAGTCTGAAGAGTTGCTTGTAGTCCAGGGTGGGGTGATGCGTCCTGGCTCCGGGCACGCGGTCCGGCAGGGTCACGGCGACCAGCCCGTAAGTGATCCCGAGCAGGGCCGAGCCGGCCAGCAGGAACAGCCCGGCATACATGAGCGTCAGCCTGACCCTGACCTTCTGCGGCGCCAGCCGGCGCAGCCACATCACACGCCGCCCCTATCTCAGCCGGTAGCCGCTGCCGATGACGGTCTCGATCAGGTCTGGTTCGCCCAGTTTGCGCCGCAGCCGCCCGATGGTGACCGTCACGGTCCGTGTGAAGGGGTCGGCGTTCTCGTCCCAGACCCGCTCCAGCAGGTCTTCGGCACTGACCACGCCGCCGGCGGCGACGAGCAGTTCCTCCAGCACCCCGAGTTCCTTACGGGTCAGGGAGACCGGCCGCCCGGCCCGGCTGACGCGCCGCCGCGCGCTGTCGAATATCAGGTCCCCACGGGTGGTGACGGGCGCGGCCGCGGGGCTGCGCCGAGCCAGTGAACGGACCCGCGCCACCAGTTCCTCGAACGCAAACGGCTTGCCCAGGTAGTCGTCGGCGCCGAGGTTGAGGCCGTCCACCCGGTCACCGACCGTACCCGCCGCGGTGAGCATCAGGATGCGGGCGTGCGCGGGGGAGGCGACCAGTGCCGCACAGACCGCGTCACCGTGGACCCTTGGCAGGTCGCGGTCGAGTACCACCACGTCATAGGAGTTCAGCAGCGCCTTCTCGATCCCTTCCGAGCCGTCGTAGGCGACGTCCGCGGCGATCCCCTGGTCACGCAGGCCGTCGGCGATATCGTCGGCCAGCTCAGCCTGGTCCTCGACCACTAGCACCCGCATGCAGCCATCGTGCACCCGCCGAGGTCACACCACCATCACAGGAACGGCCTCCGGCCCTGCCCGGGCCTCCTGCATAACCTGCGGCTTCGCTGGCCCCGCGGGAGGCGGGGCCGCCGCAGGAGGCGTCCTCGTGTGACGTCCGTGTGAGGCCTGGCGGCCTTGAATGCTGCTGGCCCGGCATTCAGGCGGGCCGCGAGGAGGTCAGACACCATGAGTAGGCAACAGCAACGAAGTGGGACAGCCCACGAGAGGACAAGGACAGCCGGCGCGTTCCTGGCGCTCGCCGTGGCGGCGGTCCTGCCCGCCGGATGCTCGTCGGGTTCGCCGGGCACTGGCAGCGGGTCTGTCGCGAGCCTGCCCGGGCACACAGGGGTCGTCGGGGGGGCGAAGCCGCTTACCCAGCAGCAGGGCGACCAGGACATGGTCAGTTTCACCCGCTGCATGCGAGCCCATGGAGTCCGGATGTCCGATCCGTTCCACCGGCCAGGGCACACTGGGCTCAGCATCGACATGCCGCCGCAGGACTCGGCAACGCACACCGCCTACAGCGCCTGCAACCACTTCATGGCGCCGGTCTTCCAGATGAAGGCTGCCGGGATGGCGGCACATGCCGCCCCAAACCTCCCGGCGCTCACCCGCTACGCCGAGTGCATGCGCGGCCATGACATCAGCATGCTCGACCCCACCCCCCAGGGCGTGGTCAGCCTCGGGCACGTACCGGGGACCACCAGCAACTTCGGCCGGAACTCACCACAGTTCCGGGCGGCCGACGCCGCCTGCAGGCACCTCCTGCCCGCGGGCGTGCAGGACGACGGGAGCGGGCCGTGAGCCGCCGTCTGTGGGGCACAACCGTGCCACTCGCCGCGGCCGCGGCAACCGGGGCCGTGGCCGCCGTGGCGGTCGGCGGAAGCCGGGCCACCCCGGTCACACCCGCACCGCCGCACATGTCCACCGCGACCGTGGTCAGGACCACCCTGGTCGCTAGCCTGACGACCGGTGGCACCCTCGGGTTCGCCCCCTCGCTGCCGGTGGTGAACGGGCTGACCGGCACCTACACGTGGCTGCCCGCCCCAGGTGCCACGGTCAGGCCAGGGCACACCCTCTACCGGGTCGATGACCAGCGGGTGGTGCTGATGGCCGGCCGCATCCCTGCGTGGCGGCCGTTCGCGCCCGGCATGACCAGCGGGCGTGACGTCCGCCAACTCCAGGCGAACCTCATCGCTGAGGGATTCGCGGACGGGTTGTTCAGCGCCCCCTCCGGTCAGTACGACCAGCTCACTGTGGACGCCGTGGAGCAGTGGCAGACGGCCAACGGCTATCCGATGACCGGCCAGATCCCGCTGGGAACGATGGTCTTCCTCCCGGAAGCGGTACGGGTGGGCAGTGTGGCCGTGACCACTGGGCAGCCAGCCGCGCCTGGCCAGCAGCCATACCAGGTCACGTCCGGCAGGCGGGTCGTGACTGTGCCGCTGACACCGAACCTGCCGCCGGTCACCATCGGCGAAACGGTCTCGGTCGTGCTGCCCTCGGGGGCCAGCACGCCGGGGAAGGTCACTGGCATCGGGGCGGTGCCGCCGCCAGCCGCAGGGGCCGCGAGTCCGCCGTCGGCAGCGACACAGCAGTTCACTGTCACACCGAGACATCCGCGCGGCAGCACCGGGACCGGTATGGACGTGGCGGTCCAGGTGTCGCTGCCCGTCCAGTCGGCCAAGGGGGTGCTGGCCGTTCCGGTCTCGGCCCTGCTCGCCCTGGCTGGTGGCGGCTATGGGCTCGAGACGGTGACCCCCTCGGGCATCCACCACCTCGTCGGCGTGCGGACCGGCCTGTTCGCCGACGGACGGGTCCAGGTCAGCGGACCGGGCATCGCCGCTGGCACCACCGTGGTGGTGGCCCAATGAAGGGGGTCAGCACAGTGCAGGGGAACAGCCCAGTGAACGCGCTTGAACTCCATGGTGTCTCCAAGGAGTACCCGGGGTCCCCGCCGGTCGTGGCACTGAGGTCGGTGAGCGTCACAGTCGGGGCCGGAGAGTTCACCGCCGTCGTCGGCCCGTCGGGCTCGGGCAAGTCAACGCTGCTGGCCATCGCCGGCACCCTGGAGCGACCCAGCACCGGGACGGTCCGGGTGGCGGGCCTGGCCCTCCAGGCCATGCCCGACAGCGGCCTGGCGGGCGTCCGGGCAGGCAGGATCGGTTTCGTGTTCCAGCAGTTCTTCCTGGTCCCGGGCGCCTCCGCGCTCGACAACGTGGCGAACGGCCTGCTGTACGCAGGCGTGCCCGCCGCGCAGCGCGCGGCGGCAGCGGCACAGGCGCTCGCGGCGGTTGGTCTCAGCCACCGGGCCAGCCACCGGCCTGGTGAGCTGTCCGGCGGTGAGCGACAGCGGGTCGCGCTGGCACGGGCGCTCGTCGGGCGGCCCGCCATCATCCTGGCGGACGAACCCACCGGCAGCCTGGACTCTGCGACCGGCGCGGACATCCTGGCGCTGCTGGCGCAGGTGAACCGCCGGGGCACCACGGTCCTGGTGGTGACCCACAACCTGGAGATCGCGCAGGCGGCGGACCGTACGATCCGTCTGCGGGACGGCCAGGTCGAGTACGACAGCGCTCACGGAGGGACGCCATGACCGGGCGGCGGGCCAGCGGGCAGAACCTGCCGCGCAGCAGGCTCCGGCTGGCGGACACCCTGCCGCTCGCGGCCACCGGGCTGGCCACCAGGCCGGTGCGAGCCGTCCTGTCCAGTCTCGGCGTTGCGCTCGGCATCGCCACCATGGTGTCAGTGCTGGGGATCTCCAGTTCCGGGCGTGCCCAGCTGGTCGCTGAGATCGATGCGCTCGGCACCAACCTGCTCACGGTCACGCCAGGCCAGTCCTTCGGCGGCCCCAACGCCACCCTGCCGAGGACGGCCCAGGCCATGGCGGCCCGGATCGGCCCGGTCATCAGTGCCGCGGCTATCGGTGACGTGAACGCCAACGTCTACCGCAACAACCGCGTCTCCCCCGCCAACACCGAGGCGGTCACCGTGTACTCGGCAGACGCCGGCCTGCTGCACACGTTGCAGGGCCACCTGGCCCACGGCGTGTTCCTCAACGCCGCCACCTCGCACTACCCGGCGACCGTGCTCGGCTCGGAGACGGCGGCCGCGCTGGGCATCGACCGGGCGGACGGGTCCGTCCAGGTCTGGCTCGGCAACCACTGGTTCAGCGTCATAGGAATCATGGAACCGCTGCCACTGGCGCCCGAGCTCGACCGGACCGCGCTGATCGGCTACCCGGTCGCGCAACGGCTGCTGCACGCCAGCGGGGCCCCGGTGGAGGTCTACGTGCGGACCAACCCGGCGAGCGTCGCTGATGTCGCTGCTGTGCTCCCCGCCACCGCGGACCCGCCAGCGCCGCAAAACGTGTCCGTGACGGACCCGGTCACCGCCCTCACCGCGCGAGCCGATGCCTCGGCCGCGTTCCAGAGCCTGTTCCTGGCCCTGGGAGCCGTCGCCTTGCTGGTCGGTGGCATCGGTATCGCCAATGTGATGGTCATCGCAGTGCTGGAGCGGCGCGGCGAGATCGGGCTGCGGCGGGCACTGGGTGCGCGCCGGTCACACATCGCGGTCCAGTTCGTGGCCGAGGCCACCTTGCTCGCCGGGGCGGGCGGCGCGGCCGGGGCGGTGCTCGGCGGCTTCGCCACCACCGTCTACGCGGCAGCCCGCCACTGGCAGGCCGTCGTGCCCATCCCCGTGCTGCTCGCCGCAGCCGCGTCGGCCCTGGCCGTCGGTGCCATGGCTGGCCTGTACCCGGCGCTGCGGGCGGCTGGCCTGGCCCCGGCCGAGGCCCTGCGTCTGCACTGAGTCCCTTGCCTGCCCATACCTCTCCACATAACCCGTCCGCACCACGAGGTGCCCGGCCGGCCCGCGTCGCCGAGGCCGGCCGGACACTCTCTTGCCGGTGGGGCGGGGAGCCGCCGTGCGACATCATGTCTTGGAGCACCGCATGGAATGAAGCACCGCGTGCCGGGCACGAACCCGTGGAGGCCGTCATGGAAACACCACTGACCCCAATGGACTTTGCCCGCCGGACCCGGCGTCTGCACGGTGCCCGTGAGGCCGTGGTTGACGGTGACCTGCGGTTGTCCTACGAGGAGTTCTTCGACCGCTGCGACCGGGCGTCGTCGGTGTTGCAGGGGCTGGGGGTCACACCGGGCACGCGGGTGGCGACGGTCGCACCCAACACCCACGCGCAGCTCGAGTCGTTCTACGCGGTGCCGCAGACCGGGGCGGTGCTCGTGCCGGTGAACTACCGGCTCACTCCGGACGACTTCGCCTACATCGTGAACCACTCGGGCGCGAGCGTGGTCTGCGCCGACCAGGACTACCTGGACGCACTGGACAGCGTCCGTGACCAACTGCCAGAGGTGAAGCACTTCGTCGCGTTCCGCGGGGCCCGCGACGGCTGGCTGGACTACGAGGCGGCGCTCGCCGCGGCCAGCCCACGGTTCGACCGGCCGGAGACCGGCGAGCGTGACCTGCTCACGATCAACTACACCAGCGGGACCACGGCGCGCCCGAAGGGCGTCATGATCACCCACCGGAACGCGGCCCTCAACTGCATCGGCACACTGCTGCACCTGCCGGTCGGCGTGGGTGAGCGCTACCTGTGGACGCTGCCGATGTTCCACGCGAACGGCTGGACGTACACCTGGATCGTCACGGCGGCCGCGGGCACCCACATCTGCCTGCCCAAGGTCGACCCGGGTGAGGTGTTCCGGCTGATCCGCGAGGAGGACGTGCGCTGGCTGTGCGCGGCGCCGACCGTGCTGATCGCACTGGCCAACACCCCGGCCGACACACGCGGCAAGATCCCGGCCGGGGTGCATGTGGTGACGGCCGGGGCACCGCCAGCGGCGGCCACGATCGAGCGCCTGGAGGGGGACTTCGGCTGGGAGGTCACCCATGTCTATGGGCTGACCGAGACCGCGCCGTTCATCACGGTCTGCGCGCCGCTGCCCGAGCACGCCGACCTGACACCGGCTGAGCGCGCCGTGGTCAAGGCGCGCCAGGGCGTGGAACTGCTCACCTCGGGTGAGCTGCGGGTGGTGGACGAGGCTGGCGCCGAGGTTCCCGCAGACGGCGAGACCCTGGGCGAGATCGTCGTCCGGGGGAACGTGGTGATGCACGGCTACTACCACGACCCCGAGGCGACCGACCGGGTCATGGGCGACGGCTGGTTCCACAGCGGCGACGCCGCCGTCGTGCACCCCGACGGCTACGTGGAGATCAGGGACCGGCTCAAGGACGTGATCATCAGCGGCGGTGAGAACATCTCCTCGGTCGAGGTCGAAGGTGTCCTGCTGCGCCACCCCGCCGTGGCCGAGGCCGCGATCGTCGGGCTGCCGCACGAGAAGTGGGGCGAGGCGCCGCACGCGTTCGTGGTACTGCGCGAGGCCGCCAACGCGACCGAGGACGAACTGATCGGCTTCACCCGCGGGCGCCTGGCCCATTTCAAGGCCCCCCACGGGGTGACCTTCGTGGCGGAGCTCCCCAAGACCGCCACGGGCAAGATCCAGAAATACGTCCTGCGCGCGGGCGCCGCCAACCTCACCCGCCAGTAACCCGCACGGTCACCCGCCATGAACACCGCAGGTGCTACATGTTCACCGGGAAGCCGAGGGTGAGTCCGCCGTGGCTGGGGTCGGGCCAGCGGGAGGTGACGGCCTTGCCCCGGGTGTAGAAGTGGACACCCTCGGTGCCGTGCATGTGGGTGTCGCCGAACAGCGAGGCCTTCCAGCCGCCGAAGGAGTAATACGACATCGGCACCGGGATCGGGACGTTGACCCCGACCATGCCGCAGTCCACCTCACTGACGAACCGGCGGGCCGCTCCCCCGTCGTTGGTGAAGATCGCGGCCCCGTTGCCGTAGGGGTTCTCGCTGACCAGCCGCAGCGCCTCGGTATAGGTGGGCACGCGGACCACGCTGAGCACCGGGCCGAAGATCTCGTCGGTGTAGCAGGACATCGACGGTGTGACATGGTCCAGCACGCTCGGGCCGAGCCAGAAGCCCGCCGGAGCGCCGCCGGCCACCGGGTGCGCCCGGCCGTCCACCGCGAGGGTGGCTCCTTCTTGGGGACCGGAGTCGAGGTAGGAGGCCACCCGGTCCCGGTGCTGCCGCGTGACCAGCGGGCCCATCTGGGAACGCTCGTCACTGCCCGGCCCGACCCGCAGGCCGGCCACGCGCGTGGCGATCCTCTTGACGAGCTCGTCACCTGCCGGGTCCACCGCGACCACGACGGACACGGCCATGCACCGCTCGCCCGCCGACCCGAACCCGGCGGACACCGCAGCGTCGGCGGCGAGGTCCAGGTCGGCGTCGGGCAGGACCACCATGTGGTTCTTGGCGCCGCCCAGCGCCTGGACCCGCTTGCCAGCGGCCGTGCCCTTCTCATAGACGGAACGGGCGATCGGGGTGGACCCCACGAAGCTGACCGCCCGGACCTCGGGGTGGGCCAGCAGCGCGCCGACGGTTTCGGAGTCGCCGTGCACGACGTTGAACACCCCGTCGGGCAGTCCCGCCTCCGCCCACAACCGGGCCAGCAGCAGCGACGCGGACGGGTCCTTCTCCGACGGCTTGAGTATGAATGTGTTGCCGCAGGCGATGGCGACGGGGAACATCCACATCGGGACCATCGCCGGGAAGTTGAAGGGGGTGACCCCGGCCACCACGCCCAGCGGCTGCCGCAGTGAGTAGGCGTCCACATTCGTGGAGACGTTCTCCGAGTACGTCCCCTTGAGGAGGTGGCCGAGGCCGCAGGCGAACTCCACCACCTCCAGTCCGCGGGCCACCTCCCCGGCCGCGTCGGATACCACCTTCCCGTGCTCGGAGCTGATGAGTGCCGCGAGTTCGGCCTGGTGAGCGTCAACGAGCTGACGGAACGCGAACAGCACGCTGGCGCGTCTGGCCAGTGAGGCGGACCGCCAGCCGGCGAACGCCGCGCCAGCGGCGGCGACCGCCTCGTCCACCACGGCAGGGCTGGCGAAGTCGACCGTCGCGGTCACCTCGCCGGCCGCGGGGTCGTACACGTCGCCGTGACGTTCCGCGCTGCCGTCCCACTGCAAGCCAGCGATCCAGTGCGTGATATGCCTCATGGTGCCTTCCGTACGTCAGGCGGTGTCGGCCTCTTCGGCCAGTTCCCTGGCCACCTCGGCTACTTCGGCATCGGGGGACATCGCCATGAGCTCCTCGCTGAGCTGCTGGAGTTCCTCGCCGCCGGCCATCATTGCGGTGAGCTTGTCCACGGTGGTGTCGGCCTTGGCGAACGAGCCCATCAGGCGCCCCCGCTTGAGCAGGATGAACCGGTCGCCTACCGGGAACGCGTGGTGGGGGTTGTGGGTGATGAAGATGACGCCCTTGCCGAGTTCCCGGGCCTGCACCACGTAACGGAGCACCAGCCCGGACTGCCGGACCCCCAGCGCGGAGGTGGGCTCGTCCAGGATCAGCAGCTTGGCCCCGAAGTAGACGGCACGGGCGATGGCCAGTGCCTGGCGCTCGCCGCCCGAGAGCGTGCCGACCGCCTGGTTGGGGTCACGGGTGTCGATCCCCATCTTGAGCATCTCCTCCCGCATGACCTGCCGCGCCCAGCCGCTGTTGAGCGTGGCGAAGACGCCGCGGCCACGGCATGGCTCCTGGCCGAGGAAGAAGTTGCGCCACAGCGACATCAGCGGCACGGTCGCGAGGTCTTGGAACACCGTGGCGATGCCGTGCTCCCGCGCCTGCCTGGGGCTGGTCAGCGTGATCGGGGCACCCTCGATGAGGAGCTCCCCGGTGTCCGGCGGGAACACCCCTGAGAGGATCTTGATGAGGGTGGACTTCCCGGCGCCGTTGTCGCCCAGGACGCAGGTGACCTCGCCGGCGTGGACCTGGAGCGACACGTCCTGGATCGCGTTGACGCTGCCGAAGTGCTTGCTGGCACCACGGACTTCGAGGAGCGGGGCCCGCCCCGCCGTCGTGGTCGTCATCGTCGTGCCTTCTGCGCGCGGCGGTAGGTGATGGTGTTGATACCCACGGCGAGGAACAGGACCACGCCGAGGAATGTGAAGTCCCAGGAGCTGTCCCAGCCCGCGTAGATCACGCCTTCGGAGGCCATGCCGATGATGCAGGCCCCGAGGGCCGCCCCGATGGCTGACCCGTAGCCGCCGGTCAGCAGGCAGCCGCCGACCACGGCCGCGATGATGTAGTAGAACTCATAGCCGACGCCCTGCTCGGACACGGCCGAGGACGCCTGGGTGAAGGAGATGATCCCCACCAGGGCGGCCGCCATCGCGGTGGACACGAACAGCAGGATCTTGGTCCGGTTGACCGGGACACCGACGTTGCGGGCGGCGTTCGGGTCCCCGCCCGCGGCGAAGATCCAGTTGCCGAAGGTCGTCCGGGACAGCACCCACCCGGCCACGATGGTCACACCGATGAACCAGAGCACCGCGGTCTGGTAGCCGGTGGGCAGGGCAGAGCTGCTCAGGAACGAGCTGCCGAACACCGCCCGCGCGCTGCCGAGCCCGCCGTGGGAGCCAGGGCCCAGGCTGACTGAGGTGCTGCCGTGGTTGAGCAGCAGCACGCCCCCAATCGTCAGGCCGCGGAGCACGAAGTAGGTCGCGAGCGTCACGATGAAACTGGGCAGCTTGGTCTTGACCACCACGTAGCCGTTCAGCAGGCCGATCGTGGTGGCGAACACACAGGTGGCCAGGATGGCCAGCCAGGCGTTCCAGTGCCAGTACTGCATGAGCAGGCCCATGACGATCGCGGTGGCCCCGGTCATGACCCCGGTGGACAGGTCGAACTCACCACCGATCATGAGCAGCCCGACCGGCACCGCCATGATGCCGAAGGGCGCGGCGAACTGGAGCCAGGCGGCGGTCCCGGTCTGGGTCAGCCACAGGTGCCCAGCGCTGGAGTCCGTGGCCGCGAACATCACGAAGACCACGATCGCGCCGGCGAGGGCGCCCACGTCCGGGCGGCGCAGCAGCTGGGTGAGCCGGCTGGCGCGGGTCAGCCGCTCATCGGAGGTACTGCCCGGCGGGCCCGGCTCGCCGGGTTGCGCAGCCTGGCCAGGCAGGCCAGACCGCGCAGCCCGGCGCGGGCTCCGAAGGGCAAGGGGGCGCAGTTCCACTGCCGGTCCTCAGTCGTCGCCGGCTTTGATGGCCGCCTGGACGACGGCAACATTGGACTTGCTCACCACCAGCGGCCCGGTGTCAACGACCGTGCCGGGCGAGACCGTGTTGCTCTCGTGCTTCTTGTAGAGGTAGAGCTCGACGATCGGCAGGTACCCCTGCAGGTACTGCTGCTGGTCGATGGCGAAGTCCATCGAGCCCGCCTGCAGGTCGGACACGACCGTGGAGTCGAGGTCGAAGGTGGCGACCTTGACCTTGAGATGGGTGGCCACCATGGCGTCAGCGATCGCGCTGTTCAGCGTCATGACCGCGTTGATGCCAGGGTGCGCCTGCAGGTACGAGGTGACCTGGCCGACTGCCTGCTGCGGGTTGCTGGCCGCGTTCGGCGTGGACAGGATCAGCTCCGTACAGGCCGGGCCGTGGGACGGGGCGGCACCCGTGGAGCACTTCTGCCCCACCCCGAGTCCCTGGGCGAGGCCGTTGCAGCGGTCCAGCAGGTTCTGCCCGGACTGGTGGATCACGCACAAGACGTTGGTCAGGCCCTGGCCCAGGAAGGTGGCGCCGGCCCTGGTCCCGGCGACGACCTCCGGCTGGCCCACACAGTTCAGTGCGTGGCTGGCGGCGAGGTCGGCCGGGTCACAGCCCGCGTTGAGCGTGACGACGGGGATGCCAGCCGCGACGGCCCTGGCAAGCGTTGGGTTCATCAGAGTGGGGTTGTGGTCCGAGACCGCGATGCCGTCTACATGCGCGTTGATGGCGTCGCTGATCTGGGTGTTCTCAGCGTTGTCGTCGGGCTGTGCCTGGCCGCCCTGCTGAGACCCGTAGACCTCGCTCAGCTTGCAGCCCAGGTCGCGCGCGGCGTCCTTGGCACCCTTGTAGACCACGCTCCAGAAGGAACCGTTGTCGCCGTGGGTGATGACCGCGAACGTGTAGGGGCAGGATCCGCCTGAGGTGGCGGCGACTGTCTTGGCGGGGGTCTTGCTGCTCGAACAGGCAGCGAGCAGCAGCAGGGGCAGCACGAGCAGCCCTGCCACATATCTAAACCTGGTGCGCATTCCTTCCCTCCCTGCGTTTGTTCACCCTGACGTTACGAGGGAGCGTATGATATGTCAATAGTATGTAAGGAGGTTAAGACAATATGGCTTGGCCAAGGTTCCCCTACACTACGTGCAAGGGACACGTAACGTGGCCCGGCCTGCCTCCGCCCGGCCTGCCTGTGCACCGCAGCGATACCGCACAGGCAGCCCAGTGCCGCCAGGGGACGCGATGACCGAACGCACACTCGACCGAACGAGCCCGATACCGCTGTACTTCCAGATCGCCGAGCAACTCAAGGCGGCCATCACCGACGGAACCATCCAGCCCGGGGGGCGGCTGGACAACGAACTCGAACTCGCGGACCGGCTCGGGGTGAGCCGCCCCACGGTCCGCCAAGCGGTCCAGCGGCTGGTCGAAGAAGGCCTGGTCGTGCGGAGACGCGGGCTGGGGACTGTTGTGCAGGCACCGCGCATCCTCCGGCCGGTCGCGCTCTCGAGCCTGTACGACGACCTCGCGGCTGCCCACCGCAGCCCTTCGACCACGGTGCTGTCCGTCCAGGAGACGGACGCGGACAGCGAGGTGGCCGAGGAACTGGCCCTCACGCCGGGCGCACGCGTGCTCGTCATCGAGCGGCTGCGGATGGCCGACGAGTCGCCGCTGGCGATCATGAGGAACTACCTGCCAGCCGGGCTGCTCCGCGGACACCCAGAGACCGACCTCGAGCACACCGGCCTGTACGAGCTGCTGCGTGGACAGGGCGTACAGCCACACGCGGGCGACCAGGTGATCGGCGCGCGGCGCGCCACCGCACAGGAGGCCAAGCTGTTGCAGGTGGC
>DASYYE010000296.1:0-5409 GCA_035946955.1 Streptosporangiaceae bacterium | reverse complement strand
GATCAGCCCGACGAAGCCCGAGCCGGGGCTGGCCTCCTTGCGCTGGATCAGCCCGTCGAGGTACTCGCCGAGCTCCGCGGTCGCCTCCTCGGCCAGTTCGGGCACGAACAGCTTGTGGGCTGGTGTCTCGAAGTCCTCGTGCTCGTCGTAGGGGACGCCGAGAAGGCGGCTCATGACCATGGACGGCACCGGCTGGGCGAACCGGCTGACCAGGTCGGCGGGCTGCCCGGCCGCAACCATCTCGTCGAGCTTCCCGTCAACGATCCGCTCGATGTCAGGGCGGAGTTCCGCCGTCCTGCGCAGGGTGAAGCTCGGCATGATCATCTGCCGCTGCTTGGTATGCGCTGGCGGGTCCACCCCGAACAGGACGTCCGCGTACCCACTGTCAACGACCTTCTCGAACTCCTCGTTCAGCAGCGGGTAGTTGCCGTGGTAGGGACGGATCGAGACCCTGCGGTAGTCGGAGAGCACGGCCCGCGCCTGGGCCGAACCCGTGACCAGCCAGGCGACCCGGCCGTTGTACAGCCGTACCCTTGCCATCGGGCCGGGCTCCCGGAGCCCGACGTGCTTCGCCGATGGCCGGTACGGGCACTCCCGGGGGATCGGAAACGACGGGAGTTCCGCTGACTCTTTCGTTTGCGCAGGCGAAATGGTCATGGCTGTCCTTGTGGGGGATCACGGATTCCACTGACCATGGTTTCCGCGGTCCCGCCACCCGGCATCTCCGTGATTGCCCGCGCTGCCCGCGCTATGTGGCCGGGCAATCGGGAAGAACTGCGCCTCCGCAATCCGGGAGGTTGCACTCTCCGGTGGCCGGGATGATGATAGGCCCGCGGCGCGAGCGGCGGTGCTGGGAATGGCGCGGCCTGCGCGATGGAGGTCCCATGGGGCACATGCTGCGGATACCCGGCGGTCAATTCCACCAGGGGTCGCCACCCTGGCTGCTGGACTGGCTGGAGGACGCGGACCAGCCACTCCCGAGGGTTTGGTTCAACGACGAGACACCGCAGGTCGCCCGCACACTGGCGCCGTTCCGGATCGACCGTTACCCCGTGACCGTCGCCGAGTTCGGCGAATTCGCGCACCAGACCGGTTACCGCACGGACGCCGAGAAACGCGGGTTCGGCATGGTCTACCAGGAGGACGGCTGGGCCGAGCGGGAGGGCGTCTGCTGGTACGCGCCAGCCGGCCCGGGCAGCGGGACCGAGGGCTTCGAGAACCACCCGGTGGTGCACGTCTCCTGGGAGGACGCGAGCGCCTACGCCTGGTGGGCGGGCAAGCGTCTGCCGTCCGAGGCCGAATGGGAGTTCGCCGCCCGCGGCGCGGGCTTCCGGATCTGGCCGTGGGGTGACGACTGGGACCCGGGCTGTGCGAACACGGCGGAACTCCACGCGGGGCCGCTCACCACGCTCACGCAATGGCGGGACTGGTGGTCCGCCACATGCCAGGAGTCAGGGCCGTTACCGCAGACCACGCCGGTCGGCGCGTTCTCGGGCCGCGGTGACAGCGCCTTCGGGTGCGCCGACATGGCCGGGAACGTCTATGAGTGGACCTCGACGCTGTCGTGCCTGTATGGCGAGGCGACCTCGTGTGACCCCACCGTGCGCATGGCCGTGGGCCGCTACCGGGTGATCCGGGGCGGCTCGTGGATGAACTTCCGCTACCAGGTCCGGTGCACCGAGCGCATGCACGGCGACCCGGGCGGGTGGTCGAGCTTCGCGCACGGCTTCCGGTGCGCGAAAGACGTCGAGGTGGAGGAGGCACCGTGATCAAGATCATTCTCCCCTCGGTCTGGGCCCCCGACGGGCGGACCGAGTTCGAGGGCACCGAGGGCGCGCTGCCAGAGGTCATCACCCGGTTCGCGGCAGAGAACCCCACGTTCCGGCGGCGGCTGCTCGGGCCAGACGCCCAGCCACTGGGTTACGTCAACATCTGTGTGGACGACGACCTGATCCCCCGGCACCTGCGCGGCACCACCACGGTGGCAGCGGGCAGCACGGTAACGATCATCGCACCGATGGCGGGTGGCTGAGCCGGCCGTGCGTCACGTCTGCTTCGACAGCTATGGGCCGCCAAGCGTCCTGCAACTCGCCCACCGCGACGACCCGTTGCCCGGCGACGGCCAGGTCCTCGTCGAGGTGAGCGCGGCCGGAGTCAACTTCGTCGACGTGTTCCAGCGCAGCGGCGCCTACACCGTCCAGTTCCCCTTCACCCCCGGGTTCGAGGGCAGCGGGGTCGTGCTGCAGGCCGGCGCCGGCGTGACGGGGGTCGCCGCAGGGGACCGGGTCGCCTGGGCGGGGTGCCCAGCCTCCTATGCCAGCCACTGCATAGCTGCGGCCGGCCGGCTGGTGCCGGTTCCCGACGGCGTCTCACTGCGTGATGCCGCGACCGCCATGGTCCACGGCATGACCGCGCACTTTCTCGCCAGCGATGTGGTGCCACTGGGACCAGGCATGACCTGTCTCGTGCTGGCGGCCGCCGGGGGCGTGGGTGGCCTGCTCTGCCAGCTCGCCGCCGCCCGCGGCGCCACCGTGGTCGGTGTGGTGTCGCAGCCGGGTAAGGAGGAGGCCGCGCAGGCGGCCGGGGCCACCCACGTGATCGTCACTTCGCGGGAGCGCACTGCCGTCCGGGTCAGGGAGCTGACCGGCGGGGAGGGCGTCAACGTGGTGTACGACGGGGTCGGCCGGGACACGTTCGCGGACAGCCTCGCGTCCCTGCACCCCCGGGGGACACTGGTGCTCTACGGCCAGACCAGCGGCCCGGTGACAGCCGTGGACCCGCAGGAGCTGAACCGCCAGGGCTCGGTGTTCTTCACCAAGCCGTCGCTGGGCCACTACGACCGGACGCGTGAGGACCTGCTCCGCCGCGCCGCCGAGGTGCTGCGTCTCGTCACCGATGCAACGCTGCGCCTGCGCCTGCACGCCGAGTACCCCCTGGCGGATGCCGCAGCGGCCCACCAAGCCCTCGAATCACGCACGGTCACCGGCAAACTCCTCCTCCGCCCCTGACCCCACTCCCGCTTCCCACCAGTCCGCGAGGCTGCTCCTGCGACCCTGACCCCACTTCACCCCCGCCGGTCCGCAAGGCTGCTCCTGCGCCCGGGAGTTACCCATTTAATTTGTGTTTGCCAAAAATTCCCTAGTCTTCTTGCATATTGCTGGTTGTGCCGAATAGGCCATTGAGCGGTTGCAGTCCTCACCGGCATGAACTTACGTTGCGCTCAAGACGCCCAACCCAAGCAGCCGGGAGGCTAGATTATGAATCTGTTTTCAAGGCGTGAGAATGGCGCGGCAGCGATTCACCTGCGCGTTGCCGTGGGAGCGACCGCAGCCATGGCCATATGCGGTGGCCTGCTGGCAGCCCAGCCAGCGTCGGCGGCCGCGCGCCTGCCGGCCAGGTCCACGACCGCACCCATCGCCTTCGTGTCCAACCAGACGTCAGGTACGGTGACGCCGATCAACACCTTCACCAATCGGGCGCTGGGTACGGTCCAGGTTGGGAAAGGGCCCATGTGGATTGCGGTCACACCGAATGACAAGACCGCCTACGTGGCGAACAACAGCTCGGGTACGGTGACGCCGATCAACATCGCGACCCGCAAGCCGGGCACGGCGATCACGACCGGGCAGGGCGCGGAGTACGTCGTCGTCACACCGAACGGCAAGACCGCCTATGTCTCCAACACCATCGCGAACACGGTGACGCCGATCAGCACTGCCACCAACCACGCCGGCAAGCCGATCTCGGCCGGGGCTGGCCCCCTGGTGATTGGCATCACGCCGGACAGCGCGACCGCGTACGTCACCGACTACGGCGCGGGCACGGTGACCCCGATCAGCACCGCCACCAACAAGCCAGGCAAGGCCATCCCGGTCGGGAAGGACCCTGTCTTCATAGCCATCACGCCGAACGGCGGCACCGCCTATGTCGCCAACTTCGGCTCGAACACGGTGACCCCGATCAACACCGCCACCAACAAGCCAGGCAAGGCCATCCCGGTCGGGAAGACCCCTGAGGTCATCGCGGTCACGCCGAATGGGAAGACCGCCTACGTCAGCGACGACGCCTGCACCACCTGCGCCCTGCTCGTCGGCTCCGTACCGGCCGCCAACGCCGTGACGCCGATCAACACCGCCACCAACAAGGCGGAACCGGCCATCCATGTGGGAAAGGGCCCGGTTGACGTCGTGGTCACGCCCAATGGGAAGACCGTCTACGTCACCAACCACCGATCGGACACGGTGACCCCGATCAGCACCGCCACCCGCCAGGCCGGCAAGGCCATCGTCGTCGGGACCGCCCCGTTCGCTATCGCGATCGCCCCGTAGCCCGTCCAGTCTCCTCGTGAAGCCGGCCACCTACCAGCGGTGGCCGGCTTCGCTCACTCACGCTGCCTCTAGACGAAGGGAAACGTCATGCGCGACGGACGACCACGCACATCGGAGCGACGCCACGCCATCGCCTCCGCAGCCCGCGGCAGGAGATGGGCCTACGCTCTCACGGTGTTCGTGGCTGTGGCCGGACTCGTGGCCGCCGGGGAGCCGGCGCTCGCCGCGACCGCCCCGGCAAACAGCTTCACCCAGACCAACCTTGTCGCCAGCAACTCCTCGTTCCACGCCAAGCTGGTGGACCAGAACCTGACCAACGCCTGGGGGCTGGCCACCAAGGGCAGCTCAGCAATGTGGGTGTCCGACAACAATTCCGGGTTCGCCACGGTGTACAGGGGAGGGGTCAACGGCAGTGCCGTGCGGCTCCTCTTCACCGTGGCGCTGCCGGGCGGGAACCCCACCGGGCAGGTCGGCAACACCGACACCAAGGCCTTCCCGGTCGGCGGTCCTGCCGGCTCCCCGGCATTGTTCATCGTGGACTCGGACTCGATCGGCTCCAGCCAGTCGCCGGGTGAGATCGCGGCCTGGAACGGCGGCGCACAGTTCGTGGTGGAGGACAGCCCGACCGGCGGCCCCGGCGGGAAGACCCCCAAGGGTGCCGTCTTCAAGGGGCTGGCCCTGTCCACCACACCAGCCGCGGGCCCCGAACTGTTCGCTGCGGACGTGGCCAATGCCCGCATCGACGTGTTCAGCAAGGACTTCGCCCCGGTCGCCACGCCCACCGAGTTCAACGACCCCAAGGTCCCGGCCGGGTACGCGCCCTTCAACGTCCAGCAACTCGGCAGCGACCTCTACGTCAGCTACGGCAAGCAGAACAAGGCCCACACCGACGTGGTCCCAGGCGCTGGGCGTGGTTATGTCGATGTCTACAGTGTCAACGGGAAACTCATCCGCCACCTCGTCTCCGGTGGGACCGGCAGCCCGCTCAACGAGCCCTGGGGGCTGGCCATCGCGCCCACGGGGTTCGGCCCCTTCGCCGGTGACCTGCTCGTCGGCAACCTGGGCAACGGCTGGATCAACG
>DASYYE010000295.1:0-11244 GCA_035946955.1 Streptosporangiaceae bacterium | reverse complement strand
TACCACTTCACCGCGTACCTGGCCCCGTTCCTGGGCCTGGCCCTCGCCCTCCCGCTGTCGCGGCTGGTCGCGGCCGTCCAGCCGGCCTTTGCCAGCCGGGGGGCAGCGGGCTTGCTGGGCTGGCCAGCCGTCGCCCTCGTGGGGGCGCTGCTGCTGTTCGCGTCCTACTCCCAGGCATCCCTCGAGAGCAGGTCACCGGATGTCATCGGCGCCGTGCCGGGAAGGGTGCAGCAGATCGTTCCGCCTGGCGCCTGCATGCTCGCCGACCAGGTCTCGGTGGCGCTGGTGGTCAACCGGTTCGTGTCAAATGCGCCCGGGTGTTCGCAGATGGTGGACGGGCTCGGCACCGACCTGGCGCTCGCCAACGGGCTGAAACCCTCCACCGGCGCTGGCCGGGTCCCCGCTGTCGCGGCGGCCTGGACGCAGGCCTTCGACCATGCCCAGTACGTGCTGCTCACCGCCGGCAACGCTCGGCGCGTGCCGTGGACGCCCGGGCTGCGGGCCTACCTGAGGACCAATTTCACCAAGGTGTACACGGACGGGCACAAGTTCACCCTGTGGGCGCGTCATGGAACCCACGGGGCGTGAGGTGCCACTGCTGAGAATGACCAGGGCAACAGGCGGGGCGGCCGAAGAGGCCACGGCACAGCAGCCGGGACGGTTCCTGGCAGACCTGTCCCCGGTGACTGCGGTGATGGTGGTCACCACACTGCTCGCGTTCTTCCTGCGCGCCTATGTGCTGCTGCGCCCCGGGCTGATGAGCATCACCCAGTACGACGACGGGCCGTACTTCGGCAGTGCCGTCCGCCTGGTGCACGGCGTGCTCCCCTACCGTGACTTCGCCCTGGTCCAGCCGCCGGGCATCACGGTGCTGATGAGCCCGGCCGGGCTGCTGAGCTACCTGACGGGCACCGCCTGGGGCCTGGTCATCGCACGGGTCCTCACCGTCCTCGCCAGTACCGCGGCGGTCGTGCTGGCCGGCCTGCTCGTGCGCCACCGCGGGGTGTGGGCGGTGCTGGTGACCTGCGGCATCCTGGCGGTGTACCCGCCGAGCGTGGCATCCTCGCACACCGTCCTGCTCGAGCCGTGGCTGGTGCTCTTCTGCCTGGCCGGGGCGGTGGCCGCCTTCGACGGCGACCGCCTGACCGCCAGCACCAGGCGGCTGGCGTGGGGCGGCGCGGCGTTCGGTTTCGCCGGCGCCACCAAGGCCTGGGCGATCGTGCCGGTGGCCATCGTGCTTGCGCTGTGCCTGCCCGCCCTGCGGCGGGCCGCGGTGTTCATTGGCGGTGTCGCAGCCGGCTTCGGTGTCCCGGTGCTGCCGTTTGCGATCCCGGCACCGAGCCAGTTCTACGACGCGGTCATCACGGCGCAGCTCGCCCGGGCCGGGGCACGCGACCCCGTCTCGGACCGGCTGCGCTCCATGCTCGCCATCAGCCGCGGCGCGCTGTCACCGACCACCGTCGCGGTGATCGCCCTGGTCGTGGCCTTGCTGCTCATCGGAGCCCAGGTGGCAGCGGTACTGGCGGGCCAGGGAAAGCCCCGGCCCCTGGACTGGTTCGCCATGGTGGGCGTGGCGCTGACCGTCGTGATGTTCCTGTGGCCGCCCTACTTCGCCGAGCACTACGCGGCGTTCCTCGGGCCGTTCCTGGCGCTGGCGGTTGGGCTGGCAGTGGAGCGCCTGGCGGCCATCCTCCGGGCCCGGCCACACAGCCAGACAAGCGTGCCGCAGTGGCTGGGCCGGGCCGCCATCACCGCGGTCGCGGTGCTGCTCGTGGTGGAGGCGGTGGCCGAAGCCCCCGGCGGGGTCCGGGGGTCCAGGCCCGCGGCCGGGGCGGCGGAGCGGCTGATCCCGCCAGGGGCGTGCGCCCTGACCGACCAGGCCTCCTACCTGCTGCTCGCCAACCGCTTCGTCTCCAACGTCGCAGGCTGCCCGCAGATGGTGGACAGCCTCGGGACAGACCTGGCGCTGTCGGGCGGGCGCAGGCCGGGCTCGGGTGCGGCGGCCGTGCCCGCCGTTGCCAACGCATGGCATGACGCGTTCAGCCATGCCCAGTACGTCCTGCTCTCCCCCAAGAACTCGCTGCGGGTTCCCTGGTCACCGGCCTTGTCCAGGTACTTCCACGCCACGTTCCGCCTGGTCCATACGGGTTCCTACAAGGTGTACGCGCGCACCGGGCTGCCCCGTTGATGTCGGCTCCACCGGTATGCGGTAGGCTCCCCCTCGTGCGTGAGCAGTTCTGGTTTTGGTATGGCTACCGGCCCGGGGACGGGACGGTCGCCCGCCAGACGATGCGCTGACGCGGAGACCTCACCGACGAGCCCCGGGCCACTAGGCCCGGGGCTCGTTTTTTTAACAGCAGCCAGGGAGAGAGAGGACTACCAATGGTCGTGGTGATGGCCCCGGAGGCCACGGCGGATGATGTACGGACCATCGTCGAGCTCGTGCGTTCCGCAGGCGGGGAGGCATTCGTCAGCCGTGGCGTCTCACGCACGATCGTGGGCCTGGTCGGAGACGTGGACGAGTTCGGCTCGCTCAACCTGCGCAGCCGCAGCGGCGTGGTCGACGTGGTACGGATCTCGGTGCCCTACAAGCTGATCAGCCGCGAGCACCACCCGAGCCGGTCGGTGATCACCGTGGCTGGTGTGCCGATCGGCCCGGACACCCTGACCGTGATCGCGGGCCCCTGCGCGGTGGAGACCCCCGAGCAGACCCTGACGGCCGCGAAGATGGCGAAGGCGGCAGGCGCATCGCTGCTGCGGGGTGGCGCTTTCAAGCCCCGCACCTCCCCCTACGCCTACCAGGGCCTGGGCGAGGCCGGACTGAAGATCCTCGCCGAGGTGCGCGCGGAGACGGGTCTCCCCGTGGTCACCGAGGTGATCGACCCGAGCACGGTCGACCTGGTCGCCTCCTACGCGGACATGCTCCAGATCGGCACGCGGAACATGCAGAACTTCGCACTGCTGCAGGCCGTGGGTGCCGCCGCCAAGCCGGTGCTGCTGAAGCGGGGCATGAGCGCCACCATCGAAGAGTGGCTGATGGCCGCCGAGTACATCGCCCAGCGCGGGAACCTCGACATCGTCCTGTGCGAGCGGGGCATCCGCACCTTCGAGACCGCCACCCGCAACACCCTGGACATCAGCGCCGTGCCGGTCGCCCAGCGCCTGTCCCACCTGCCGGTGATCGTCGACCCGTCGCACTCGGGCGGCCGCCGCGACCTCGTCCTGCCACTGACCAGGGCGGCGATCGCCGTCGGCGCGGACGGCGTCATCATCGACATGCACCCGGAGCCGAACATGGCGCTGTGCGACGGGGACCAGGCTCTCGTGGACGCCGACATCCGCGAGATCGCCAGCATCGTGGCCAACCTGTCGCCGTTGATGGGCCGGACCCTGACCCCCGCCCGCAGCACGGCCCAACTGGTATGAGGCCAAATCCCTGGCCGGCGGCCCCCGCCGGCCAGGGATCCCAGTACGGGTTCATTGGCATGCGGACCCCTCGCTGCTGAGCGCCCTGGTCAGGGCGGCCAGCAGGACACTGCCACCACCCGGGCCCAGTTCACGCTCGGCCGTGTCGATGACCCTGGCGGCCAGATGCGCGGCAGCGCCGGGAGCCCGGTGGTGCATAGGGGCTCTGGCCATGCCGTGGAGTTCCGGTGGCACCCGGGTCGCCGTGCCACGCGCTGCCCGGGCCAGGTGCCCGGGGTGGACACCAAGAGCCCACGCGAGCAACTCAACCGAACTGCGCCGGGGGCGGCCCGTCCGGCCACGCTCCATGTCGCTGATCGCCCGTACGCTCATGCCCGACCGCTCCGCAAGCTGCTCCAATGACAGCTCAGCGTCCCTCCTGCACTGGCGGAGCCGGTCGCCGAAACTCAGGTCCGGGCACGTGCCCACCCGGTTGTTGCCCCCGTTCATGGATTCCTCCAGAAAGGCGGACCGGCGGTCCGCAGGGTTGTAGTACATAGGGTGGATGTCGGGCGTGACGTTCCTGTCACGTCTGTGTGGCGTGGGCTGGCCGGGCGGTGGAGCACCGGCCCCGGGGTGGTGTCCGGAGACGCAATGCTGTTCGGGGTTCTTGGGTCCTTGCTGGTCCATGACGGAGACGCGACGGTCGAGGTGCCAGCCGCCCGGCAGCGTGTGCTGCTCGCCGCGCTGGCCTTACGCGCTGGCCGGGCAGTCCCCGTGGACGAACTGGCTGAGCTGGTCTGGGACGGGGCACCGCCGCAGCGCGCGGCAGCCACACTGCGGACCTACGTGATGCGGCTGCGGCAGGTGCTGGGCCCGCAGGCAAGTGCCCGGCTGATGACGCGATACCCCGGCTACCTGCTCGACGCCAGCGAGGACGAGGTCGACGCCGCCCGGTTCACTGCCCTGTGCCGCGACGGCGGCGCGGCCGTGCGCGCCGCTGAGTGGGCACAGGCATCAGGCCTGCTCAGCGATGCCCTCGGGCTGTGGCGAGGCACACCACTGGCCGACATCCCCTCGCAGGCACTGCGGCAGGACGAGACACCGCGGCTGGAACAGTTGCGCCTGCAGGCCCTCGAATGGCGGATAGACGCTGTCCTCGCGCTCGGCGGCGGCTCCGACGTGGTCAGCGAACTGCAGTCGCTGACCGCCGCGCACCCGCTGCGGGAGCGGTTCCACGCCCAGATCATGCTCGCCCTCTACCGCTGCGGCCAGCCAGCACAGGCCCTGGTCGCCTACGAGCACGCCCGTGAGGTGCTGGCCGCAGAACTCGGCGCCGACCCCGGAACCGAGCTGCGCGACCTCCACCAGCGGGTCCTCACGGCAGACGCCGGCCTCGACATGCCGCAGGCCGGCCGGGAGGCGCCGCGCGGTGGTGGGCAGCAGGTGCCCAGGGAACTGCCAGCACCGGCCACGCACTTCACCGGCCGCGAGGACGAACTGGCCACGCTGACCAGGCTGCTCGACCAAGCGGGCCAGCGCTCGCCAGGGACGGTCGTGGTCTCGGCGATCGGCGGGTCTGCGGGGGTCGGCAAGACCACCCTGGCCGTGGAGTGGGCACACCGGGTCGCCGGCCGCTTCCCCGACGGGCAGCTGTATGTGGACCTGCGCGGCTACGACCCTGGCAAGCCCCTGCCGCCGGGAGACGTGCTGGCCAGGTTCTTGCGCGCCCTGGGCGTGGCCGGGCAGGACATCCCACCCGAGACCGATGAACGGGCCGCGCGCTATCGCAGCCTGCTCGCGGCCCGCCGCGTGCTGGTGCTGCTGGACAACGCCGGTGACGTCGAACAGGTCCGGCCCCTGCTGCCCGGCGCCCCCGGCAGCCTCGTCCTGGTCACCAGCCGCGACGCCCTGCCTGGCCTGGTCGCCCGCGACGGCGCCACTCGTATCGACCTTGACGCGCTGCCGCTGGCCGAAGCGGTCGGCCTGCTCCGTGCCCTCATCGGCACCCGGGTGGACGCCGACCACGCCGCGGCCGCCATGCTTGCCATCCAGTGTGCGCGGCTGCCGCTGGCGCTGCGGGTCGCTGCCGAACTCGCCGCGTCCCGCCCTGGCGCGGACCTATGCGACCTGACCGCCGAGCTCACCGGTCACCAGCACCGCCTGGACCTCCTCGATGCCGGGGGTGACCCCCGGGCGGCGGTCCGGTCGGTGTTCTCCTGGTCCTACCACAAGCTCGACCCAGCGACCGCCCGGGTGTTCCGGCTGCTCGGCCTGTACCCCGGCACGGACTTCGCCCGCTACGCGGTCGCTGCCCTGGCGGGCACCACCGTGGCCCAGGCCAGCCATGCCCTGGACGCCTTGACCCGCGCCTACCTGGTCCAGCGCAGCGGCCCGAGCCGCTACGGCATGCACGACCTGCTGCGCGCCTACGCCCGTGGCCTCACCGCCACGCAGGACAGCGGCACCGAGCGGCACGAGGCCCAGACCCGCCTCTTCGACTATTACCTGCACACAGCCTGTGTGGCCATGGACGCCGTGTACCCCGCTGAGCAGCACCGCCGCCCGCGCATTCCCGCTCCTGCGACACCGGCCGAACCAGTGGGCGACCGGGCCGCCGCGCAGGCGTGGCTGGCAGCCGAACGGCCCACCCTGGTGGCGGTCACAGCCCACTGCGCTGAGAGCGCCTGGCCGCACCATGCCACCCGGCTGGCCGTGACCTTGTGGCGTGACCTGGACATCAGCGGGCACACTCCGGAGCTGGCCGCCGTCACCGACCATGGCTGCCGTGCGGCCCAGCGGACCGGGGACACCGCAGCCGAGGCGGAGGTCTGCTGCGCCGCCGGGATTGGGGCTGGCAAACAGCTCCGCTACGAACTGGCGGTCCACTACTTCCGCCGCTCCGCTGACCTGCACCGTGATGCCGGCAACCACGCCGGGCAAGCCCGTGCGCTGAGCAACCTCGGGGCCCTTTCGTCGGACAGACTGGGACGGTGGGAGCAGTCGGTCAGCCTCGATCAGCAGGCGCTGGCCTTGTTCCGTGCCGCCGGAGACGGCCTGGGTGAAGCCCGGTCGCTGGGCCACCTCGGTGGCATCGAGTTGCGCCGGGGCCACTTTGACCAGGCAGAGCGCTACCTGCGGCAGGCCGTGACGCTGCTCCGGGAAAAGTCTGAACCCTACGGCGAGGCCTACTGCCTGATCCAGCTTGCCAGCCTGTGCGTGGCACGGGAGGACTACCAGCAAGCTGACAGCTACCTGCGGCAGGCAGCGGCGCTACTCCAGGAAAGGGCGAACCCGAAGGGCCAGGGCTTTGCCTGCGTCGTCCGCGGTCGTATTGAACTGCGGCGTGGCCGGCACCCGCAAGCCATTGCCTGCCTCCAGGAGGGGCTTGCGATCCACCGCCAGGCCGGATCCCGGGGTGACGAAGTGCAGGCCCTCAACGGCCTCGGCGAGGCCTTCCTCGTCTCCGGCGAGACCGGCCGCGCCCTCGGCCATTTCACCACCGCGCTGAGCCTCGGCAGCTCGATCGGGGACAAGTACGAGACCGCCCACGCGCACGATGGTCTCGGCCGCGCCCATGACGCCGCGGGTGAGGCCCACCTGGCCCGCCACCACCAGGAGGAGGCCCTGCGGCTGTTCGCCGACCTGGGTATCGGCGAAGCCGGCCAGGCCCGCATGCGGTGCACCCCTGCGGCCCGGGCCGGGCCGTGACCAGCGGTCAGGCGCCCGGCTGGTATTCCTGTGCGACGCCGGCCAGTTCCTCGGCCAGGTCGGCGGCGTCCAGCCTGGCCTCGATGCGGCGCAGGTCGTCGATGCGCGCCCGGGTCTCCACGTGCCGTGGGGTCAGCAGCGTGCAGCAGTCCTGGTCGGGCAGTTCGGACAGGGCGAGCGTGTTGATGCGCCGGGCCTCGGCCATGGTCTCGACCTTGTCCCACCCGACCAGCGGGCGCAGGATCGGCAGGCCCACCGCGTCGTCGAGCGCGGTCAGGTTCGGCAGTGTCTGGCTGCTCACCTGGCCCAGTGAGTCGCCGGTCACCAGCGCTGTCGCGCCTAGCCTGCCCGCCAGCACCTGCGCCGTCTTGAGCATGAGCCTGCGCTGGGCCACGATCTGGAGGCGGCTCGCCCCCGAGGAGGCAAGCTTCTGCTGGGCCTTTCCGAAAGCGACCACGAACAGCCGCGACCTGCCCTGGTACCTGTCGAGCTGACGCATCAGGCCGTAGGCCTTGTAGACCGACTCGGGCCCGGTCAGCGGCATGCCGGAGAAGTGCAGGAAGTCGCACCGCAGCCCGCGCCGCATCATGCGGTAAGCCGCGACCGGTGAGTCGATGCCGCCGGACATGAGCACCAGTGCCCGTCCGCTCATCCCGACCGGCAGGCCACCCTGCCCCGGCCGGCCGTCGGTGTAGACGAACACCTCGTTCTGGTCGACCTCGATGTGCAGCGCGGTGTCGGGTTTCTTCAGGTTGACCGGGGACCCGTAGGCCTGCTGCACGGCCGTCCCGACCATCGTCGCGATCTCGGTCGAGGTGAGCGGGAACCGCTTGTCGCGCCTGCGGGCGCGCACCGCGAACGACCCGGGCCTGCCCGCCATCATGGCCACGGCTGCCCGCGTCGCCGCCTGCGGGTCCTTGGCGACCCGGACCGCGCGGCAGACGCGGGCGACACCCATGATCTCGCCTGCCCGCTCGGCCATCATGTCCGTCTGGGCCTCGTCCTGCTCGCCGGTGCCCCGCAGCACCATGACGCCGTCGCGGTGCCACACCCGCACGCCGATGCCGTGCCGGGCCATGGTGTGGTGGATATTGGCCTGCAGCAGGCGCTCGAACTGCTGCCTGTTGCCGCCTTTGAGCACGACCTCGCCCAGCTTGAGCAGCACACATGGCTCATGGAGGGTGGCGTTGGCTGGCGCGGCAGGTTCGGCCAGGGGGGTGACCGGTGACATCTTCCTATTATCACCGGACCGCGGCGAGGACACGGTTGTCACCGTGCTGCCAGAGTGTGCCCACCTCGGAGAACCCGGCATCACGCAGGGCCGTGAGGTGCTGGCCGAGCAGCAGCGTCTCCGAGCCATGGTGGTCCTCGCTGAGCCTGCGCCACGCCCGCTGCGCTGCTGGCCCGGCCAGCGCGGGGTCTTCGGTCACCGCCGCCCACCAGGCCTTCCAGTCCTCCCCGGTGCCCGCCGGCCCGCGCCGCCGCTCCGCCAGCGTCCGCACGGCGTCGCCCAGGCTGGCCAGGACGGGCGTGGCCGCGGGGTCGTCGGCGAGGTGGTCGCCGTTGAGCAGCAGCCCGCCAGGGCGGAGCACGGTCGCGAGCGCCGCATAGACCGCGTGCAGTGCGTGCCCGGGCAGCCAGTGCAGCGCGGTGGTGCTCACCGCGGCGTCGGCTGGGCGGTCCAGGCCGAGCGCAGCCACCCAGTCCGCGGCGCGCAGGTCCTGGTCCACGAACCGCAGCCCGGTCACGTCGCGGTAGGCGGCCCCGCCCAGTGCCAGCAGGATGGGGTCACGGTCCACCCCCACGACCGTGGCGGCGGGCAGCCGTGCCAGCAGCCTCACACCCAGCGACCCCGGACCGCACCCGAGGTCAATGACCAGCGGGTCCAGGCGCCCGGCCCCGGCCTCGACCGCGTCGATGAGCACCGTGAAGCGCTCCTCCCGGTCCACCATGTACTGCTCCTGCTGAGCGTCCCAGCGCTCGACCCAAAGCTGTCCTGCCGCCTGGTCCAGGTCGCTCACAGGCACCTCTCATCGCTCGACCCGCTGATTCTACGGGTAACCGTTCAGCAAAATGTGTTTGATTCTGTTCGTTTTTGACAAATATTGACGCTGTCTGTCGGATGGTGGTACGAACGGCCCAGGATCAGCTAGCTGCCCGGTCACATACATGAACACTGGGAGCCAACCATGAAACGATTTTTAGCTGGCCTGGTGGCCGTTGTGGCGGCCCTGTGGCTGACGTCCGCGCTGGCAGCCGGCACCGCCAGTGCATCGGGCACGTTCAACGTGCTGGACTACGGCGCCGTGCCCAACGGCACGACGAATGACACCCCAGCCGTCAACAAGGCCATTACCGCCGCCAACGCGGCCGGTGGCGGGACCGTGTTGTTCCCCGCCGGGAAGTACCTGGCAGGGGGCTCCATCCACCTGCTGAGCAACGTAACGATCGACCTGGCCGCGGGATCGACGATCCTGGGCGCGGCAAGCGGGTACGACCCGCCCGAGCCGAACCCCTTCAGCCAGTACCAGGACTTCGGGCACAGCCACTTCCACGACGCGATGATCTGGGGTGAGCACCTGACCAACATCGGCTTCATCGGGTCGGGAACGATCACCGGTAACGGCCACCTCATCACCGGCGACCCGAACCCCGGCCAGGCCGACAAGATCATCTCTCTGGTCGGCATCAACGGCCTGACCGTCTCCGGTATCACACTGAAGGACGGCGGTCATTTCGCGATGCTGATCGACGACTGCACCAACGTGGTGTCGAACGGCCTGACCATCTCCACCGCCGCTGACCGCGACGGCTGGAACAACGTCAACGTGACGCACGAGACGATCACCAACATCAACATCGCCTCCAACGACGACGCGCTGTCGTTCAAGGCCGACTACGCGCTCGGCCAGGTCCTGCCGAGCGGCGACGTCACGGTCAACGGCGCCCATCTGTCCGCGACATGCTGCAACGCGATCATGTTCGGGTCCGAGACCTGTGGCAACTTCTCCAACTACAACTTCAGCAACATCACGATCACCGGGGCGGGCAAATCCGGGCTGGGAATGGTGACCGAGGACGGTGCCGACATCTCCAACGTCACCTTCGACGGCGTCACGATGTCCGGCACCCAGTCACCGATCTACGAGAAGGTGGGCAGCCGGCTGAGATGCGGCGGTAACCCCACCGAGGGCAACATCAGCGACATCCACTACGAGAACATCACCGGCACCAGCGCCGGCGCCTTCAGCCCGACCCTGTGGGGCGAGCCCGGCCACCAGATCAGCGGCATCACCTTCAGCAACGTCCACCTGAACCTGCCCGGTGGCGGTGCCGCGATGAACCCCGAGACGGTCCCGTCCGACAACGGCGACTACAACCCCGACAGCCTCAGCACCCGCCCGGCGTACGGCTTCTACCTGCACAACGTCAGCGGCATCACTTTCACCAACAGCTCGCTGACGTTCAGCAAGAACGACGAGAGGCCAGCCTTCATCGCAAACACCGGCAGCAATGTCTCGCTGTCCGGCCTGCAGGTGCAGCCGGGCTCGGGCAGCCCGTTCGACATCGGGTTCGAGGCGATCAGCGGCTACTGCACCAGCGGCATCACCACGACCAACGGGGCGACGCCGCGGATCAGTGCGCTCGAAGGCTCCACCCCCGGCACCGGCTGCGGTGGCGGTGGTGGGGTGTCGTTGTCGAACTTGAAGGTGGCTGACACCGCGAATGCCGCGCACTGGTCGATCCAGTCCGGTCTCACCTCTGGTGCCACCCTGTACGGCGACCGCACCTACACAGTGGCGACGGTGCCGTCAGAACTCCAGGGTGATGCCTGGATCCAGGACGCCAACGCATCCAAGACGTTCACCGGGAACCCGCTGGTGACCTTCACCATCAGCCAGGCGGCAACCGTCTACGTCGCGGTCGACACCAGAGTCGGCGAACGGCCCTGGATGACGTCGGCCGGCTGGACCAATACCGGCACCACCGTCACCGACCACGAGGGCGGCGCCACCAGGACGTTCGAGGTCTACTCCAAGAGCTTCCCCGCAGGCACCGTCTCCCTCGGCCCCGACGCCGACACCGCCAACGTCGGCAGCATGTACCTCATCGCCGCCCACTGACCAG
>DASYYE010000294.1:0-10843 GCA_035946955.1 Streptosporangiaceae bacterium | reverse complement strand
TGCGGCGCCGTGGGTTCGCCCAACTCGGCCTGGACGACCCGGCGCTGACGGGTGCGCCGGGGAGGGCGGGATGACCTACCAGGTCAAGGAGATCTACTACACCTTGCAGGGTGAGGGGAGCCAGGCTGGGCGCGCGGCCGTGTTCTGCCGGTTCGCCGCCTGCAACCTGTGGACCGGCCGGGAACGCGACCGTGGCCGGGCGGTGTGCCAGTTCTGCGACACCGACTTCGTGGGCACGGACGGGCCGGGCGGGGGCAAGTTCGCGACCGGGGACGACCTGGCTGACGCTGTCGCCGCCGCCTGGGACGCCGGGACAGCCGGAGCGGGCCGGGCGGGGGCGTTCGTCGTGTGCACCGGCGGGGAGCCACTGCTGCAACTCGACGAGGCCGCGGTGGCGGCCCTCCACGGGGCCGGGTTCGAAGTGGCGGTGGAGACCAATGGGACGTGCGACCCGCCGGCCGGTCTCGACTGGGTGTGCGTGAGCCCCAAGGCCGGTGCACCGCTCAAGCTGACCACCGGCGACGAGCTCAAGCTCGTCTACCCGCAGGAGGGTGCCGACCCGGAGATGTTCGAGGGCCTCGCCTTCCCCCGCCTGCTGCTGCAACCCATGGACGGGCCGGAACGCGACCGCAACACGCGGCTCGCAGTGGCCTACTGCCTGGCCCACCCACGGTGGCGGCTCAGCATGCAGACCCACAAGTACCTGGGGATCCCGTGATGGAGGTCTTCCGCGAGTTCACCTTCGAAGCCGCCCACCGCCTGGCCAACATGCCTGATGGGCACAAGTGCGCCCGCCTGCACGGTCACTCCTACCGCATCGAGGTGCACGTGGCCGGGCCGGTGCGCGAGGACACCGGCTGGGTGATGGACTTCGCAGACATCAAGGACGCCTTCGCCCCGCTGCACGACGAACTCGACCACCGCTACCTCAACGAGGTGCCCGGCCTCGGCAACCCCACCAGTGAGAACCTGGCCCGCTGGATCTGGGACCGGCTCGCGGGAGCACTGCCGTTGTCATGCGTCGTGGTGCGCGAGACCTGCACGTCAGGCTGCACCTACCGGGGGCCAGCGACATGACCCAGGCCCAGGGCACCCGTCCCGGCAGGACACTCGTGACCCCCAGCGGGCGCGAACTGCCGCTGCCGCTCTTCCTGCCCGTCCACCAGGCCAACTCGGTGTTCGGCGCGTTCCGGACCGCACATGACATGGACCTCATCCGGGGCTGCATCTGCAATGCGTTCTTCCTGTACAAGCAGGCCGACCTGCGGGCGCTGCTGACAGGCGGCACCAGCCTGCACGAGTACCTCGGCTTCGACGGGCTGGTGATGACCGACTCGGGGGCCTTCCAGCAGTTCAGCCGCGCCCTCTACCTGTCCAACCGGAAGATCGTCGAGTTCCAGCGCGCGATCGGCGCCGATGTGGTGTCCCCGCTGGACGTGGTGACCTCACCAGGCGACAGCCACACCGTCGCCCTGCGCAAGGTGGACGCCACCGCGCGCCGGGTCATGCAGGCGCAGCGGTCAGCCGAGGGCACCCTGCTGGCCGGGGTGCAGCAGGGCGGCCGGTTCCTCGACCTGCGTCAGCGCAGCACCGAGCAGATGGTGGAACTGGGTGTGGCCTACCTCGCGCTGGGGAGCCTGGTCCCGTTCTTCACCCGTGCGCACGACCTGCGGTTCGTGGCGAAGACGCTCCGCGCGACCAGGGCACAGGTACCGGACGGCCTGCCTATCCATATCTACGGCGCGGGCGACCCGCTGGAGCTGCCGTTCTTCGCTTACCTTGGGGCGGATGTCTTCGACTCGGCCTCATACGCCCACTACGCCAGGTCGGGCTGGTACATGACGCCGTTCGGCGCGGTACGTGACCCCGGCCTGCTAACAACGGCCGGTGAGGGTTTTTCATGCGGCTGCCCACCCTGCCGGGAAAATGGCTCGGCAGCGGTGTTCGCCGACCCCGAGGGCCTGAGTTTCCATAACCTGTGGACCGTTCTGACGGTCACGGAAGACATCCGGGCCGCGCTCGCAGGCGGTACCTTGGCGGAGATGCTGGAGCGTGTCCTGCGCACACACGCCGAGTGGTTCCCGGACAGCCCGCTGCCCCAGCACTGGGACGAGCTGCACGGCTGAGGAGGGGGTTCTGCCCGGCACGGGCGGGCCGACCGCCTCCACCGCACCCCGAGCAGTCTCCGCCGAGGCCCACGAGCCGCCAGCCACCGCCCGTACCCCGCCGCCCCGGGTCAGTCGCTGTGGCCTGGACCTGACAGGACCCGCTGGCCATGCCACAGACGGGACGTGCTGGCCGGCGGCGTACCGCGTGAGCACGCGCTGCCGCGCCCGGCGGCCAGCACGGCCAGTGTCACACCTGCCAGCACGCCAGTACCCAAGTGGTGCGAAAGCCGCATAACCATCCCGTTTGGCGCGAACAAAAATGGGCGCAGGGCCCCGCCATCCAAACCTGCCCCAGCTGTCCCCCAAACTTCTGGCTGATTCGTTCTACAGAGCCATAGATCTGTCATTATTGGTCAATGAGGTCTTACCGGAGGAGAATCCGGCAGAGTTGCCACAGTGGTTTCCCAGCGCCCCAGCCACCGGTTGGAAAGGCGCCCTCCGGGTATAAGACACGCTCTTCCAGCTAGTGGCCGCGCCGGCCACCAGGCTCATCGGGACACAGGTCAGGACGCAAATTGGACGCAGGCATGGGCTGCCAGGGCAGGTACCGGCTGGGGTGCCTGCCGTGACCCAGCAGGCCAGTCTGGTCGCTGTCCATGACGGGTTCGGCGCACTGCGGCGCCACCACCGGTCCGCTTCCGGCCTCACCCAGGAGGAACTGGCAGGCCGGGCCGGGCTGAGCGTACGGGCCATGCCGACATCGAGCGTGGCCGGACCGGCGCCGGTGGCACCGCCATCGGTAAACGCGGCTTCCCCCTGAAGACAAAGCGGCGATTCTATGAATTACAAGGACAATTTAGTGCCGAGTAGCGCAAGATGGTGCACTGGGGTGTAAGAGGGTGCGCTGAGTGGGGGTCGTCTGGGTTCAGGCGGTCACAGTGTGCTCCCTGACGGCTTCGAGCAGGAGTGAGCAACATTGGGCGCGCGCACCTCGGCAGACGCGGAGCGGCCACTCGGCCCCCACCGTTCGACCAAGGCCACCTTTGTGGTGAGGCTGGCACTGCCAGCCGGCGTTGTGGCATTCCTGTGGGCGCTGGCGGTCGGTGTCGCGCTCGGCAGCGGGCCGACGTGGTGGCGCTCCCCCGCGCATGACTACCGCATAGTGCTCGGATTAGTGCTCCTGTCCGGCGGAGGCATCTTCATCGCGGTCTTCGCCATCATCTCGGCCTGGTCGTTCACTCAGCGCATCGAGCGGGACATGACGGACCTCGCTGACGCGGCCGAACGCCTGGCCGCCCGGGGATGGCCTCAGTCCACCCGCAGGCGCCGCGGTGACCGCAGCAACGGCTGGCCGACCCTGGAGACCGCAGAGGCCGCCCGGGTCATCGCGGCTATGACCGGCCTGCGCCACCGGGCCGCCGAGGCGGCCACAGACCAGGCCAGCCTGCGCACCATGGGCCTCAGCGAGGTCTTCATCAGCCTCGCCCGGCGCAGCCAGTCACTGCTGCAGCGTCAGCTGCAGCTGATCGACACCCTGGAACATAAGGCCTCTGACCCCGACGCGCTGGCAGACCTCTTCGCCCTCGACCACCTGACCACCCGCATGCGCCGCCACGCGGAGAGCCTGACCATCGTGGCGGGCGCGGCCAGCCCGCGCTCCTTTGACGAGCCGGTGCCGATGATCGACGTCATCCGCGCTGCCATGGCGGAGGTCGAGGACTACACACGGGTCACCGTCCGGACCAGCCCGGAGGATGCGCTCGGGGGGCTGGTCGTCGCGGACATGATCCACCTGCTGGCTGAGCTGATCGAGAACGCGACCCTGTACTCGCCGTCCGGGACGCCGGTCCACGTCAGGACCAAGCGGGACGATGACCGCTACATAGTGGAGATCGAGGACAGCGGCCTGGGCATCGAGGCCGACCAGCTCGCCACGATCAACCAGGACCTGACCGTCCCGCTGGACTTCGACCTCGCCGACACCGACCGGCTCGGCCTGTTCGTGGCTGGCAAGCTGGCCGCCCGGCACCGCATGAAGGTCACGCTGCACTCCGAACCGTACGTAGGCACGACAGCGGTCGTGGTCTTGCCCGCGGCCCTGGTGGTCCAGGCCGCCACCGAGGTCACACCGATCAGCCGCGACCAAGCCGAGTTCCCCGAGCTGACCGTGTCTCAGCCCAACCGCCGTTTCGGGGCGCGCTGGCTGTCTGTTGGAGGTGAGCCGGGCACCGCTGAGGATGGCCCGCCCCCGGCCATACCCCACATGAGGCCACCCACTGCACCAGCCGCACATCCCAAGCCGCCCCCCAGGCACGCCAGCAGGCCAGCGTCGGCACCAGCCGCCAGCGCCCAGCCGCCAGCCGCAGTCAATGCGCGGGTGGAGGACGAGCCCGTCATCACGGTGCGCCGCGTCCAGCGGACCCCCGGCTCACCCGGCCTCCCCCACCGCACCCGGCAGGCGAGCCTGTCCCCGTTCCTGCGGGACACTCCGCCACTGGTCGGGCCATCCGCCACCAAAGACCCAGCACCTGCCGACCTCCCCTCGCCAGAGGCGGCCCGCGCCATCGCTTCCTCGCTGCAGAGCGGCTGGCTGCGCGGCCGTCAGGAGAGCACCGCACAAGCCACGCCAGCGGACTCTGTCACAACTGACACATCAGCCACACTAGGCTCGACCTACACCACGCCAGCCTCACCAGGCGCAGGAGACGCCCTACCAGCCACACCAGCCACACCAGCCACACCAGGCACGCCCTCTGCCTGGACGGGCACCGCACCACCTATGTCGCATGAGCCCCCCACGGTGGAGGGTCGGTGACGTACGGGCGATGCGCGGTGCCCGCCGGACAGGGGCTCGCCTGGCTACTCGACGACCTCCCCTGGTGAGTCCAGCATGCCCGCACGCAACAGCCGGCCACGGCCGAGCCGGGATACCGGCCCGGTCGTGCGTCCCTACGCGCTGACCGGCGGCAGGACCCAGCCAGCCGACGGTGAGGTACTCGACCTGATCGCCGTGGTCGTGGCCAGGCACGAGGTAGAGGGGGACCAGGTCACCCTCAGTCCTGAGCACCGTAAGATCCTGCACCTGTGCCAGCATCCCGCCACCGTCGTGGACGTCGCTGCCGACATCGGGCTGCCGGTCGGCGTGGTCCGCGTACTGCTCGCCGACTTGATCGCGACTGACTGGGTGAGCGTGCTACGCAGGCCCGACGCTGACGAGCAACCCAGCCAACACTTGCTGAAGGAGATACTGCATGGGCTCCGCGCGCTCTGATTCCATCGCTGAAGGCACGCTCGACGCATGCAAGATAGTCATCGCCGGGGGGTTCGGCGCGGGCAAGACGACCCTGGTTGGGGCCATCAGCGAGGTCCAGCCGATCTACACCGAGGAGACGCTGACCACCGCGAGCGTGGCCAGCGACAACCTCTACGGCGTGGAAGGCAAGACCAAGACCACGGTGGCGATGGACTTCGGCCGGCTCACCTTGTCCAGTGGGCTCATCCTGTACCTGTTCGGAACGCCCGGGCAGGAACGGTTCTGGTTCATGTGGGAGGACCTGTGCCGGGGGGCACTGGGCGCCGTGGTGCTGGCTGACACACGCCGGCTCGAGGACTGTTTCCCGTCCGTCGACTACTTCGAGAAGGGCGGGCTGCCGTTCATCGTGGCCATCAACGCCTTCAACGGGGAGATCGAGTACGAGCCGGAGGAGGTGATCGCCGCGCTCGACCTCGACCCCAGCGTCCCGGCCGTGGTCTGTGACGCCCGCAACCGCGGCTCCGTGCGCCAGGTCCTGATCTCTCTGCTCGACTACATCCTGGCCCAGACTCCCGTGTGACCTATGTGCTGGCCGGGCCCCCGGTCTGGCCGAGGTTCCACACCGGCTCACCCAGGTAGCCGCGTGCGACCATGGCCACGAAGTGGTGCACGGCGTCCTCGCGGTCCGACAGCGGGCCCGGCGCCGCGTGCGGGGAGGAAAGCCCACGCTGGACCGACTCACACGCATGCCAGTCCTGGCGGTTGGTGACGTCCCAGAACTTGATGGCGTAGTCCGGGTCGAACCCCGGCTCGGCCAGGGACTCCGGCGCAAAGGCCCACGTGCAATCGATCCATGTGCGGTCTGTGGCGAGCGGCGTGAGCCGGTGCACCATCACGTAGTCCGGGTGCAGGCTCACCAGCACATTCGGGAAGATGTTGACGTAGAGCACGGTCGTCTTGTCCTCCTCCCCCAGCCCGCGCAGGGTGAGTGCATGGCTGGCCCCGTCCAGGGACATGGTGGTCATGCCCTCCCGCAGGGCCATGCGGCCACCGACCCAGGTGCCTGCCGCCCGGTAGTTCTCACCGCTGTCCGGCGGGCTCACCTTGCAGAGCTGGGGGTGGATCGTGGCGCAGTGGTAGCACTCGTGGTAGTTCTCGGTGAGGATTTTCCAGTTCGCGCTGGTCTCGTACCCGTGACGGCCCGCGACCACCAGCCGCTCCGGCTCGTAGGGGCCTACCAGCGGCTCCAGCGTGGCCAGCGACTCGGTCAGTGGGGCGGCCTGGCCAGAGCCGTCCACGAACACCAGCCCGTGCCATTCGGTGACCCGCACTGGTGACAGCCCCCAGTCGCCGGCTGCGAACCCCGGCCGGTCCCTGAACCCGGGTGCCCCGCGCAGCTCTCCTGTTAGGGAATAAGTCCACGAGTGGTAGGGGCAGACGATCGCCCGGGCGTGCCCGGCCCCACCGCACGGCAGCAGCTCGTGACCCCGGTGACGGCAGGTGTTGGCGAACGCGTGCAGCACCCCGTCATCGTCGCGGGAGAGCAGCACACCACCACCCTGCCCCACTGCCTCCGCCCGCAGGTCGCCCGGGTCCTTCACGTCCTCGCTGAGCCCGGCGCAGACCCAGCCGCTGAAGAAGACCCGCTGCTCCCAGGCGTACACGGCCGGGTCGACATAGGCGGCGCGGGGCAGCATACGGGCCTGCCGCAGCGGCCGCAGTGACTCAGCAACCGCCGCTGGGTCCAGCGGCGCGGGCGGGTGTCCGGTCAGCGAGGTCATATCTCCAGGCTAGGAGATTCCGGGCTAATCGGACCAGGCCCGGCTGCGCCCCTTCTCACACCGAGCCGTTCCCCAACGCCCAGCTCCCCAACCGCCCAGCCGACCCCAAGCCGGGCACACAGATATGAGCCGTAGGTCACTACAAAGCAATTTGATAGTGAGCTATAGTTCAGTATCAGAAACCTAATAGTGAGCTATGACTCACAGACACGGTGTCCCGATGCCTAGAGTCTCGAATGACCTGTCAATCCGCAGCCGCGAGCTGCTCGACAGCCACTTCGACGAGTGGCAGCAACTGAGAGGTCTCGCGCGCCCACCGCGCGGCTGGATCCGGGCTATCCGCGAAGCACTGGGGATGAGCACCGCTGTCGTCGCCGCCCGGCTGGGGGTGACCCCCAGCGCGGTCACCAGGCTGGAACAGTCCGAGTGCAATGACCGGATCCGCCTGGAGACGCTGCGCCGGGCGGCCGACGCCCTCGGCTGCGACCTGGTCTACCTGCTCGTCCCACGCAGGCCGCTCGACGAGGTGGTGCAGGAGCGTGCCCGGGAACTGGCACACGAGCAGGCAGCGGCCCTCGAGCAGACGATGCTGCTGGAAGACCAGGCAACCGGGCAGGCCAGTGAACTCGAGGAGCAGTTCGTCCGGCAACTGCTCAGGCGCGGCCGGCTATGGGGTGGACCTGGCCAATGAGCGACCCCTTAGCAGAACCCAGCGGCGCCACACCACTGACAGAGACTGAACGGCAGGGTCTCCTGCTGCCTGTCCTGACGCGGAACGAACTCAACCGCGCGGAAGCCGCCAACATCGGCCGGGCCATGTCATGGCTCTTCCTCTAGCCCGGCTGACGCGCGCCTAGGGACCGGGGTGTCAGCGACCCCGGATAGCTTACGTGCCGTATCAACGGCACTTCCCTGGAGGTTGAGAATGGAGAACCTGGCCATTGACGCGGCCGTGGAGATCGCGGCGGACAGCACGCGTGTGTGGGACGAGGTTGCGACGAGTGCCGGGCTCAGCGGCTGGTTTGTGCCGGCCGAGGTGACGCCGGGGCCCGCGGGCTCGGTGCGGCTGGTGTTCGGTCCCGGGCTCGAAGCCAGCATGCCGGTCCAGGTGTGGGAGCCGCAGCGGCGGTTCCGGTTCGGCGCCGCGCTCGGTGAGCCCGGCAGGTCCCATGACTTCTTCCTGGCCGAGGTTGCCGGCGGGTGTGTGGTGAGGCTCATCGACTCTGGGGTACCGGAGGAGGAGCTGGCACCCACCCGGGTCGGCTGGCACAACTTTCTGAGCGCACTCAAGAGCCGTTCCGAACGGGCATAGGGATGGATCGCGATGCTGCGGAGGTTGATGCCTTCGTGACTGCTTCGAGGAGGAACGCTCAATGACTGACCAAGCCAGCGCGGCGGCTGCGGGCACCATCGAGATCGGCGGCGACCTGGTGGTGCACCGGCTGGGTTTCGGCGCGATGCGCATCACCGGCGATGGAATCTGGGGTGAGCCACCCGACGTGGACCAGGCCAAGGCGACGCTGCGCCGAGCCGTGGAACTCGGCGTCAACTTCATCGATACGGCCGACTCCTACGGTCCCGAGGTCAGCGAGCGGCTGATCGGCGAGGCGCTATATCCCTACCCCGACGGCCTGGTCATCGCCACCAAGGGCGGCTTGGTCCGGCCCGGCCCTGGCCGCTGGAACGCCGACGGCAGGCCTGAGCACCTGCGCGAAGCCTGTGAGGGCAGCCTGCGGCGGCTGCGGCTCGACCAGATCCCGCTGTACCAGTTCCACCGCCCTGACCCTCGCGTGCCGCTGGCCGAGTCGCTGGGCATGCTGGTCGAGCTCAAGGACGAGGGGAAGATCCGCCACATCGGGGTCTCCAACGTCAGCGAGGCGCAGTTGCGGGAGGCCCAGCAGATCACCCCGGTCGTGTCGGTCCAGAACCGCTACAACGCGGCCGACCGCCAGTCGGAGTCGCTAGTGGACCTGTGCGAGCTGGAGCAGATCGCGTTCTTGCCCTGGGCCCCGATCCAGCAGGCCGACAACCCGGCGGTGGCCGAGGTCGCCAGACGGCACGGCGCCAGCCCGCGGCAGGTCGTGCTGGCCTGGCTGCTGGCCAGGTCACCCCAGATCCTGCCGATCCCCGGTACCGGCTCACCCGAGCACGCCGAGGCCAACATCGCCGCCGCGCCGATCAGCCTCGACCCCGAGGAGGTCATGGCCATCACCAAAGGCGCCTGAGATCACTCCATGACCGCGGTGGCTTCTACTGCGCATAGGCAGGTGGGCGAGGCGCGTGGAGTTGCGCCCAGTGTCGTCTGCGCATGTCAGGGACGCGCGTCCGTGCGTCTGGTGCAAGTGAGAGGCGCCGTGTGACACCCTGTCATATAGACACTGAAGCTGTCTTGCTGCGGCTTGCCCTTGTCCTCGTCCTTGTGATGCTCGATCTCGACGCCGGCGTACCAGCCGCGCAGGTGCGCGGAGGTGGCGCCGGGGCGCTGACCTCGCCGTCTCGGCTGTCACAGGTGAGGTATGTCCTGCTCATGGGAGGTGTCCTTTCCATGGTTGGTGCGGGAGTCACAGCGAGCGGTAGCTGACCCGCGTACATGTGACCTGGTGGCCAGCCCCCTGATGCAGTAGCCCCCGCCACCATGAGGTGACGGGGGCTCTCTCAGCCTAAGCTGTCTAGAAGTGGTGGCCCTTGACGCGGGCCACCAGGTGCCGCCACTGCTGGGGGGTGAGCCGCAGCATGGGGCCTGGGTTCTTGGAGTCGCGCACCACCACCACGCCAGGCAGGTTGGTGGCGGTCTCGACGCAGTTACCGCCGTTGTTGCTGCGGCTGCTTGTGCGCCACACGGCGCGGGACAGGTCCATGTCGTGAGTGTCCATCCCGCACCACCTTCTTTCGCTAGGTTGCCTCGGTGATCATGCGCCGCGACTCGTCAGGGTCCAGCGCCCATCCCTTGGGCTGAGGCGGCCCGGCCTTGTCCTGAAGCTGGGTATGGGCCGCTCCCTATGTCATGCTCCTGGCGATAGCCAGCAGGGTGGCAGTTCCGTAGGTCTGGCTGGCAATGTTGGTGTCCACCCCAGCCTTGTCGAATTCCACCCAAGCCGGGTTCTTCCCGGTGGGGTCGGTGTGGGGTGTTATCACCAGCAACGGGTACCCATTGCTGTGCGCGATCATCGACTTCGCGTGCAGACCGACGCGCAATTTCGCATAGAAACTGGCCGGGTCGTGGTAGATAGCCCGCCACATCATGATGGTGACCTTGCCTCCGTCGAACACCAGGGCTACCTGATGCGCTGGGCTGACCCAAACCTTGGTCAGCGTCTTTTCATTCGCGATGCCAGTATTGGGAACGTCGACCGGGAACCCGGCTGACGGCGCAGCCTGGGCCACAGTGACTTGCCGTTCGTGGGGGAATGGGTGGCTGTAGTCCGTGGGCAGGCCGCTCCCTGAGGCTGAGCCAGCTCCAGAACCGGAGCATGCCGTGACGGCCACCACGACGGCTGCGGCAATGGCTACCAGGACCGGCTTCGAGTTCATCGCTACTTCTCCTTAACAGACATGGCCGCTGGTCTGGACATACAGCTCACTGTTGCTGACCTGCTGGATGTTCCAGCCCGGTGCGTCATCGGACCAGCACTGGAGCGATATCCACGGCCGGTAGTGGCCCAGCGATGTGGCATCTTGCAGGCCATAGAAATGGGTCCACA
>DASYYE010000293.1:0-17017 GCA_035946955.1 Streptosporangiaceae bacterium | reverse complement strand
GTCTCCAGCGACGAGACCGTCGCCAGCGACGCCGCAAGCCAACTCGAGTCGCTGTACGGGTGGCCGGCATCGACGGCCTGGGCGCACCTGGGGATCACACTGATGAACGGCCACACCGACCAGCCGAGCGAACTGTTCACCACGACCACCTTCACCGACCTGCGTGGGTTCGCGAAGGCCAAACACGCTGCGTGGCTGTCGTTCTGGTCGCTCAACCGTGACCGCCCCTGCACCGCACCCGTGGAGCCATGGGCCCCCGGCAACTGCAGCAACATCCCTCAGCAGAAGTGGGCGTTCACCAAGATCGTGGCCAAATACGCTGGGTGATCCCGCTGCCCGGGTGACGGTCCAGCGGCCATTGACTGGCTCAGCCCGCCGCAAGTAACCTGTACCGGCTGATTACCAAATGATTACTTATCAGTATTAGGTAGGATTTGGGTTCTGTGATGCGGCATACTGCGGTGCGCTCGCCCCGCCCCGCAGGGTCCGCGCCCGTCAGTCACCGTCGCCGACGGCCACAGCGGCCGCCCAGCATGGTGCTCATGCTCGCCGTACCGCTCATCTCCCTGGCAGCGGCCATCGGGGTCGTCCTGGTCGCGGCCGGGCCGCACCACACCGGCCCTGCCTCGCCCCATGGCAGCGCACCGTCACGGGCGGCCCACGCGCGGCCCGGCGTCACCCCCCAGGTGGCACCCGGCGCCGCGGGTGGCTGGGCCTCGTCGGTGTACCTGATGCCGCTGGACAACAACCCGCCAACCGCCGCGGCCATGGCAGGCATCATTCGTGCCACCGGGGAAAAGGACTTCCTGCTGTCCTTCGTGCTCGACTCGGGTGGCTGCACCCCCGCCTGGGACGGCAACAGCGCACAGTCCGTGACGAGCGACCCCACGGTCGCGGGAGTGGCCACCGCGATCCGCCGGGCCGGCGGGGACGTGGGCGTGAGCTTCGGTGGCTGGAACGGCACTGAACTCGCGCAGACATGCCGAGGCCCGCGCTCCCTCGCCGCCGCCTACCAGAAGGTGGTCACTACCTACCAGGTCACACACCTCGACTTCAGCATCGAACACACGGCACTCGGCGACACCGCGACCGAGCTCAAGCGCTCCCGTGCCCTCGCCATCCTGCAGAAGAAGAACCCCGGACTCACGGTGTCGCTGACCACGCCGGTGGGTACGGCCGGGCTGTCCAGCCGGGTGACCGGTGAGGTCCAGCAGGCGGTCAAGGCCCGGACACAGGTCGCCGTGTTCAACCTCATGGACTTCGACTACGGCCTCCTCAGCGGGACTCAGGCGGCCAGCGACGAGACCGCGGCACGCACTGCCGCAAGTCAGTTGGCCACCATGGAGCACTGGCCACTGGCCACCGCCTGGGAACACCTGGGCATCACACTGATGAACGGCCACAGCGACCAGCCAAGCGAACTCTTCAGTCAGGCCACCTTCGCCAGCCTGCTCGCTTTCGCGCGGTCCAACCACCTCGCGAGGTTCTCTTTCTGGTCGCTCAACCGCGACCAGCCCTGCCCCGCCGGCCAGCCGATGCCCTGGACATCGGGCAACTGCAGCGGCGTCCCTCAGGCGCCCTACGACTTCACCAAGATCGTGGCCCGGTACCGCGGGTGACACCGCGTCAGCGACCCGGACCGAAGCCCGTTCTCCCACCGCCATCTCCGCAGGCCTGCCATGGCCTGGGCCAGTAAGCGGCACACTCAGTTCACCCAGCTCGACCTCGGAGGTCACATGCGCACCAGGTTGCCTGTCCTCGCCACGGCCACGCCCATGCTGCTCGGCCTCACCATCGCCATGGGGACCGCGGCACTCGCGACCCCGGCATCCGCTGCGACGCCCCCGACGGCCCCGCTGGCCACCGGCCCGTGCGGCACTGTGGCCTCGCCACCGGACTACACCCACGTGGTGTGGATCTGGATGGAGAACGAGAGCTACAACTCGGTCATCGGATCCACACAGGCCCCCTACATCAACAGCGTGGCGGCAGAGTGCGGCCTGGCAACCAACTACCACAACATCACGCACAAGAGCCTGCCCAACTACCTTGGCGCCACCTCCGGCCTCGGTTACACCGCCCTGCACCCATTCGACGGCGACTGCAACCCCGGACCGAACTGCCAAACGGCCGCGAAGAACATCTTCGGCCAGGGGGAGACGTGGAAGGCTTACGAGGAATCCATGCCCGCGGCGTGCGACAAGGCCAACTCCGGGAACTACCTGGTCCACCACAACCCGCCGCCGTACTACTCCACGCTGACGACCTGCCCCACCCACGACGTCGCCTATTCGCAGTTCGCCACCGACCTGTCCCACAACAGCCTGCCTGCGTTCTCGTTCATCACGCCCAACAGGGTCGACGACATGCACAGTGGGTCGATCCGGGCAGGGGACTCGTGGCTGGCCAAGAACCTGACGAAGATCCTGGCGAGCCCGGAGTACCACAGCGGGTCGACGGTGGTGTTCATCACCTGGGACGAGGGCGAAGGCGGTCACAAGACAGTCGGCGAGCACTGCGCCGCCAACACCACTGACGTGAGCTGCCACGTGGCCACCCTGGTCATCAGCCCCAGCACCCAGCCCGGCACACGGTCCACGACGCTGTTCAGCCACTACTCACTGCTCGCCACCGCCGAGCAGCTCCTCGGCCTGCCGAGGCTGGGCAGCGCGTCATCAGCGGCCAGCATGACCGCGGCGTTCCACCTTAGACCTCCCACTCGCCCTGAAGGTGGGTTTCGCGACCGCCGCGGCACTGGAGACAAGCAAGGGGCCTGACCGCCTGCTGTGGTTAGGCGGTCAGGCCCCTTTTGGGAAAGGAACCTCCTGTTAGCGGGACAGAAAGTGCCTTGGGCTAGCTGTTCCCGGTACCACCGGAATTACCTGTGCCGCCGGTGCTGCCACTGCCGCCGGTGTTTCCAGTACCGCCGGTGTTTCCAGTACCGCCGGTGCTACCGGTACCGCCGGTGTTACCGGTATTGCCGGACCCACCGTTCCCGGAGTTGCCGCTCTGGGCACACCCATTGGCCTGGTTGCTCCAGAGCGGCTGCATCGCGAAGCTCCCACTGGTGAGCTGGAGCGCGAACAGGTTCTGGAAGGCACAGAGGTCGCCGATCTCGCTGCCGTCCGAAGCGACGTAGCCACTGCCCGGCTCCGGGTCAGTGACGGCCTCGGCGTACTCGTGACCGCCCGCGATGCTGAACCCGTCCAGCTGGCTCTGGACCGCGTTCGCGCCACAGCCACTGCCCAGGTCGAGCACGTAGGGCAGGTTCGTCCATGCGGTGTCGCCGTTGAAGTCGTGGAAGGCGCAGAAGCCGCCACCCGGTGTGTTGAAGCCCGCAGGCTGTGTGCCGGTCGGGCTCAGCACGAAGATGTCCACGTCAGGACCGGAGACACCGAAGTGCTGCGCGGCCGCCTGTGCCTCGGCGGCGAGCTGGTTGGCGGAGGCCGCCTGCGGGGACGGCTGGGAGTTGTCCATCCACACCCCGCCGAGCACCGAGCCATTGAACGAAGGCGCGTTGCCATTGCCGTCGGTGTACTGGGTCATGATCGTGGACCAGTTGTCCTGCGGCTGCACGCCGACGCCCTTGAAGAAGTTCGTCATGTACTGGACGACGCCGTTGGCATCGTTGCCCCACTGGCTCCCGAAGAAGTCCAGGAAGACCTGGGGGTGGAGTTCGAGCGGTCCACCACCGTAGGCCAGCTTGCCGCTGCTGGCCGCCGGGGCGGCCCGGGTTCCGCACTTGGCCATGATGGGCCTGTTCATGGGCATGTGCCGGTGACCCTTCACCGGCACGATGCCGAACATCCCGTAGCGCTGGACGTGGTAGGTCCTGCCGTGCAGGTGGACGGCTGCGGTGATGCCACAGATGTGGCGCTGGGTGACCCGGTGTGCCGCCTGAGCGGGCAGGGACGCCCCGTACGCCATGACGGCGGTGAGCGTGGCTGCCCCGGTCGCGGCGATGGCGACGCGGTACCGCGTCAGCCTGGAGTACCTCGCGGTACTTCGCATGAGTTCTCCTTGTCTTGACAACGTTGTCGAGACTCACCCGGAAGGCTGCGGCTTATGGGAGGGAAGCCGCCGTGAGGGCCTCTGCCAGCCCCGACGGCCTGGCAGACCCGGGCTGAGCCCGGCTCATAGCGGTTGTTACCGGAGAGTTTTCGCCAATCGGTACATTCTGGTCAAGTGGAAGCCCGGAAGTCTCCCATCAAGTTGTGACCACAAGCAGGTGCGCAGGGCGCCGTGCACACCTCTGGGAGCACCGGACCGTCCCTGCCGCGACTCAGCCGGACGGGAACGCCCGCGCGCATTGACCGGCACGCCGGGCAAACAGCCGACACGGGGCATAGTCGATTGAAAGCGGAACGTAATGACCAGCGGTGCCGTGGGCTAGGTTGGGACAGCATGGACGTCGCGTGGGCCGCTGTGGGGGCCGTCGCAGGACTGCCGGTTGGTGCGGCCCTGCGCGGGCCAGTGTTCCGGCTGTCGGTGCCCAGCGGCGAGGAGAACCGGACGGCGTGCCCCTACTGCGCGGCACCCATCCGCCCCTGGGCTGCCCTGCGGTGCGGCTCGTGCAGGCGGTCTCTGGGGGTTCCGGGCACACTGGAACTCGCGAGTGCCGCCGTCTTGGCCCTGCTCTTCGGACGGTTCGGCGGCCAGCCGGTCATGGCCGCGTTCGCGGTCTTCGGTGTGCTGGGCGTGGCCCTGGCCGCCATCGATATCGCGGTCCAGCGGCTTCCCGACCGTCTCACCTTGCCCGCCTTCCCGGTGCTGGTGGCACTGCTGGCCGGCGCGGCGCTCTGGCAGCACGAAGCGGCCCCACTGGTGCGGGCACTGCTGGCAGGCCTGGCCCTGGCCGGCGTGTACCTGCTCATCGCGCTGGTGCGCCCCGGGCAGCTTGGCGGTGGCGATGTCAAGGTGGCCGGGCTCGCCGGGCTGGTGCTCGGCTGGCTCGGATGGACCGCCGTGGTGGCCGGAGCTGCCCTCGGGTTCGTACTGTCGGCCGTGGTCAGCCTGGGGCTGCTAGCAGCCCGCCGGATCACGCTGCACAGCGCCATCAGCTTCGGGCCGTTCCTTCTCGGGGGCGCCCTGCTGGCCATGCTGGCAGCCCGCTGATCACCCCATAGACACAGACTGCTCCATGTCGCTTACACTCAGTATCAAGTACGACATCAGTGCAAGAAACCGGGGCTGACGTCGGGAAACCACCTGAGTGCGGGCCGCCGCAAGCACCAACGCCCGCCGTGTGGGGTCCAATGCGCTCTCGCGCTGGCGCAGGGCCGGGGCTTACACTCGCAACCGGAGGGAGGGCTCATGGATGATCCGGCCAGCCAGTTCCTCAGCCTGATCTACGGTCTCGAGGACGTCAGGGACACCGTTTCCCCCGAGCGGGCGCACGCCGACTTCGACGAAACGACGCTCCAGGTGTTCTGGAAGAAGTGGCCAAGCCTGTCCGCGTGGGCCGGTTCGCTCTACCGGATGCTGTCGGAGGAGCTTGCCGGGCCATCAACCCCACACCGCGACGTCGAACTAGATGAGGTAGGCGGCAGTGACTGACAGCCTGCAGCGTCCCGCCACGATCGTGGGGCCGGTGCTCCGCGACGTCATGACCTCCCGTGTGGCCACGACGTCGCCGGAAGAGTCGGTCGCGGCGACGGCCGCCCGGATGGTCCACGCCCGGGTGGGTTCCGCCGTGGTCATGCAGGGGCCCTTCCTGGTCGGCATCCTCACCGAGCGCGACGTGCTGCGTGCCGCCGCGTCAGGGGAAGACCTGTCCGTGGCCATGGTCTCGGACTGGATGACCCCGGACCCGGAGTCTGCTGGCCCTGACTGCCCGGCCGAGGAAGCGGCGCAGATCATGCTGCTGCACGGCTTCCGTCACCTGCCGGTGGTCGAGAAGCGGGTCGTCTGCGGCGTGGTGAGCCTGCGCGACCTGTTCGCCGCCAGGATCCGCCGCCCAGTGGCCTAGAAAGCTCCTCCTCCGAGTCTTCCGCCGCTTCCTCGACGGCTTCCGCTACGACTCCGAGGGCGCTCCCTAGGACAAGCACTACCTGGACACCTAGCGACCTGGGAGGCCGGCCGTGGCCGGTGACGCGGACGCGGTCGTGGTCGGCAGCGGGCCGAATGGTCTGGCTGCGGCGGTGACGCTAGCCGCTGCCGGGTTGCGGGTGCTGGTGGTTGAGGGCGCGCCGACAGCCGGGGGCGGGTGCCGGACCGAGGAGCTCACACTCCCCGGTTTCTGGCATGACACGTGCGCGGCCGGGCACCCGCTGGCCATGGCGTCGCCGTTCTTCCGGCGGTTCGGGCTGGCTGGGCGAGGGGTCTCCGTTGCCTGCCCACAGGTGGAGTTCGCGCACCCACTGGACGGCGGACGCGCCGCTGCCGTGACCCGCGACATGGTGGAGACCGCAGCCGGGCTCGGCACTGACGCACCCGCCTACCGCAGGCTCATGGGCCCGCTGACCGGCGACAAAGACGCTCTGGTCGATGTGGTCCTGTCCACCATGCGCCGACCACCACGCCCCTCGCGCGCAGTGGCCTCCTTCGGCTGGCAGGCGCTGCTCCCGGCCTCGGCGATAGCCCGGCGGATGCACACGGAAGAGGCCCGGGCGCTCATCGCAGGTGCGGCCGCGCACGCGATGATGCCGCTGGACACCCCGCCGACCGGCGGGGTGGGCCTGATGTTCGCCACCCTCGCCCACACGGTCGGCTGGCCTGTGGTGCGTGGGGGCAGCGCCCGGATCACCGACGCGATGGCCAAGGCGGTCCACGCGGCTGGCGGGTGGGTGGAGACCGGCCACTGGGTCCGGTCCCTGCGTGAGCTGCCAGCTGCCCAGGCCGTGCTGCTCGACGTGAGCCCGCGTGGGCTGCTCGCGCTGGCCGGGGACCGGCTGCCGTCCCGCTACCGCGACGCGCTCGCGCGGTTCCGATACGGGGCGGGGGTCTGCAAGGTGGACTATGCACTGTCCGGCCCAGTGCCCTGGGCCAACGAACAGTGCCGGCGTGCGGGGACGCTGCACCTCGGCGGCACGTTCGAGGAGGTCGCCGCGGGCGAGGCCCAGGTCGCGCGCGGGCAGCACCCGGACTCGCCCTATGTGCTCGCCGTCCAGGCGTCCATGGTCGACCCCACCAGGGCACCGCGGGGTCAGCACACCCTCTGGGCGTACTGCCACGTCCCGTCCGGATCGACCGTGGACATGACCGCGCGGATCGACGCGCAGATCGAGCGGTTCGCGCCGGGCTTCACCGACCTCGTGCTCGCCCGCCACACCAGGACGGCCGCCCAGCACGAGGCGGCCAACCCCAACTACGTGGGCGGGGACATCTCCGCAGGCAGCCAGACCATCCGCCAGATGGTGGCCCGCCCGGTGCTGCGCTGGAACCCGTACCGGACGCCGCTGCCCGGGGTGTACCTGTGCTCGTCCTCGACACCGCCAGCACCCGGCGTGCACGGCCGCTGCGGGGAGTTCGCCGCCCTGACCGCCTTGCGCGATGTGTTCGGGGTACGTGACCCGCCCGACCTCGGCCGGGTGGGACACGAGACCACGGCCTGAGGGCAGGCAACCAGGAACTGACCCCGTACGGCCGTCACCAGCCAAGTTCACGCAGGCGCTCGTCGCCGATGCCGAAGTGGTGGGCGACTTCGTGGATGACAGTGCGGCGTACCTGCTGGGCGACCTCGTCCTCGCTGCTGCACACCGCGCAGATCGCCCGGCGGAAGATCGTGATCCGGTCGGGCAGTGCCCCGGCATAGGCGCTGGTGGTGCGGTTGGTCAGCGGTACTCCCTGGTACAGCCCGAGCAGTCCGGGCGGGCCCCCGTCGTGCTCGACCGTGACGGCGACATTGCTCATGATGGCGCCGAGCTCGGGCGGCAGCCCGTCGAGCGCCGCTGTCACCATCTCCTCAAAGCGGGCTGGTTCGACGTAGATCACAGCCTCATTGTCGGCGACACCGCATGCTGGTCGTGGTCCCTGCCCGGGCCTAGCCGTTCCCCTGGTCAGTGGGACTCTTGCGGCGAGGACGACTCGTCCGGTGCGGACATGGGCCTGCCGAACAGCCCGGGCCGCCACAGCGGGCCCAGCGTGCCCTGGGCAGCGCGTGTGCTCGACGCACCGCCGCCGCGGCCACGCAGCACAAAGGCGAACCCCACCGCGATCACCGCACCCGCCACCGGCCCCACCAGATAGGCCCACCAGGCAGTCCAGTCGCCCAGCACGAGGGCGGGCCCGAGCGAACGGGCCGGGTTCATGGAGGCGCCACTGACCGGCGATCCCCACAGCCCCGCCAGGGCGATGTAGCTGCCGACCCCGAGCGCGGCGAACGCCCCCACCTGCTGCGCCCCGGATGCGGTGCCGAGGATGACACTGACCAGGCCGGTGGTCAGCACCATCTCCCACAGCATGGCCCGAATCGCCGGGATACCCGGGCCGGGGAGCGTGAGGCCGGCGCTGCCGTGCCGGCCGACCAGAGCCCACAACGCCAGCGTGGCCAGTACGGCACCCACCACCTGGGCCACCACGTATGCCGGCACCCGCTTCCACGGGAAGTCACCCCGCATTGCGAACGCGACGCTGACAGCGGGGTTCAGGTGCGCTCCCGAGACCGTCCCCATGAACAGGATGATGGCCATCACCATCAGGGCCGGGGCGACCACCAGCGCAGGGCCGGGGATGGCGTGCCCGCCAAACCTGGCGTTCACCATCGGGCCGCCAACCGCCACGAGGACCAGGAAGAACGTTCCCAGGAGCTCGGAGAACAAGCGCCGGCCCTCGTACCTGTCGTCCCAGAAGTCAAACTGCCGCATGACCGCGTTCGGCCGGCCCAGGGAGCTGAGCGCCGCAGTGGGACGAACCTGCTCCTGCCCACTGGCGCCGCTGGGCGGGCGGTTCAACGGACCACACTCCTCCCGGGTACGGTGCCACCGCGTGGCATCGGTCATGGCGGACGTCCCCCTCCCGCTTCGTCACCTCTACGGTGCACCCGTTCCCTTTCAGTACACCTCCGAATGCGGAGCCCGGGCGACCGCGTGGGTGACCCGGGCTCCGTCGACGAGCGGCTGGGTTACCGGGAAGAGAACCAGTTTTTCTGCCGGGGGGTGTCGATCCGGGCGGATGCCGTTCGTGACAAGGATGGAGGGAGCGGCAGGGCGCCGCCCCGGTTCCAAAGGAGGACCGACATGACTCAGTACCTGCTCGCCGTGCACATGGTCGATGGCGACCCGACGCCCCCGGAAGAGGAGATGCAGCAGACGTACAAGGCGGTCGACACCGTCAACGACGAGCTGAGGGCGACCGGCGCGTGGGTGTTCGCCGGTGGCCTGCACCCACCGTCCACGGCCACGGTGGTCCGGGCACAGGGTGGCCAGGTCGTCACCACAGACGGACCGTTCGCCGAGACCAAGGAGCAGCTCGGCGGTTTCTGGGTCATCAATGCCGCCGACCTGGACGCCGCACTGGAATGGGCAGCCAAGGCATCCGCGGCGTGCCGCGCGCCGGTAGAGGTCAGGCCCTTCCAGGAGGTTCCGGAGAACTAGGCCGTGCCAAGCACGGACGCCGCTGCCCTGGAGCACACCTACCGGGAGAGTTCGGGGCGCGCCGTGGCCACTCTGGTCCGCCTCTTCGGCGACATCGACCTCGCTGAAGAGGCGGTCCAAGAGGCCTTTGCCGTGGCCGCCGAGAGATGGCCCGCGACCGGAGTTCCGCCCAACCCCGGTGGCTGGATAGTCACCACGGCCCGTAACAAAGCGCTGGACCGACTGCGCCGGGAGTCCTCGCGCTATGGCCGCGAGACGCAGGCGGCCATGCTGAGCACCCCGGCGGACTCACCGGAGGTGGGCCCAGTGCATGACGACCGGCTGCGGCTGATCTTCACCTGCTGCCATCCGTCCCTCGCCGCGGAAGCCCAGGTCGCCCTCACACTCCGGCTCATCGCCGGGCTCCAGACACCAGAGATCGCCCGTGCCTTCCTGCTGCCTGAGGCCACCCTCGCGCAGCGCCTGGTCCGGGCCAAGCGGAAGATCCGCGACGCTCGCATCCCCTACCGCGTGCCGCGCGACAGCGAACTCCCCAACCGTCTCCCGCCGGTGCTGGCCGTCGTCTACCTGGTCTTCAACGAGGGTTACGCGGCCTCCAGCGGTGGAGACCTCATCCGCGGTGAGCTCTGCGACGAGGCCGTGCGCCTGGCCAGGCTGCTCGCCGAGCTCATGCCTGACGAGCCGGAAGTGCTGGGCCTGCTGGCCCTGCTGCTGCTGACCCACGCCCGCCGGGACAGCCGGACCGGCGCGGACGGTTCGCTGATCCCACTCGCCAACCAGGACCGCAGCCGCTGGGACCACGCCATGGTCAGCGAAGGCCAGCAACTCGTGCGCGCCTGCTTGCGCCGGAACCACCCAGGGCCGTACCAGATCCAGGCCGCCATCAACGCGGTGCACAGCGACGCCCCCACCGCCGCTGCTACGGACTGGGTGCAGATCCTGGCCCTGTACGACCAGCTCATGGCGGTGACTCCCACCCCGGTGGTGGCCCTCAACCGTTGTGTGGCCGTCGCAGAGGTCTACGGCCCGGGTGCCGCGCTGGCCATCACCGATGGGTTGGGGCTTGACGGCTACCATCTGTTCCACGCGACCCGGGCGGACCTGCTTCGCAGGCTCGGCCGGAACGAGGAAGCCAGGGCCGCCTACGAAGCCGCGGCCGGCCTGACGGCCAACGAGTCCGAACGCGCGTACCTGATGCTGCGGCGCGAAACCCTCTGACATCGCCTCGCACGAGGCCGCCACAGGTGAACCCCCCAGGCCCGGCGAGACGTTCTTGCGTAAGGAGTGGGTTGCCCGCCATCCGCAGCCACGGACGATAGCGGCACGGAGGACCACATGACAGCACCCAATACCATCGGCCGCGGCGGCACACGGCACCGGGCCACGTGGCAACTGGTGGGCATCGGCCTGCTGGGTGTGGCGGTGGCAGTGACGATCTACGTGGTCGGCAGGGTGCACGTGCCGGTCTATACGTTCAGCCTGTTCGGGCGCGTGGGCCTAGACGCGGTCGCGCTCAAGGCGGAACTGGCCTCCATCGCACTCGGCGCGGCCGTGGTGCAGGTGGTGCTGGCCCTGTGGATCTACCACAAGCTGCCATTCGCGGGCTCCGCGCCGCATCCAGTCCGGGTGACGCACCGGGTCGTAGGGGTTGCCCTGTTCGCCCTCACGGTGCCCATCGCAGTGCACTGCCTGCTCGCCTACGGCGTTCAGCTCACGAGTCTGCGGGTAGCCGTGCACTCGCTGGCGGGGTGCTTCTTCTACGGCGCGTTCACCGCCAAGGTGCTGCTGGTCCACAGCAGGCGCCTGCCAGGATGGACGCTGCCGGTGGCCGGTGGCGCCCTCGCGGTCACGCTTGCCGTCCTCTGGTACACCTCAGCCTGGTGGTACTACAACACCTTCTAGCCCCGCCTTGCGAGGGCCTGCACCCGGCATTGCGGTGGTCAGGTCGCGACGGGTGCTGGCTCGCCGCGGTCCTCGTCGGGAGCAGGCCCTGGGAGGACGGCATATGGTGCGGTCTGCGTTGCGGGCAGGACGGCCAGGGAGGGGGGCTGCTCGCAGTTCGGGCGTGTGAACACCTCGCGGGCCGCCATGGCCAGCAGGTAGGGGACGAGGTCGGTGGACCGGCGCACCACCCAGGCGGTGCCCTTGGTGGCCAGCCAACCGAGTTCGGCGAGGCGCGAAGGGGCAGGGCTCGAGGGATCAGGGTCCGGGGCCGGGCCGAGGGAAACGCCCGCAGCCACCAGCAGTGCGTGGAAACGCCGGGCGATCAGCCGGTGACCACGCTCGCTCGGGTGGAGCCGGTCCACGGCCCACATTCCCGGCAGGTATGCCTCCTCGTCCGAGGCGGCGTCAAAGTGCAACGTACCGAACCGCTCTGAGACGGCATCCATCACTGCGTTCACCTTGTGTGCCCGCCGAGCCAGCGGCCGGGCGAGCACGCCGGGGAGCCCGAGCATCTGGCCGGGGTCGGGCAGTCTCATGGTGAGAACCTCGGCGCCGGCCGCGCGCAGCGCACCCACCGTATGGCCGGCGGCCGCCGCGATCCGGTCCGGGTCGAACCCCGACCGCAGCGTGTCATTGACGCCGAACACGACACTGGCGATGTCGGGGCGCAACTGCAGCGCCTGCGGGAGCTGGTCACGCTCGACATGCTGCGCGCAGGCCCCGTTCGTAGCCAGGTTGTGCAGTACCGGATCATGCAGGCTCTCCGCCAGGAGCGCCGCCCAGCCACGCCACGCGTGGCGGCCTGGCTCGGTACGGACGGGATCCCCCACGCCCAGTGTGATGGAGTCACCAAGCGCCGTGAACGTGGTCATGCCGCCGCCTCCGCTGCGACCGGGATGGTGTCGCACCCGAGCACCGCCTCGTAGTGGGCGATCAGCTCGTCACACCGGGCTGGCCAGCTACGGTACCGCACGCCCTCCCGGGCGGCCCGGGACTGTGTGGCGCGCAGCACCCGGTCCGTCGCCAGCTTGGCCACGGCGCTCGCAAGCGCCCCGGCGTCGCCCGGCGCGACCAGGAACCCGGTCACTCCGTCTGCCACGAGGTCGATCGGGCCTCCGGCCGCCGGTGCCACCACGGGCAGGCCACTCGCCGCAGCCTCCTGGAGTGTGTTCCCGAACGTCTCATGGGGCCCAGCATGCACGAAGACATCAAGGCTTGCATAGATGGTGGCGAGGTCATCACCCTCACGCGGACCGAGGAACAGCGCATCCGGCAATGCCCGGCGCGCCAGCGCTTCAGCGGGGCCCGCACCCACGACTACCAGGCGCACTCCCGGCAGGGCTGCCACTTCGCTGAGCAACGGAAGGCACTTCTCCTGCGCCAGCCTGCCAACGTAGCCGACTATCACCTCGCCACCCGGTGCGACCTCGGCCCGCAGCTTGGGGCTGCGCTTGGCCGGGTTGAAGCGTGTGGTGTCCACACCCCGGCCCCACAGGCAGACCCGCTCAAACCCGTGGGTACGGAGGTCGGTCGCGGTTGCCGTCGAGGGCGCCAAGGTCCGGGCGGCCGTGTTGTGGATCCAGCGCAGGTGGTGCCATGCGATGGCCTCGCCAGCGCTCCCCGTGTTGTACATCCGGGCATAGGCGGCCATGTCCGTCGCGTACACGGCGACGGTGGGCAGCTTGAGCCGCTTGGCCGCGGCGGTGGCGATAGCACCCAGGACGAACGGCCCCGCCAGGTGGATGAGGTCGGTGCCGTGTGCCGCCACCGCCCTGCGCAGGCGCGGGCCGGGCAGGCCCACCCGGAAGCCTTTGTAGAGTGGCACGCCCACCGATGGGATCCGTACCACCGGGTAGCCGAGGTCCGCGTCCGGTCGGGCCAGCCCCCGGGCGGGCTCTGGAGCAATGATCAGCGGCTCGTGGCCACGGCTGACCAGGTGCTCGGCAACGCGCACAGCGGTGTGTGCCATGCCGTTGACGTCGGGCGGGAAAGACTCTGTGACATATGCGATCCGCACACTCCTAGAGTGGCCGGCTTGATCGCTTCCTGCATACTCGACACCGTTACTCGCAGGCAAATAATTGATGACAAATGTAGTGCGAATGCCCAGGTCAACGCACAGAACCCGATGACGGAACCGCGGTTGTGGCCATGTCCGGCAATGGCGGCCCAGCCAGGCATCGACAGAAGGCGCACACGCGCGTAGCGTGGGCCCGCTTGGCGTGTTTGACCAGCCCCGACCCGCACTGGAGGCATGCATGTGGTCCAAGATCTTCGCGGTGCTGGGTGGCTTGCTGGTGGTCCTGGGGATTGTGTGGATCTTGCAGGGACTCAACCTGCTGGGCCAGACCGGGGGCATGAACGGTCAGCGGGTCTGGGCGGTCATCGGGGCGGTGGGCGCCTTGGTCGGGCTCGGGCTCATCCTGTCCGCGGCGCGGACCACCGGCCGTGCCCGGCGCACCCCGCCAGCGCCACGCTGAGGCCGGCGGCCGGCCCGGTATCGACCCCCTTGCCCGGGTTCGGCCAGGTGCTCGCCGCCTGTGCCACCGGGCCCTCCCAGGGGGCCTCGGACTGCGCTAGCCTGATCTTGTGCGAACGCGTGTTCTAACTGCTGAGTGCTTCACACCCAGCTCGTTTTTGTGTTCTAATTAGACACATGTTCCAGGTCACCTATGCTGCCACGAGGGTCGGACAGTTTGCGGGGGCCGGGCGCCGGACGTGGCCGCAGCCACGTCCGGTCCCGTCACCGGCACCCGTCACCGGCCGACGTGGCATGGGCCATGCCGCGGTCACACCCCGCTCCCCGGGTGCATCCGGCACCCCGTCCTAAGGAGCTAGACCCACCGAGCACAGGCCATATGCCAGAGGTGAGAAAGTGAGACCACAGACCGACAACACCATCCCGCTGAAGAGCCGCCGCCTCGCCGACCTGCGGAACCGCACGGCTGAGCTGGAGCGCAGGCTCACCGACATGCGAATGTCGATCGAACGGGAGCTATCGCAGGCGGTGCAGAGCGGCCCAGCCGCGCCGGGTCCGGCGCGCCAGGCCCGCGGAGTCGCCGTGGCGGACCTGGACCCCGCGGACGACGAACCCATTGTGGGCGGACGGCACTGGGCTGTCCCCGGCGGTGACCTGGACGTGGACGGAGATGGGGAGGAGCACCCCGGTAATGCGCACACGGAGGTCATACTCACCCGTGGCCGTTCGAACGCCTACCGTCCCGGCCTCTCGCTGGCCACCAAGGCAACAGGTGGGGCGGCCATCGTCGCCGCGCTCGCCCTCGTATGGGTGATGGTCCTGTCCGGTGGCGGAGCGTCGTGGCCCGCCAGCGTGGCCGTGGTGCAGGGCCAGGCAAACAGGGCATGCCAGAACCCCGACGTGGCGTCCGAGCCTGGTCAGGTCAACTTCGCGTGCGCCCGGTCCACCCGGCAGATCCTGTGGGTGTTCGCCCTGATGACCAGCGGCGACAACCCGGACTTCGCGGATGCCAAGACCGGCCGGGTGGGGCTCGAGCCGATCAGCCCCGCCCAGGGCGGCGAGCTGGCCTGGTCCCTCAACCTCCACCACCCTTACGACCCGACGAACCCGGTCGACAGCCTGGCGGTCGCGGCGCGGGCGATCAACAACATCATCGGCGGGGCGACCGTGATCGGCGCCAACGGCAGCCAGGTGGTGCAGCCAGGCCTCGAAGGTGACCCCGCAAACTGCCGGCGGTACACGGGCTCAGCCAGACTCAAGTCGCAGAAGGGGTTCCCCAGCCTCTGCGCCAAGGCCGTGACCGGCATGGCTGGCGAGGCTGCGCTCGTGGCAGATGTGTACCAGCGGTGGGTCGTGGGCGCGACGACCAGGGACGCCCAGGACACGGCCGCGCTGTTCGAGAACGCCAACAACCCGGGCGACCAGACGGTCCAGGCAATCCTCAAACACCTCCCCCACCCCACTTCCTGAACCAGTCCCCGCCGATGGCCGGGCATCCCCACCCCCGACCCTCACCACGAAAGCGCAAGGAGGTCGAGTTCGTGCACCCGCCGGCCAAGCCCTGGTGGCAGCAAGTCACCGCGCTGGTGAGCCTCAGCGTGGGCGGTGGGATCGCCGGGTTCAACTTCGTCCCGAAGGCGCCGGCCGACCTCACGTCACCGGCGAGCATGCCGATCCACCTGATGGCCCTGGAGCAGGCCGCCCAGCCAGCTCCAGGGGGCGACGCGATGCTGCGTGCGGCCATCGTGCACGTGGCCAGCTACTACCTGCGGATGGCCGCGGGCAAGAGCCCGGCTGAGATGGAGGCGATCATCTGGCAGCACGACAGCATCGATGGCGTCGACCATGGTGCGTCGTGTGCTGCCTTCGCCAGCCTGACGCTTGAGCTGGGTTCGCAGATCGTGGGGCAGCAGAGCTGGGTGACCGGCGGCACTTCGTACCCGTGGCCCATGCACCAGTGGGCCGACGTGCGGGTGGACCCCAACCCGCAGTCGCCGGGCATCGTGTCCGTGCTGCAGGACGCGGAAGCCCACGGCCGCTGGCACCCGCTCGGCGGTGGGTATGAACCGCAACCCGGCGACTGGGTCATGTTCGACGGCCATGTCGAAGTGGTCACGAAATACGCCGACGGCGTACTCCACACCATCGGCGGCGACTCAGTGCCCAACTACTCTGTCAATGCCCACCAGTACGGTGGTTCGCTGGCTGCCGACGGAGTCCAGGGTTTCGTCAACAACGGGGAAGTGGCCGGCACCGCCGCGCAGGCCCCGGCCGCCCATCACCATGTGAGCACCCATCACCACGCGGGCACCCAGCGCGACCGGGCACAGGCCAGTGGAGCCGCACAGAACGCGCCTGTCATCCCCGGGCTGGAAGGCACGACCGCCCTCGACCAGCAACCGCCACATGTCCGGGCCACGCCACACGCCAGCCACTACACCAGGCACCAGCCGCCGCCCACGGCCACACCGCTGCCGGTGCCGGACGCCCAGGAGCAGCAGGCGTTCATCCGGGAGGTCGCGCCCGGTGCGATGGCGGCGCAACGTACCTACGGCGTGCCAGCAGCGGTCACTATCGCACAGGCGATTGACGAATCGGGCTGGGGCATGAGCAAGCTCGCCACCCGCGACCACAATCTGTTCGGCATCAAGGGGACCGGCCCCGCTGGCAGCGATTCGCAGCCTTCGCAGGAGTACCTGGGCGGGCACCTGGTCACCCGGATCGCCTCGTTCCGCGTCTACCACAACGCCGCGGAGAGCATTGCGGACCACGCCCGCCTCATCGCGACGAGCGGATTCTACGGCCGTGCCATGGCAGTCCACCAGGACGCCGACGCGTTCGCGGGCGCACTGACCGGTGTCTACGCGACCGACCCCGGCTACGGCACCAAGCTGGTCGACCTCATGCAGCACTTTGACCTGTACCGCTTCGACGGTACTTCTCACGTGGCCACACCGCCGACGGCCCGGGCCACCTCACCGGCCCCCGCCCACAACGCTCCAGGGACGACACCGCCGCCCACCCGCCACCCCGCGCCCCCCACCCGACCCCCCCCCCCGGC
>DASYYE010000292.1:0-5190 GCA_035946955.1 Streptosporangiaceae bacterium | reverse complement strand
CTGCGGGCCGGCGGTACCGAGGTCGCCACATACTCACCCCACTGGAACCCCGTCCTGATGGACGTCCCCCACGCCACCCTGGACCTCTCGCACACCGCCGTGTCTGGCTCGGACGCGCTGGACATGGCTGAATCCCTGGGGGACCGCCTCGCCCATGTCCACATGGCTGATGGCATCGGCCTGCCCTACCGCGACGAGCACCTCGTCCCCGGACGCGGGACGCAGCCGTGCGCCGCGCTGCTCAAGAGGCTGGCCGCGCAGCACTTCCGGGGTCAGGTAGTGCTGGAAGTGAACACGCGGAAGGCGCCTACCCGGGAGGCGCGGCTCGCGGAACTGGCGGAGGCCCTGGAGTTCACCCGCGCCAACCTGTCCACTGTCGAGCATGCGGGGGCAGGGGGCCACGGCCAGGAACGGCCGGGACGGCCTGGTACCTGACCCTGGCAGTGGACGTACCGCCCGCCAGCAGGCATGCTGCCGGTCATGACCTATGACTTGACGGCGCATGCCCCCCGGGCAGGCCGCGTGGTGCTAGAGGTGAACGGCCGTCACTGAGATCCCGGTCCTCGCCGAGGTAGTCCGCTCGGGCTTCACCGAGTCCCGCCACCGCGTCTCGGCCGTGGTGCTCGACGCTGCTGGCGACCCAGTGCTGTGCGCGGGCGAGGTGGCGGCGCCGATGTTCCCGCGCTCCGCCAACAAGCCCTTCCAGGCAGCCGCGATGCGTGGTTGCGGACTGGGTCTGGACGGGACGCTGCTGGCCCTTGCGGCGGCGAGCCACTCCGGCGAGTCCTTCCATGTCGAAGGCGTGCGCGAGATCCTCGCGAGCGCCGGGCTGACCGAAGACGCATTGGGATGTCCTCCCTCCCTGCCACTCGACCCCGACGCCCAGCGGGACCTGCTGCGGGCAGGTGGCGGGCCCGACCAGGTCCATATGAACTGTTCCGGCAAACACGCGGGCATGCTCGCGACCTGTGTTGCCGCGGGCTGGCCTACCAGCAGTTACCTCGACCCGAGCCATCCGCTGCAGCAGGCGGTCCGGCAGACCGCGGAGCGCCTGTCCGGGGAGGAGGTGGGTGCGGCAGGCGTGGACGGTTGTGGTGCCCCGCTGTTCGCGCTGTCCCTGACCGGCCTGGCCCGGACCTACCGTGCCCTGGTCATGGCGGAGCCGGGGGCGGCCGGGCGCATGGTGGCGGACGCCATGCGGGCCAACCCCGCGTGGGTGTCGGGTACCCACCGTCCCGAGTGTGCCCTGATGTCGGCCGTCCCCGGCATGCTGGTGAAGGGCGGAGCCGAGGGGGTCCAGGCCTTCGCACTCCCTGACGGCCGGGCGGCTGCCTTCAAAGTCGAGGACGGGGCCTCCCGGGCGGTGCCCGCACTGACCGTCGCACTGCTTCGGTGCCTGCGGGTCGGTGAGACGGGTGGCCAGCCCGCCGATACTTCTGCTTTGGACAAGGTTGCTGAGGTTCCGGTGCTGGGTGGTGGCCGGGTGGTAGGTGAGATCCGCGTGTCGCTGCCCTGGTGACAAGGGTCACATGCAGGACTGCTAGCTACAGCAAGCTTAGTGCTTGCAATTGCAAGCATCGCGTGGTTCACTGTTCTCGTGACACCAGTGAAAGTCGGTTCAATCGGCTCGTACATCCGGCAGCAGCGCGAGCAGGCCAAGATCTCGCTACGTCAGCTCGCGTCGTCGGCGGGTATATCCAACCCGTACCTCAGCCAGATCGAGCGTGGGCTCCGGCGCCCGAGCGCCGAGATCCTGCAGCAGATCGCGAGGGGGCTGCGGATCTCCGCCGAGGCACTCTACGTCCAGGCGGGGATCCTGGAGGACCGGCGGCCCGACACGGGCGTGCGGGCCGCAATCCTCGCTGACCCTGACCTCGCTGAGCGGCAGAAGCAGGTGCTGCTGGAGATCTATGAGTCGTTCCGCCGTGAGGCCGCATCGGAGGGCGCCACGTCCGCCGCTGAGGAACCGGCCGACACCAGGGCGGAAAGCCCGGTGGATGCGGAAGCCGCTGGTGCAGACGAGACGCCCGGCGAATAGGAGCCGGTGACGAAGAGGGCCTGCCGCGAGGGCAGGCCCAGGAAGAAGAAAGAGGTGACATGCAGATGATCGGGACCAACGAAGTGATCACTGAGGTTCGGAAACTGGCAGGCACCAAACCGGTGGCCGCGGCCGCCGGGGCGGGTGTTGCAGCCACTGCCGCTCTGCGCGAGCTCCCCGGCAGGCTGACCAAGCTGAGTCAGGAGGCTGCCGTCCCCTCCTGGTCTGCGGCCGTGAGCTCGTTCAATGGCACTGTCGCAACCCTGCCCAGCGCTGTGACGGGCACGGTCACGACCCTGCCAACCGTGGTGACATCCCTGCCAGGACGCTGGGCCGGCTATGTCAGCACCGCCCGTACCGTGGCGGCTGACCGTTACGACAAGCTGGCGGACATCGGGCGGGAGGCCCTTGGCCAGGGGAAGGCCACGCAGACCAAGGGTGCGCTCAATGGCAAGACCACCAAGGCCACCAAGACCACGAAGCCCGCTCCCAAGCAGACGGGCCAGTGAGTGACGGCCAGCAGGGGGACCACCAGTTGGTGAGGGGTGCGCACCGGCAGCACGACTGCCGGTGCGGACACCCGTCCGTGCGATATAGCCTGTGAACGTGTTCTTGCTCGCAGGCGCGCTCACACCGCTCTTCTGGTTCTTCGAGATCCTGTCGATCGTCGCGTTCGGCTTCGAGGGGTTTGCCCTGTTCGACGTGGTGCGGCGCCCGTCCCGGGCCTTCGCTGCCGCTGGCAAGCAGACCAAGAACCTGTGGCTGATCATCCTCGTGGTGGCGGCCGTCGTGGGGCTCGGCGGCATCCTCACCGGGGCCAGCATCGCGAGCAGTATCCTCCCGATCGCCGCATTCGTCGCCGCGGCCGTCTACCTCACCGACGTCCGCCCTGCGGTGCGGCAGTTCCAGGGCGGCGGGAGCAGCAGCTCCGGCCCCTACGGCCCGTGGTAAACGCCCTGCACATGCCGCGCTAGCGCTACGCTGCCCGCGTGAGTGACGCGCAGTGGCGGACACACCGCCTCGAACTAGACGACCAGACTATGCGTGAGTGGGACGCGGTGGTTCTCATGTCCAGCCAGGACGGCATCGTCCTGGATCGCTCGGCCTTCTACCCCGGTGGCGGTGGCCAGCCACCTGACCACGGTGTGCTGTTGTGGGGTGGCGTCCAAACCCGGATCGTGGGTTCCCGTAAGGGCGACGACCTGTACCTCATCCCGGCCGGGGATGACCCCCTGCCGCCTGCTGGGACCAGCGTGCGCGGCGCGGTCGAGGACGAGCGGCGCACTGCTCTGATGCGCACACACTCGGGCCTGCACGTGCTCTGCGGTGTGGTGTTCCGGGACTTCGGTGTGCTGGTCACCGGCGGGAACATGGAACCCCTGACCGCCCGCATGGACTTCAACCTGCCTGAAGTCCCACCAGGCTTCCGGGAGGCGGTCGAGGCGGCCTGCAATGCGGAGGTGGTCGCGGACCGCCGCATCGACGTCCGGGTGCTGCCCCGCGAGGAGGCGTTCGCCATCCCCGACATCATCCGCACCGCCACCAACCTGGTCCCCCAGGACGTCAAGGAGGTGCGGATCATCGACATCGTGGGCCTGGACCAGCAGGCGGACGGCGGCACCCACGTGGCCTCGACCAGCCATATCGGCAAGATCGAAGTAGTCAAGGTCGAGAACAAGGGCAAGGGCTTCCGTCGCGTCCGTATCCGCATTGCCGATTAGCGGCGACACGCACGCTTGACGGAGCCGGCACATGCCTGCCACGCGGCAGGCACCATGGCTCAGAAGGTCAGTACCAGCAGCGCAACCGGGACCGCCACGATCAGGGCGGACGCCGCACAGACCAGGGCCTGTGCGGGCATGGGCAGACGTGGGCCGGGAGCCAGCAGGCGGGCGACCCGGGCACTGACCTCACCGTCGGAGGCCGCGACCGCCGCCAGGGCGCCACTTGGGGTTGCCCTTGCCCCGGACACCCCGACCCGCAGCAGCGCGGTCGCGAGCTCCCGCGCATGGCGGTGCCGCAGCGCCTGGTCGTCGGCGAGCATCTCGACCAGCAGGGCCACCGTGGTGTGGGCACGGCGGACGAGCTGGGAGCGGGGGAAGGCCCGGACCAGCGCGCCGAATGGCAGCAGGACCAGGTCATGGCGGGCACGCACATGTGCCCGCTCATGAGCGAGCACGGCCGCGAGTTCCGCCTGGTCGAGCAGGTCCAGCGTGCCAGCGCTAATGACGATCTGGGACCGGAGGCCGGGGACGCAGTAGACCGCCGCCGCCGGGTAGTCCACTACCAGGGCGCCAGGAACCTTCGGGTCGCCGTGGGCGAGCAGGCTGAGCAGTGTCCGGTGACGTCTGCGGGCGAGGACCACGTCCGCGGAGGCAGCCATCAGCACCCAGCACAGCAGTGCCAGCAGCGCCGTGCCCGCGGTGAGGAACACCAGCCTGGCCACCACGACCAGGGATGGTGCCGCGGGGCCTGCGACCTCGGCCCGGACGGCGAGCGCGGCGCTCGCCAGCGCGCCACCGGCCACACCGTCGCGGCCCCGTACCGCCCCCAGTCCCGCCAGCGCGCCCACGGCCGCCAGCCCCCAGCTCAGCCCGAGCGCCTGCCAGAGCACGATCGCCGCCCCAGGAGAGCGGTGCGGCCACCGGGCGGACGCCAGCAGAGCCGCACCAGGGACGATGCCCGCGGCAACGGCTGCGAGGACAAGTGAAGGGGGGAACACGTATGGTCAGGCCCGGGGGCTTTCTCCCAACGATTCGAGTGCGCGACGCAGCACGTCGGCCTCTGAGTCCGACACCCGCCGTGCGAAGCTCGCCAGTGCCGCCGACCTGTCACCGGTCTGGTCGAGGGCGTGCAACATCAACGCGGTGACATAGGCTTCGCGGTCCGCGGCGGCCTGATACAGCCAGGCCCTGCCATCGCGCTGGCGCCGGGCGAAACCCTTTTTCGACAGCCTGTCGAGCACAGTCATGACGGTGGTGTGAGCAAGGTCGCGATTGGACAGCAGTACGCCGACCTGGCGCACTGTGAGCGCCTCAGCGCTGTCCCAGAGGATATCCATAACGGCGCGTTCGAGCTCGCCCAGCCTCTTCATTCCGCCACCCTAATCGACGCCCCTGGCGCGGAGGAAGATCCGGTGTCCGGCTCAGTCG
>DASYYE010000291.1:0-25929 GCA_035946955.1 Streptosporangiaceae bacterium | reverse complement strand
CCGACGCGCTTCAGGTCTACCACGACAGCCGGGCCGCGCTCGCCGAACAGCTGGGCCTGGACCCAGGCCCGGACCTGCAGCGGCTGTACCAGCAGATCCTGACCCGCGACCCCGCACTCGAGACCCAGCTACACCACGATGGAGACCGGCCAGGCCACACGAGCGGGCCGGAGGGCGTGGCGGCGGCTGCGCCAGCTCCGGGGCTCCCGATCGGAGTACCACGCCAGCTGCCAGCGGCAACGCGGGCTTTCGTAGGCCGCGCTGGTGAGCTGCGGAAACTGGATGAGCTCCTCGACCTGGTGACAGGGGCCGAAGGATCAGGGGGGCACAGGCGGGGACCGGGCAACGCGGCGGTGGCCGCGATCGGCGGTGCCGCGGGAGTCGGCAAGACCACATTGGCGGTCCACTGGGCGCACCGGGCCGCGAACAGGTTCCCTGGCGGGCAGCTGTATGTCAACCTGCGGGGTTTCGACCCCAGTGGCCAGCCTGCGCAACCAGCCGAGGCAATCCGCGCGTTCCTCGACGCCCTCGGCGTCCCGCCGGAACGGATCCCCGCCGGGCTGGACACCCAGGCCGCTCTCTACCGCACACTGCTCGCGGACAGGCGGGTCCTAGTCGTGCTGGACAACGCCCGTGACGCCGCCCAGGTCCGGCCCCTGCTGCCCGGCGCGCCCGGCTGCCTGGTACTGGTCACCAGCCGCCGTCAGCTCACAAGCCTCGCCGCCGCCGAAGGCGCCGAACTCCTCACACTTGGCCTGCTGTCCGCCGCTGAAGCCCGCGACCTGCTGGCACGGCATCTCTCGCCCGCCAGGATCGCTGCTGAGAGACAGGCGGCGGACGACTTGACACAGTTGTGCGCACGGTTGCCGCTGGCCCTCAGCATCACCGCCGCACGGGCCGCCGCGCGGCCTGGGCTCCCCCTGGCGGGCATGGCCAGCGAACTGCGGGATTCACACGCCCGGCTCGACACGCTGAGCACGGGCGATGACACGACCGACGTGCGGGCCGTGTTCTCCTGGTCCTACGACAGCCTGAGTGTCCCGGCCGCCCGCATGTTCGCATTGCTGGGCCTGCACTCGGGCCCAGACATCCCTGCCCCGGCCGCCGCCAGCCTCGCTGGCGTGCCCATGGACCGGGCCCGCGCCTGTCTCGCCGAGCTGACACACGCGCACCTGCTGACCCAGCATCACCCAGCCGGGATGGCTGGGGAGGACCGGTACCGGCTCCACGACCTGCTACGGCTTTTCGCCCACGACCGCCTCGACGCAGGCGAGCCGGCCTACACGCGCAATGCAGCGGTGAACCGGGTCGCCGCCTGGTACCTCGCCAGCGCGTGTGCCGCCAGGGGGGCACTGGACCCGAACCTGCCGCCGTTGCCGGCAGTCGAAGCACAGCTTCCGGTACCGCCGATGGCCTTCCCCTCCGACGTGGCCGCATTTGCCTGGTTCGAAGCCGAGCGCGCGAACCTGTCCGCGACAGCCCTGTCAGCGGCTGCGTATGGTCTACACGAGATCGGCTGGAAGCTACCCACCGCGATGTTCGCCTACTTCGACCGCAGCAGGCGCTTCAGCGACTGGGTCGTCACCCACCAGTCCGCGATCAGTGCCGCCCAGCTCGCCGGCGACAAGGAGGCTGAGGGCAAGGTCCGGTGCAACCTCGGCAACGCGTACCGGCCGATGCGGCGTTTCGGTGACGCGGCGGCCCAGTACGAGCAGGCGCTCGAGTTGTTCCGCATAGTGGGCTGGCGGCAGGGACAGGCGAAGGCCCTGGGGAACCTGGCCAGCACCAAGAGCGAAGCCGGCGATTCCCGCGGTGCGGTCGCGGCCAGCCTCGCAGCGCTCGCCATCTTCCGCGAGATCGGCGACAAGTACGGCGAGGCGCTCTGCCTGTCGAACATCGGCAGCCAGTATCTCTCGCTCGGCCAGTATGACCAGGCGAGGGAGTCGTCGGAGGCGGCGCTGACCGCCTTTACCGCCCTGGGTGACCAGCGGGGCGCGGCACGTGCCACCGCCAACCTGGGGAATGTCTTCGCCCACACGAGTCGCCACGAGCAGGCTGTTCCGCTTTTCAAAGCTGCGGCCGAGGCGTTTTCCGAGGTCAGGGACCCGCATGAGCAGGCTGCCGTGCTCTGCGGCCTGGCCGGATCCTATCTCGCGCTCGGTAGACCTGATCAGGCACATGCCTTCGTGTCGCAGGCACTTGACCTCTACACGAGTCTCGGGGAGGACTGGCTGGCCGCGGACCTCGAGAAGAAGTTCCCCGACCTGGCGAACCTGTAACGTACTGCTGGCCCCGCCCCGGTGCCGGGGGTGGGTCAGACGTTGAAGCCCAGGGCGCGGAGCTGCTCGCGGCCGTCGTCGGTGATCTTCTCGGGGCCCCACGGGGGCAGCCACACCCAGTTGATGCGGAAGTCGGCGACGAGGCCTTCCAGCGCGTTGGCGGCCTGGTCCTCGATCACGTCGGTGAGCGGGCACGCGGCGCTGGTCAGGGTCATGTCGATGGTGGCTACACCGTCGCCGCCGAGGTCTACTCCGTAGACGAGCCCGAGGTCGACCACGTTGATCCCGAGCTCGGGGTCCACGACGTCGCGCAGTGCCTCCAGCAGGTCCTCTTCGCTGGCGTTCGCTGAACCAGTGCCTGCCGCACTGACTGTGTCTTCGCTCATGGCTTGCCTCCTCAGGCGGGCTCGCGTGCCGCCATGGCCTGCAGGGTTGCGTCCTTCCAGGCCATCCACGCCAGCAGGGCGCACTTGATCCTGGCTGGGTACTTGGCCACGCCCGCGAATGCGACGGCGTCTCCGAGCACATCCTCGTCCGGTTCGGCCTCGCCGCGGGAGGACATGAGCGCCTGGAAGTCGCCGCAGACCGCCATGGCCTGCTTGACGGACTTGCCGATGAGCAGGTCCCCCAGTACTGACGCGCTCGCCTGGCTGATCGAGCAGCCGAGCGCGTCATAGGACACGTCGGTCACGACCGGCTCGCCGTCCTCACCGGCCAGCGTCACCCGCAGCGTCACCTCGTCCCCGCAGGTCGGGTTGACGTGACGCACCTGGGCGTCATAAGGCTCCCGCAGGCCCTTGTGGTGTGGGCGGCGGTAGTGGTCCAGGATGATCTCCTGGTAGAGCGACTCAAGGTCCATCAGGCACCACCGAAGAAACGCTGGGCCGCGACGATACCTTCCGCGAGCGCGTCCACCTCGTCGTGTGTGTTGTACAGGTAGAACGAGGCGCGCGTGCTGGCCTGGACGCCGAGTGCACGGTGCAGCGGCCCGGCGCAGTGGTGGCCCGCCCGGACCGCGATGCCCTGCTGGTCGAGAACCTGGCTCACGTCGTGTGGGTGTATGCCGTCCACCTCGAACGAGACAGCGGCCCCGCGCTCGACCGGCTCGGTGGGCCCGAGGATCCGCACCCCCCCGATCTTCCCCAGCGCGTCCAGGGCATGCGCGGTGAGTTCGTGCTCGTGGGTGTGGATCTCTTCGCGCCCCACCTCGGTGAGGTAGTCCATGGCCGCGCCCAGGCCCACGGCCTGCGCGATCGGCATGGTGCCGGCCTCGAACTTGTGCGGGGGTCCGGCGAAGTCGGTGTGGTCCATCCACACTGTCTCGATCATTTCGCCGCCGCCGAGGAACGGGGGCATCTCGTCCAGCAGTTCGCGGCGTGCCCACAGCACTCCGATACCGGTCGGGCCGCACATCTTGTGGCCGGTGAACCCGACGAAGTCGGCACCGAGGCTGGCCACGTCCACCGGCATGTGGGGCACCGACTGGGCTGCGTCCGCCAGCAGCAGCGCGCCCACCTGGTGGGCCCGTTCCGCGAGCATCGGGATGGGGTTGACCGTGCCGAGCACATTGGACTGCTGCGCCAGTGCGACCAGCTTGGTCCGCTCGGTGACCAGGCCGTCGAGGTCGCTCAGGTCGAGCCGGCCGTCCGGGGTCACGCGGAACCAGCGCAGGGTCGCGCCGGTCCGCTCGCACAGCAGCTGCCACGGGACGATGTTGGAGTGGTGCTCCATCTCGCTGATGACGACCTCGTCGCCGGGGCCGAGCCGGAACCGGCCGCCTGCTGTGCCCGCCACGCTCGCGTTGCCGATCGAGTACGCGACGAGGTTGATCGCCTCGGTGATGTTCTTGGTGAAGATGACCTCGGTCTCATCAGCCGCCCCGATGAACTGGGCGGCCTTGATCCGCGCCCCTTCGTAGGCCTCGGTGGCTTCCTCGCCGAGCTGGTGGCTGGCGCGGTGGATGTTGGCGTTGTGCCGCTCGTAGAAGTCGGCCAGCACCTCCAGCACCTGCCGCGGCTTCTGCGAGGTGTTGGCGCTGTCCAGGTACACCAGGCTCCGCCCGCCCCGGACCTGCCGGTCCAGGATCGGGAAGTCCTTGCGCAGCCGCGCGACGTCCAAAGTCATACCCTGCCCACCGCTCGCCTACGGGGCGCCTGAAGGCGCCGCCTTCCCTCGTCGCTCGTTCCTCGCTCCTCAGTCCAGGCGGCACCGCGCCCCTTCATCTCGCTCATACCGCAGCCGCCACCCAGCGCTCGTAGCCCTCGACCTCCAGGGCTTCGGCCAGTTCAGGGCCGCCTTCCTCGACGATCCGGCCGCCCACGAACACGTGCACGAAGTCGGGCTTCACGTAGTTGAGGATGCGGGTGTAGTGGGTGATCAGCAGCACCCCGCGGCCGGGCTGCTCACGGAACCTGTTGACCCCCGCGGACACCACCTTGAGCGCGTCGATGTCCAGCCCGGAGTCGGTCTCGTCCAGCACCGCGATCTTGGGTGCGAGCAGTTCGAGCTGGAGGATCTCGTGGCGCTTCTTCTCGCCCCCCGAGAACCCCTCGTTCAGGTTGCGTTCCGCGAAGGACGGGTCGATCGACAGGTCGGCCATGGCCTGGCGCATCTCTTTCAGGAACTCCCGCAGCTTCGGTGCCTCGCCGCGCACGGCGGTGACGGCGGTGCGCAGGAAGTTGGAGACCGACACCCCGGGCACCTCGACCGGGTACTGCATCGCCAGGAACAGCCCGGCCCGTGCCCGCGCGTCCACGCTCATCGCCAGCACGTCTGCGCCGTCCAGCGTCACCGTGCCCTGGGTCACCAGGTACTTGGGGTGCCCGGCGATCGCGTAGGCGAGTGTGGACTTGCCCGAGCCGTTCGGGCCCATGATGGCGTGCGTCTGCCCCGCGGGCACGGTGAGGTCCACGCCGCGCAGGATCTCGCGGCTGCCATCGTTGCCATCCGCGACGCTGACGTGCAGGTCACGGATTTCCAGCGTGCTCATCAATGTCTCCTGGTCCGTCATGAAGCTGCGTCGGGGAGCTCGACGTAGACATCCCCGTCGGTGACCTTCACCGGGTATGTGGCCACCGGCCGGGTGGCGGGCGGCCCCGTGGGCTCGCCGGTCCGCAGGTCGAAACAGGACCCGTGGAGCCAGCATTCCACGGTGTGGTCGTAGATCTCGCCTTCCGACAGCGGCACCTCTTCGTGCGAGCACACGTCGTGCAGAGCGAACACCTCGCCCCCGGTCCGCACCACCGCGACCGGCACTCCTTTGACTTCGACCCCCGTGGCGCCCTCGTCGGGCAGTTCCGACAGCGCACAGGCCCGTACGAACTCGCTCACGCGGTTCCCCTGGACCGGGCCAGCTCACCCTCGACCGCCACGCTGATCCGCTCACGCAGGTCCAGGACACCTTGGCCCACCGTGCCCGGGCCGCCGATCCGGCCGATCAGTTCCCCGAAGAACCCGCGGATCACCAGCCGCCGCGCCTCCTCCAGCGGGATCCCGCGCGCCATCAGGTAGAACAGGTGGTGGTCTTCCAGCCGCCCACTGGCACTGGCATGCCCAGCACCCGTCACCTCGCCGGTCAGGATCTCCAGGTTCGGCACCGAGTCAGCCCGCGCCCCATCGGTGAGCAGCAGGTTCCGGTTCCGCTCGTAGGTGTCGGTGCCGATGGCCTCAGGCCGGATCAGGACGTCCCCGATCCACACCGTGTGAGCGCTCTCCCCCTGCAGCGCACCCTTGTAGTCCACCCGGCTCCGGCAGTGCGGCTCATTGTGGTCCACAAAGAGCCGGTGCTCCAGATGCTGCCCGGAGTCCGCGAAATACAGTCCCAGCAGTTCAGCATCACCCCCCGGTCCGCCGTAACGGACCGATGGGCCCAACCGCACTACTCCCCCACCGAGCGAAACGACCGCATGGTGGAGTCGGGCATCCCGCGCCAGGGTCATGTAATGCCGGGACAGATGCACCGCATCCGCATCCCAGTCCTGCACGCTGACCAGTGAGAGCGAAGCCCCGTCCCCGACCCGGACGTCCAGGTTGTCAGCCAGAGTCGCCGACCCGGTGTGGTCCAGCACGACGATCGCCCGGGCGTTGACCCCAACGTCGATGACCGTGTGCCCGAACACCACCCCCTGTGCGTCCTCGCCACGCACAGAGATCACTGTGGGCTGCGAGACATCGGAGTCAGCGGGCACCGTGATCACAGTGGCCTCTTCAAAGGAGGCCCAGGCCCGGGCACTAACGCGATCGACCGGCACAGCGTCGGCGCTGGGCCGGATGAGACCGCGTTTTGCGGAGCGAACCGCGGTCACGTCCGGTGCGGCGTCGACGTCCACGGTGACCTTCCCAGCAGGAAGCTCCCCGTCACCAGCCAGCCCCCGAAGCCGGCGCATGGGCGTGAACCGCCAGTCCTCCTCACGCCCAGTCGGCACAGGAAAGTCCGCAGGGTCAAACGACCGTTGCGCGTGCAACCGTGAGAGCGGCACCGAGGACTCCACGGCACCTGAGAGCGCAGTCATCAGCCGACCGCCCCCTCCATCTGCAGCTCGATCAGCCGGTTGAGCTCCAGCGCGTACTCCATCGGGAGCTCACGCGCGATCGGCTCGACAAAGCCACGCACGATCGTGGCCATGGCCTCGTCCTCGGTCATCCCGCGGCTCATGAGGTAGAAGAGCTGGTCTTCGGAGATCTTGGAGACGCTGGCCTCGTGGCCCATTTCGACGTCTTCCTCGCGGACGTCCACGTAGGGGTAGGTGTCTGACCGGCTGACCGTGTCCACCAGCAATGCGTCGCACTTCACCGTGGACTTGGTGTGCGCGGCGCCCTCCTGCACCTGGACCAGGCCACGGTAGGAGGTGCGGCCACCGCCGCGCGCCACCGACTTGGACACGATGGTCGAGGAGGTGTGCGGTGCGCAGTGGACCATCTTCGCGCCCGCGTCCTGGTGCTGGCCCTCGCCAGCGAACGCGACCGACAGTGTCTCGCCCTTGGCGTGGGGGCCCATGAGGTAGACGGCCGGGTACTTCATCGTGACCTTGGAGCCGATGTTGCCGTCGATCCACTCCATGGTCGCCCCGGCCTGCGCCACGGCTCTCTTGGTGACCAGGTTGTAGACGTTGTTCGACCAGTTCTGGATCGTCGTGTAGCGGCAGCGGGCGTCCTTCTTGACGATGATCTCGACGACCGCGGAGTGCAGCGAGTCGGACTTGTAGATCGGCGCGGTGCAGCCCTCGACGTAGTGCACGTAGGCGCCCTCGTCAAAGATGATCAGCGTCCGCTCGAACTGGCCCATGTTCTCGGTGTTGATCCGGAAGTAGGCCTGCAGCGGGATTTCCACGTGCACGCCCTTGGGGACGTAGATGAAGCTGCCGCCGGACCAGACCGCGGTGTTGAGCGCGGCGAACTTGTTGTCGCCGGGCGGGATCACGGTGCCGAAGTACTCCTGGAACAACTCCGGGCACTCCTTGAGCGCCGTGTCGGTGTCCAGGAAGATGACGCCCTTTTCCTCGAGGTCTTCCCGAATCTTGTGATAAACAACTTCCGACTCATACTGCGCAGCCACGCCGGCAATTAGTCGCTGCTTTTCCGCCTCGGGTATTCCGAGTCTGTCGTAAGTGTTCTTGATGTCGGCGGGGAGGTCGTCCCAGCTCGCGGCCTGCTTCTCGGTCGAGCGCACGAAGTACTTGATGTGGTCGAAGTCGATGCCGCTCAGGTCGGCACCCCAGTCCGGCATCGGCTTCTTGCCGAAGTACTTCAGGCCCTTCAGCCGCATATTGAGCATCCATTCCGGCTCATGCTTCTTGCCGGAAATGTCACGGACGACGTCTTCGGACAGGCCACGGCGCGCGGAGGCGCCAGCTACGTCAGAGTCGGCCCAGCCGAACTTGTACCTGTCCAGCCCCTCGAGTTCAGGGTGCGCGATGGTCGTCATGCGGGGATGCCTCCAGGCGCTGCGTGAGTGGTGGTCGTGGGTGTGAGGCTCGCGGTCACGCCAGCGTGCGTGGCGTGGTGTGACGCGCTCGGTGCCCCGTGGACCAGGGATGGCGCGGTCACGTGGGTGGTGCAGATGCCGTCGCCGTGGGCGATGGTAGCCAGCCGCTGCACGGGGGTGCCCAGCAACCTGGCGAAAGCCTCGGTCTCGGCCTCGCACAACTGCGGGAACACGGCGGCCACATGGGACACCGGGCAGTGGTGCTGGCAGAGTTGCTCGCCGTTGAGCGAGGGACCGGCAGCGCGGGCAGGCGCTCCGGCACGGGCGGACGTGCCGGTGCTGCCTGGGTCAGTGGTGCGGACCGTGCGCGCCACGCCGGGCGCGCTGCCCGCGGTAGCGGCGTAGCCGTCTTCCGACAGCGCTTGGGCCAGCACCTTCACCTCGTCGCCCGGGGCCGCGGCGGCCATCACCGGCCGGTACTTGCGTTCCAGCTCGGCGACCTGCCTGCGGGCGAACTCGGCCACCGCGTCCGGGCCGGCCACCTCGGCGAGGAAGCGCAGCGCGCTGGTGGCGAGGTCGTCGTAGGCGTGCCCGAATGCGTTGCGGCCGGTGTCGGTGATCGCGAACACCTTGGCAGGACGTCCCCGGCCCCGGCTGGCCGGCCGGCGGGCGTTGCGGGCCTCGATCATGTGGTCAGCGAGCAGGTTGTCGAGGTGACGGCGGACCGCAGCGGGCGTCAGCCCGGTACGGGCGGACAGGCTCACCGTGGTGATCGGCCCGTGCTCGAGGATCAGCCGCGCGATACGTCCCCTGGTGCCGCGTTCGGAGCCCATTTGGGCAGCACCTGGCGTGGACTGCCCGGCCGTGGGGGGTACGCCTGCGGGCACGCCGGTCTGCACGGCCGCACCAGACGTGCGGGCCGTGTCAGCGGCTGCGCCCTTTGTCCCCACGTTTTTCACAACATCAGTGTTACGTAAATCCATCCCGGGCCGCAAGTTTACCCCGGGGACAGTCAGTCCTACCCGGCCGGGGGCGGCGGGCCCACCGTGGACGCGTCAGGCCCGAACGCCTCGACATAGGCGGGATGGACCTCCCGCCACCGGTCCCAGGGCTGCGGCACGGCCCCGTCGAGCTCATCCATGAGCCGCTGCAGGCACACATGCCAGCTGGCCCCGTCCCGCGCCGCTTTCCTGAGGTCACCGAAGGTGTGGGTCATGGTCAGGGCGGTCCCGCCATCTTCCGGGTGCAGCTCGATGCGCAGCCGGTCTGTGCCCCATGTGAACTCGCAGACGTGTGGCGGGTCGAAGACGAGCATCTCCCCGTCGAACCCGTCTCCCCCCGGCATCTCGAACCTCAGGTGGGCCCCGGCCTTGCGTTCACCGATGACCTGCTGCGGGAACCAGGCAGCGAGGTGTTCCGGTTCAGTGACCGCCTGCCAGACCAGCTCCTGCGGGTGGGCGAGCCTGCGGGCAAAGGTGAGACGCCACTGGTCACCCTGACGTTCCAGCGTCCCAAGACCAGTATCAGCCGTCATCGTCCCGTTCCTCTCCATGGTCGCGGCGCCCACGCCTCTTGCTGTTATCAGTGTCCTGGCTTGTTCCCGGGTCGTGGTGCATCTCCGCGAGGTGGGTTTCGAGCGCGTCGAGGTGCCCGCGCCAGGCCGCGCGGTAGGGCGCCAGCCATTCGTCGACCTGCCGCAGGCCGTCCGGCTGCAGCCGGTACAGACGGCGCTGCCCAACGGCCCTGACCTGGACCAACCCGGCGTGACGCAGTATCCGCAGGTGCTTGGACACCCCCGGCTGGCTGAGCCCGAGGCCGGTCACGAGGTCGCCCACCGGCCGCTCCCCCTCCCGGAGGAGGTCGAGGATCCGCCGCCGGTGCGGTTCCGCGAGTACTTCGAACACCAGGTCATACATAACTGATTAGAAATATATCTCACTGGCGATGGACTGTCGAGGAACCCCGCCCCCAACGGGGGCGGCCAGGCAGTTGCGCCACCCCGCAATGCATGCTTGCTGTTATCTGCATCACAGCGCCTGCTGTTGAGCACAGCACCTGTTGCTGTTATCAGTACCTCGACCATCACGCCTCGATGGCGAGGGAGCCCGGTCATCCGGCCAGGAGTACACCCAGGAACAGTGCGGCCAGGGCGCTGAGACCGGTGAGCGCGCCGAACACGGCCAAGCCGGTGGCGCTACGGGCACGCATGTGCAGGGCAGCGGCCACGCCGGAGACGAGCACCGCGATCAGCTTGACGACGAGGGTCGTCTCGTAACTCCCGTGGATCTGGGAGCGGACCGCAGCCATATTCCAGACCCCCGTGATGACCAGGACCGCGAACGCAGGCCAGGCGACCTGGTTGAAGCGGCGTGCCGCGGCGCGCGGGATGTCGGTGCCAAGACGGCGCAGGACCGGCACGAGCACGGCGAGTGTGATCTGCCCACCGACCCAGATCGTGGCCGCCAGCACGTGAAGGAAGAGCCGGATGGTGTCCCAGTTGACGCGGAGCATGCCTCAGCGTGGCATACGTCTCACCCGAAGGACTCCGCCTCCTGGCATGGCCGCGGACGCCGGTGCCAGGGACTCGAGCAGCGGGCGCGGGAGCCATCCGCAGTGCTCCTGGGGTCGGCCCCGGTCCAGCGGGCTCCTGGCGGGAGGTCAGGGTGTGGCCAGTGCGCTTTGGATGAACTGTATTTGCCTGTCCTGTACTTGGGCGGCGTGTTCTGCGCTGGCCCGTGGTCCCACGTGGCCGTGCTCGATCCATTCCACGTCGATGGCCTTGCCGAGGTCGCGCATCACCGACAGGTAGCCTTGCATCTGTCCTGGTGGGCAGCGGGGGTCGTGTCGGCCTTGGATGACGAGGATGGGGACGCGCACCGCTGCCGCGTAAGACAGAGGGGATGCTGTCGCATACGCGTGGGGGCACTCGTGCGGGGTGCCGCCCAGCATGCGGCGCATGAACGCGCGGGACTGCTCGGTGGTCTGCTGGTAGGTGGCTTGCAGGTCAGCGACTGCCACGGCGGCGATCCCGGCCGCCCACAGGTCCGGGCAGCGGCCCAGGGCGAGCAGCGTGAGGTAGCCGCCGTAGGACCAGCCGGTGAGCGCCACCTGGTCCGGCCTGGCCAGCCCGTTGGCGACCAGCCAGTCCCTCCCGGCCGCCGCGTCCGTGACCTCCAGTTCGCCCTGGCGGCCGACGATCTGTTCCTGGAAGTCACGTCCGAAGCTGGTCGAGCCGCGGTAGTTGATGGTCAGGAAGGCGAAGCCGTGGTCGGCCCAGGCCTGCGCGGCCGGCAGCCAGCTCTCGGTGGTCACCAGGTGCGGTCCGCCGCGCAGGTGCACCACGGCCGGCCATGGCCCGTTGCCGCGCGGGGTCAGCAGCCATCCCTGGACGGGTGTCCCGTCGGCGGAGGTGAAGGTGACCGACCGCCACCGGTGGCTGCGCGGCGGGCTGCCAGCCGGGAGCACCACGCGGCGCACTGCCCCAGACGGGCCGCCCAAAGTGAGCAGGCGCGGCGGATGCGTGCCGTCCTGCCACAACGCGAAGACCTCGCCGGTCCGCGGATGGTAGTAGCCGCCCGGGTCGGCCGAGAAGCTGATGGAATGCCCGTACGAGCCGGACCTGTCGCCGGTGCGGCGGGTGCGGCCGGTGCCGAGGTGGTATTCGTGCAGCCGCTGGATGCCACGATGGGTTTGCAGCAGCAGCAGCCGGCGGCCGTCCGGCGACCAGTCCAGCGGGACGACATCTCCCGGCAGCCCGGCATCGACCCTGCGGACCGCACCATCCGCCGGCCGCCACAGCAAAGGGCGGACATCGCCGGTGCGGTCGGTTGCGGCCAGCACGCGGCCGTGGCGGAAGGCGACCGGCTGCAGCAGGGCTCCGTCATCGGCCAGGCGGGCGAGGACCTCCCCGCTGCCCGCAGCCACCGCCAGCAGCGTGTCCGGATACCCGTGCGCCGTGGCGGCAGCGAGCACGACCACCTGCCCGATGTCCTCGAGCACCGGGCACTCGACCAGGTACGGGAAACGGGTCACCGTGCCCGCGCACCACAGCCACCGCCCGTCACCGCAGAACGCCGCCGCCCCACTGACACGCGCGAAGCTGAGCTGGCTGGAACGGTACGGAGCAAGCTGCGGCGTCAGGCTGGTACCCGCACCCCCCGCCCAGGGAACCGCCGTCCAGTGCCCGCGTTCGCCGCCGGACGGGTCATCGAGGAAGAACACCCGGCCACCAGACGGCTCGATCACCCCATGAATGGTCCCTGCCGGACGCTCGGTGAGCTGCCGTAACGCACCGGAGTCCACCTCCCACGCGTACAGCTGAAACGTCCCGCTGCGATTGGTGACCACCAGGCCACGGCCAGGGCAGGCACCAGCCACCTGAGTACGCGCGATCAGCGGCGTGCCGAACCGCCGCCGCCACTGCTGGCCGCCCGGCTGACCCAAACCATGCTCCCTCCAGTTAGGACAGACCCACCCGACCACGCCGCCACCGGGCCGCCCAGCGGTCGTCCAGTACCCGCGCCGCACCGGGCGGACGACATGACCCAGCTGGGCCGCCTCCCCCCGTGCAGTGCCATCACAGACGACATTGCCCGCCACCACCCGGCCCAACCCGGTAGCGATTCGCAACCTAACCCCGGACCTCGAACCCTCACCTGCACAAGACACCGCCGGAGAATCCGCACCTCCGCCGTAGCTCCCGCAACCTACATCCGGACTCCGCAAGATCCCCCGCGAAGTAAGTCCGGACTCCGCAAGGTTCCGACGTACCTGACAGTTCCTGCCCTACTTGCGGCTACCCGGCCGTCCGCTGTGACCAGGACCACACGATCCCCCTTCGATCAGGGCGGACCCACGTGTGAATGCAACATCGCCCCACTATGCCGACGCCACCACCGGACCAAACAGGTCCAGGGATGGCAACTCGACCAGCCCTTGCCCGGCGTCATGGTCTGGCGACTGCCCCACGGCCGGGTATACATCACGACGCCCGATCCGTACGACTAACGTACTGGGCGCACCGGCCCCGGCCAGGGGCACACACACGTCACAGCGCGGGCAGGAACAGTCCAGGCAGCGGGTCTGGACGCGCCCAGACCTATGATCGGGTGTGTGTCCACCGCGCCGGCCCGGATTGCCATGTGGTCGGGGCCCAGGACGCTGTCCACGGCGCTGATGCGCTCGTTCGCCTCCCGGGCCGACACCGTTGTGATCGACGAGCCGCTGTATGGGTTCTACCTGACGCAGACCGGGCTCGACCACCCCGGCCGGGACGAGATCATCGCGTCCATGCCGTGCGACTGGCGCGAGGTGCTGGACCGGCTGCGTGCCGGTGCGCTGCCCGCTGGCAGGACCATCTGCTACGCCAAGCACATGACGCACCATCTGCTGCCCGAGGTCGACCGGGCGGGGCTGGATGGCATGCGGCACGCGTTTTTGATCCGGAACCCATGGCGGCTGCTTGCTTCCTACGCCAAGGTGCGCCGGCATCCCACACTCGCCGGCCTGGGCCTGGCCCAGCAGGTGGAGATCTTCCGCCGGTTCGGCGGGCCGGTGATCGACTCGGCCGATCTCGCGGCCCGGCCGCGCCAGGCGCTGGAGGCGCTGTGCGCGGCGCTGGGTATCGGGTTCGACCCGGCGATGCTGTCGTGGCCGCCTGGCCCGGCGTCGTTCGACGGCGTCTGGGGCCGCTACTGGTACGACCGGGTCTGGGCGTCCACCGGGTTCGGCGACGCTGGTGCGGGATCCCGCGAGGCGGATGGCAGCAGCCAGACGGGACTGCCACCAGAACTGGAGCAACTGGCAGCACGGTGCCAGCCGTATTACGCAGAATTGGCCGCGCACCGGCTCGCTGTGGCCGGGTGAGCTGGGGAGCGCCGGGTGCTGCAAGTCTTTGACGAGCGCAATCGCGACATCATCGTGAACGTTGCGGGCCGGCTGACTCACCGTGACGATGCGGCAGTGAACCCGTTCGACTCCGCCGTGCAGGGCGGCGACGCGGTCTGGGAAGGCCTGCGCCTCTACCAGGGCCGGATCTTCCACCTGGAGGAGCACCTGGCGCGGCTGCGGCGCTCGGCCCAGGCGCTTGCCTTCGAGTCGGTCCCATCCGACGCGGAGATCCTCGAGGAGGTCCGGCGTACGCTCGCGGCCAACCAGATGACCGACGGGGTGCACATCCGGCTCACGCTCACCCGGGGTGTCAAGATCACCAGTGGGATGGACCCCCGGCTGAACCAGTCCGGGCCGACACTCATTGTGCTTGCCGAGCACAAGCCACCGGTCTATGCGACAACAGGGATCACGCTGATCACCTCGAGCGTGCGACGGCCGCCGCCGGATGTGCTCGACCCCAAGGTCCACCACGCCAACCTGCTCGGCTCGATCCTTGCCAAGATCGAGGCCAATGCCGCTGGGGCGGACGACGCGCTCATGCTCGACCACCGTGGTTTCGTGGCCGAGACCAATGCGGCAAACGTGTTCCTGGTGGCGGGCGGCGGCCTCGGCACCCCCGCACTGGTGGCGTGCCCGGAGGGAATCACCCGTGCGGCCGTCCTCGGCCTCGCGGCCCGGGCCGCGATCGGCTGCCAGGTCGGCGACTACTCGCTGGCCCAGTTCTACAGCGCGGACGAGGTGTTCGTCACGGGCACGATGGGCGGCCTCGCGCCGGTGACCGCGATTGACGGCCGGGTCATCGGAACCGGCCGTCCCGGCCCGGTCACCACCCGGCTGATGGAACTGTTCGCCGAACTCACCGCCACGGCCGGCACGCCTGTGGTGTGACCTCGCACAGACCGGCAGATGCGGGGCTCCGCTGAGCGGACCAACGAATTAGTGTGCCGGAGCTGTCATTCCAGCAGCCGTTCTGGAACACAAACTCCCCCGGCCATACGCCATTGCGTCTCAGCCCAGCGTGTCAATACGCTCAGGTTGTTCCAAAACCGGCCCACTGGGAAAACGTCGCTCTGACAGGAGGCCTTCATTGAAGCACCGGATCAGTGCCAAGACGGCGAGCGCCGCGGCCGTGGCCGCGATGTTGGTGGTCCTCGCTCCAACTGCTGCATCGGCCGCACCACGGCCCAAGGTCGCGACGTCCACGCAATACGCGGGATGGGCACTGCCCCATCCTCCCTCGGTGACCTCCGCCGGCACCACGTTCATTGTCCCCAATCTCACCTGCACCGCCACCAATGCCACCGTGGTCCCAGGCGTCGGGGTCGTGGTCCCTGGGTCCATCATCGCCAGTGGTGTGGCACTCAGCTGCTCCGGCGGCAGGCCGCTGTTCATGGCCGAGACTGACATCCGCGGCGTGGTCACCCCACTGCCGGTCCCCGTCAGGCCCGGCGACAAGATCATCACCTCACTCAATGTCAACCCGACACTGACCACCGGAATGTTCGCGGACGTGACCCGCGGCTTCAGCGTGCCTATCCGCGGCAGAGGCGGCCTGGCGAGCCTCACATGCGTCGGCATCGATGGCACGCACCAAAGCCCGGTCGCGAATCCTGTCCCGAATTTCGGGCATATCGTCTTCACCGCGACCACAATCGATGGCAGGCCAATTGGCTCACTCCCGGTAGTGCGCATCAACATGGCGACCTCAACCGGCGTGCTGCAGATCAGCACCGGGCCGATAGGGCCCACCCCCACCATGTTCACGTCCACGTTCGTCAACATCGGTTAGGTGCCTGGCGGAGCCCTCCCCGAGACCAACGGCTGCCTTGCCAAGCCACGGCTGGCAAGGCAGCCGTCTTGTCAGGCTACGCCTGACGCCGTAAGGTGACGCCTGACAACGTCAGGTAGCGCCTGACAGCTCTGGGGATGCAGGGCCGTACCCGAAAGGAGCCTGTGATGGCGGCCACGACCGAACCTGACACCGGGATCGTGTGCTCGTTCTGCCTGAAGCCGACCTCCGAGGTGGCGAAGATGGTGGCCGGGCCGGGCGTGTTCATCTGCAATGAGTGCATCGCGCTATGCGGCGAGATCATCGCACAAGAGGCGGCAGGCGAGCCGGCCGGGAAGTCCGCTGAGAAGCCGGCCCATACGCACTGGGAACGGCAGCTGAGCGACGACGACCTGCTCGCCACCCTGCCCAAGATTGCCGCTGCCGGCGGCCAGGTGGAGCGTCACCTCGCGCGCTGGGTCACCGAAGCGCGCTCCCGCGGCATCACCTGGACCAGGATCGGCGCCGCACTCGGCATGACCCGCCAGTCCGCGTGGGAGCGGTTCTCCGGCGAGGAGTGACAGTGGGTCGCGCGCCAGGGCCTGACCTTCGGCGCCGAAGGTCAGGCCCTGGCGTGCGGACTCCTGTCAGGGGACAGCCGGTACCAGGTCACCGGCCGCCGTGAGCGCCGGGCTTGGCGTGCTGGACGCACCCGTTCGCCCGGTTGCTCCACAGCGGCTGCATGGCGAAGGCGCCGGTGGGGAGGTGGAGGGCGAACAGGTTCTGGAAGGCGCACAGGTCGCCGATCTCACTACCGCCGGAGGTGACGTAGCCGCTCGGCGGGTGTGGGTCCGTGACGGCTTCGGCGTACTCGTGGCCGCCGGCGATGCTGAACCCGTCCAGTTTGTTCTGGACGGAGTTCGCGCCGCAGCTGGCACCGAGGTCGAGCACGTAAGGCATGTTCGTCCACGCGGTGGTGCCATTGAAGTCATGGAACGCGCAGAAGTTGCCGCCGGGCGTGTTGAAGCCGGCGGGGTGGGTGCCGTGCGGGCTCAGCACGAAGACGTCCTCGTCGGCACCGGAGACACCGAAGTGCTGCGCGGCGGCCCGGGCCTCGGCGGCGAGCTGGTTGGCTGTCGCATGGCCCGGTGAGGGCTTGGAGTTGTCCATCCAGGCGCCGCCGAATACCGAGCCGCTGAACGACGGCCCGCTGCCGCTGCCGTTCTTGTACTGGCTCGTGATCGTGGACCAGTTGTCCTGTGGCTGGACGCCCAGGCCCTTGAAGAGCTTGGTCATGTAGGCGACGACGCCATTGGCGTCATGGCTCCACTGGTTCCCGAAGAAGTCCAGGAAGACGTGCGGGTGCAGCTCGAGCGGGCCGCCATGGTAGATGAGCCGGGCCTTGGCTGCGGCAGCCTGGGCCCCGGCCGGGCAGTGTGCGGTGATGGGCACGTTCGTGACTATGTGCTTGCCCTTCTCGGGCACGATGCCGAACATCCCGTACCGCTGGATGTGGTACGTCGTGCCGTGCCAGTGGACGGTGGCGGTGATGCCGCAGGGCTGCCGCTGTGTGCCAGTGTGCGACGCCAGGGCGGGGAAAGTGGCCCCGAATGCCATCAGGGCGGTGAGCGCGGCGGCAGCTCCGGCGGCCATGACGACGCGGTGGGGCGTCAGCCGAATGAACCGGGCCGTACTTCGCATGGGCTTTTCTCCTCACGACCTCGTTGTCGAGCCGGTATGGCGACGGCGTGGTGGAGGGCAAGCCCACCCGGCTGAGTGCATGCGGCGCCGACCTGGGCCCGCCGCTCCATACCGGGCATTAGGAGCAGTTTTCGCGAAAGTTACTTATAGGTCAAGCCGAATCACAGAAACACCTGCCGGTCAATGGCCTGAACTGGGCAGAGACTTACTGGCTCGGCCACGGGCCATGCAGTGGGCAGGACAGTTGCGAGTCCAGGACGGCAGAGAGCGCGTCCTTGCCGCCCGGCACACCGGCGGTCTCGCGGCCAGCCCCGGCTCCGGCCGCCGGCCTACGACCAGCTTCGGCCGCCGGCCCGGCCCCGGCGGCTGACCGCCGGTAGACTTCGGCCGCTGCCTGGTGGAACCCGTCAGGCAGCCCGGCCGCGGACATGGCTGCCGCGATCTCGTCCATCTCGCCGACCCAGCGCCAGCCCTTGGCCAGTGCCGACGACGCAGCCGGCTGGCACCGCCGGAGCGCTCCTGGCTGGGACTGCTCCCACTCCTCGACCAAGGTGTCTTCGACGCCCTCGGCCCGGGCGAGCGCACGCGCGGTCAGGAGCAAGGCCGCCGAGCCCTTGGTCCAGGCGGCGTAAGCCATCTTGACCGCCGACGCCGCCCCGGCATCCTCGCCGACCACTCGCGCCTCCAGTGCGGTCCCCTCGAACAGCGCGGCCACCCGGCCGGCCTCGGGACCGGACAGGTACAGGCGGCAGCCCCCGGGCGTGCGTGGTGGCCCGCCGATGATCCCGCCGTCCACGAAGGTGGCGCCCCCATCCGTGACTACGCGGCCCACCTCACGCGAGGTCGCGGGCGAGGTGGCATTGGCGTCCACGTACAGCCCCCGGAACCCCGCCAGCGACCTGGCCACATCCAGTGCCGCGTGGGGCGGGCACACCGACAGCATGACCTCGGCCCCGGCAGCGACCTCCGCGACGGTGCCGGCGTCAACCAGGCCGGCCGCCGTGGCACGCCCGGCCGTTGCCCGGCTCCGGCCTTGCGAAGCCCACAAAACCCGCAGTCCCCGGCCGGCCAGGCAGGCGCCGACAGCCGCTCCCATCTCACCGGGGTGCACCAGCCCAGCAGCACTCACACCGTGGCCAGCAGCCCCGCCACCAAGCCCATGTGAAATATCAGACATGCCCTCACCCTGCCAGACCCACACGGAACCGTAACGAAGCCGACCCACCACTTCTTGCTGTTATCCGCCGCGGTCAGGACCGGCCGCTGCGCTGGGCGGTGTCTCGTTAGTCACCAGTGGTGTCAAGGTGTCCGTCCGGTATTGCCCCACCCCTGGCCCTAAACTCACCAGCGTGAGCAAACCACCCGTGGTTGAAGTCCGTGACCTGGTGAAGCGCTACGGGCGAACCACTGCGGTGGACGGTCTGTCCGTGAGTGCCGCCGCAGGTGAGGTCACCGCCGTGCTGGGGCCCAATGGCGCGGGAAAGACCACCACGGTGGAGATCTGCGAGGGGTACCGGCGCCCTACGGCCGGGTCGGTGACCGTGCTCGGGATGGACCCGGTCGCGGACGGGCAGGCCCTGCGGCCCCGGGTGGGGGTGATGCTCCAGGCAGGCGGGATCCCACCGGCCGCGCGGCCAGCGGAGTACCTGCGGTTGATGGCGAGTTTCCATGCCCACCCGCTGGACCCCGCCTCGCTGCTGAAGCGGCTCGGGCTGACGGGTTCGGCCCGGACGCCGGTCCGGCGCCTGTCCGGGGGGCAGCAGCAGCGCCTGTCGCTGGCTGCCGCGGTGATCGGGCGCCCGGAACTCGTGTTCCTCGACGAGCCCACCGCCGGGCTCGACCCACAGGCCCGCCACGCCACCTGGAACCTGATCGCGGGGCTCCGCTCATCCGGGGCGAGCGTGGTGCTCACCACCCACCACATGGAAGAGGCAGAACGCCTCGCGGACCGCGTGTCCATCATCGACCGCGGCCGCCTGGTGGCCTCGGGCACCCCGGCCGAGCTCACCGGGACCGCGGGCCAGATCAGGTTCCGCGCCGAGCCCGGGCTCGACACCGACGCCCTGGTGGTGGCCCTGCCGGCCGGGACGACCGCCAAGGAGGCCCCCGCGGGCCATTATGTGGTGGAGGTACACGACCGCGTGGACCCACGGCTGGTGGCCGCGGTGACGGCCTGGTGCGCGGAGCACAGCGTGCTCGCCCAGGACCTGCGGATCGAGAGCCGGACGCTGGAGGACGTGTTCCTGGAACTCACGGGGCGGGAGCTGCGGTCATGACCGATCCGATCGACATCGCCGGCACCGCCGCGTGGCCGAGCCCCAGCCCGGGGCCAGCGCCCCGGCCCCGGATGGTGCTGGCGCAGGCCCGCTTCGAGGGCTGGATGCTGGTCCGCAACGGCGAGCAACTGCTCCTCACCCTGATCATCCCCGTGCTGCTGCTGGCCGCGTTCAGCCTGGAGCCGCTGGTCAAAGTCGGCTCGTCATCCCGGGTGAACTACCTGGTCCCTGGCATCCTCGCGCTGGCGGTGCTGTCCACGGCCTTCACCAGCCAGGCCATTGCCACCGGGTTCGAGCGCCGCTACGGCGTGCTCAAGCGGCTTGGGGCCACCCCGCTCGGCCGCGGCGGCCTGATCACGGCGAAGACCGTCACCGTGCTCGCTGTGGAGGCCGCGCAGGCGGTCATCATCTTCGCGGTGGGGTTTGGCCTCGGGTGGCACCCGCACGCCACCCCGTTCGCCGCGGTATGGGTGGTGCTGCTGATGCTCGCTGGCACGGCCGCGTTCAGCGGACTGGGCCTGCTGCTGGCCGGGACACTGCGCGCCGAGGCCACGCTGGCCGCGGCGAACCTGCTGTACCTGATCATGCTTGGGCTGGGCGGCATCATCTTCCCGCTGAGCAAGTTCCCCGCACCGTGGCGGCCCGTGCTGACCCTGCTGCCCCCCGGGGCGCTGGCGCAGGGGCTGCGTTCGGTCCTGCAGAGCACGACGGTGCTGCCCCTGCGCGACCTGGCCGTGCTCGTGGTCTGGGCGGCCTGTGCGGGCGCGGTGGCAGCACGCACCTTCCGCTGGGAGTAGACAGAGGTCGTGCGGCCGAACCAAGCCAGTCCCGCGCCGGCAAGCCGGGAGACACCCGGGCCGGAAGCAGCCAGCCAGTCGCCACCGGCGTCCCCTCACCGCTCCCTCCTGGGCCCGGTCCCCGCGCCGGTGCTGATCCTCACCGCGATCATCTCGGTCCAGGTGGGAGCGGGCCTGGCCGCCCGGCTGTTCAGCCAGGTCGCGCCGGGTGCCGTGACCGGCCTGCGGCTGTGGAGCGCCGCGCTGGTGCTGGCTGTCGTGGGAGGCCGTGGGCTGGGCCGGGCGGTGCGGGCGGTGGTCCGGCGCCGTGCCTGGCGCGACGCCGCGGTCGTGGCCGGCTTCGGGGTGACGCTGGCGGTCATGAACTACTCGATCTACCAGTCGTTCGCGCGGATCCCGCTCGGAGTGTCCGTGACCATCGAGTTCCTGGGGCCGCTCGGCGTGGCGGTGGCGTCCTCACGCCGGGTGCTGGACCTGTTGTGGGTCGCCCTGGCAGCGGGCGGGGTGGTCCTGCTGGCCGGGACCGGCCAGGCGACCGCGGTGGCCGAGCTGGCCGGGGCCGGGCATGGCGGGGCCGTGGCCGGGCTGGTGTTCGCCCTGGTGGCCGCCGCCGCGTGGGCGGTCTACATCCTGCTCAGCCGGGCGACGGGGCGGCGGTTCCCCGGCACCTCCGGGCTGACCATCGCCATGGTCATCGCCGCGGTGGCGGTCACGCCCACCGGCGTCGCGGCCGGGGGTGCGGTGCTGCTGCGGCCCGCGGTGGTCTTGACCGGGATCGCCATCGGGCTGCTGTCCTCGATCGTGCCCTACTCGCTGGAACTGGAGACCCTGCGGCGCCTCCCGGCGCGGGTGTTCGGCATCTGGATGAGCGCGGAACCGGTCACCGCCGCCCTGGTCGGCCTCGTCATGCTCGGGCAGGCGCTGTCGCCGCGGCAGTGGCTGGCGGTCGCGAGCGTGTCGGTCGCCTGCGCCGGTGCGGCCCGCGGCGCCCCACAGTCCGCCGAACCGCAAGCCTGACAGGAGCACCAGCCTCCGGAGTGCTTCTTGCTGTTATCACTGCACTGCACGGCCCACTCGCATGATTGCGGCTGTTTGTACTGCTATGCGCAGTGGAAGTCACCGCGATCATGGGAATGCGGCATGTGCGGTGCGGCATGCGGTGCGGGTGGGGGATGCGGCTGCGCCCGCTCTACCATTGGGTCCGTGCAGACCCCCCTGGCCGCGTGGCGAAGCTGGCTCGGCCCGCTGGCTGACCCCAGTCCGGCCACCATGCGGCGGCTGGCACTGGCCGGTGTCGTGGCCAATGCCGGGATCATGGTCACCGGGGCGGCGGTGCGGCTCAGCAACTCCGGCCTCGGCTGTGCCAACTGGCCCGACTGCACCCGCAGCAGCCTGGTCGCCGCGCCTCGCGCGGGTGAGCCCGTCTTCCACACCTGGATCGAGTTCGGCAACCGCACCCTGACCGGCGTGGTCGAACTCGTGGCCGTGCTGGTCCTGGTCGCGGCCTGGCGCTACCGGCCACCTGGCACCAGCCAGCGCCGCAACGACCTCGTCTGGCTGGCCGCCCTGCAGCCGATCGGGGTCGTCCTGCAGGCCGTGGTCGGCGGCATCGTGGTGCTGACCGAGCTCGACCCGGTGTGGGTCTCGGTGCACTTCCTGCTGTCCACTGCCGTGGTGGCCGCCGCCGTCACCCTCTACGTCCGGTGCACTGAAGCCACCGGGCCCGCCGCGCCCCTGCTCGTGCGGCTGGTGGGTTCGGTCGTGCTCGCGGCCGTGTTCGTGATGCTCGCGGCCGGCACCGTCGTGACCGGTACCGGGCCGCTCGCGGGCGCGCCCGGCGTGCCCCGTTACCCGCTGCACCTGCCAGCGGTGACGCAGGTCCATTCCGACATCGGCTGGCTCCTGGGCGGGCTGACACTCGTGTTCGTCCTGGTACTCCGCTTCGGCGGGGCATCTCGACGGGCCGTGCGGCTGGGTTATGTATTCATCGGGCTGCTGGGAATCCAAGGCGTCCTCGGCTATGTGCAGTACTTCACGCACCTGCCAGCGGGGGTCGTCTGGGTGCACGAGTCCCTGGCGGTGGTGATCTGGGTCACCATGTTGCTGCTGTGGTTCGCGCTGTGGGAGCGTGGCACCGCCAGATCACAGCCCGGCACCGAAACGGCCCAGGAAACAGCCACCGCGCTCGGACCGATAGGGTCTCATCCGTAGGACGACAGGGGATCCCACGGAGAGGGGCGGTGCGGGGCCCGTGACAGCCTCCCCTGACACCGAGTGGTCAGAACTGGACCAGCGTGCCGTTGACCTGGCCCGGGTCTTGGCCATGGATGCGGTCGAGCAGGCCGACTCGGGTCACCCGGGTGCGGCCATGAGCCTGGCGCCCGCTGCCTACCTGCTGTTCCAGCGGGTGCTGCGGCATGACCCCGCCGACCCGGGCTGGCTGGGCCGTGACCGGTTCGTGCTCTCCAATGGCCACTCCAGCCTCACCCTGTACCTGCAGCTGTACCTGTCCGGGTACGCACTGGGCCTGGCCGACATCAAGGCGCTGCGCACCTTCGGCAGCATCACCCCCGGCCACCCCGAACACGGGCGCACGCCGGGCGTGGAGACCACCACCGGCCCGCTGGGCCAGGGCCTCGCCAATGCGGTCGGCATGGCGATGGCGGCCCGCCGCGAACGCGGCCTGCTGGACCCGGACGCACCCCCGGGCACCAGCCCGTTCGACCACCACATCTACGTATTCGCCTCAGATGGCGACATCGAGGAAGGCATCACCCACGAGGCCTCCTCTCTCGCAGGCCACCAGCAGCTCGGCAACCTCGTGGTCGTCTATGACGACAACGCCATCTCGATCGAGGACGACACCGCCATCGCCCTGTCCGAGGACGTCTGCGCACGCTACGAGGCCTACGGCTGGCACGTGCAGCAGGTGCACTGGCGGCGTCCCGGCGGCTACCACGAGGACGTCGCGGCACTGCACCGCGCGCTGGTGACCGCCCGGGACCACCCCGGGCAGCCCTCGTTCATCGCGCTGAAGACCATCATCGCCTGGCCCGCGCCCACCAAGCAGGGCACCGGGGCCTCGCATGGCGCCGCGCTCGGCGCCGAGGAGGTCGCCGCGGCCAAGCGGGTGCTCGGGTTCGAACCGGACACCAAGTTCCCGGTGGAAGACGAGGCGCTCGCCCACGCCCGCCAGGTCGCGGACCGCGCCAAGCGGCTGCGCGCCGACTGGGACACCACGTTCACCGCCTGGGCGCGTGCCAACCCAGGCCGGGCCGAACTGCTGGACCGGCTGTCAGCACGGCGCCTGCCCGACGGCTGGGCCACGGTCTTGCCCCAGTTCGCACCCAGCCCCAAGGGCAAAGCCACCAGGCAGGCCTCAGGTGAGGTGCTGAGCGCTGTCGCGGGTGTGCTCCCCGAACTGTGGGGCGGCTCGGCCGACCTGGCCGGCTCCAACAACACCACGATGGCTGGCGAGCCCTCGTTCGTGCCCACCCAGCACCAGACCCGGCTGTTCCCGGGCAACCCCTACGGGCGCACACTGCACTTCGGCGTGCGTGAGCACGCCATGGGCGCCATCTGCAACGGGATCGCGCTGCACGGGCTGACCCGGCCCTATGGCGGCACGTTCCTGGTGTTCAGCGACTACATGCGGCCCGCGGTGCGGCTGGCGGCGATGATGGCGCTTCCGGTGACGTTCGTGTGGACACACGACTCGATCGGGCTGGGCCCGGACGGCCCCACACACCAGCCGGTCGAGCACCTGTGGTCACTGCGTGCCATCCCCGGCCTGGACATCGTGCGGCCCGCGGATGCCAACGAGACCGTGGTGGCCTGGCGCACGGTCCTCGCGCACGCCCGCCCGGCCGGGCTGAGCCTGACCAGGCAGGACGTACCCGTGCTCGACCGTTGCGCAGCGCCGGAGGACTGGGCGCGCGGCGAGGGGCTGGCCAGCGCGGAGGGCACGGCCCGTGGCGGTTACGTGCTGGCCGAGGCGCCCGGCGGGAACCCCGCGGTGGTCATCATCGCCACCGGCAGCGAGGTGCACGCCGCGCTCGCCGCCCGGGAGCAGCTCATAGCCGAGGGCATTGCCACACGGGTGGTCTCGATGCCGTGCGTGGAGTGGTTCACCTCACAAGACGCCGGCTACCAGGAACACGTGCTGCCGTCGCGGGTCCGGGCACGGGTCTGCGTCGAGGCGGGGGTCACGCTGGGCTGGCGGGCGTTCGCCGGGGACACCGGCGAATGCGTGGGCCTGGAGCACTATGGGGCCTCTGCCGACTTCCCCGTGCTGTACGAAGAATTCGGGCTCACCTCGGAACGAATAGCCCAGGCCGCCCGGGCTAGCCTGGCGAAGCAGGGGTAGGCCAACCAACAACAGACCAGACCCAGACACACGGGAGCGACAAGCGATGACGACCCCGGGCAACGCCCTTGACCAGCTCACCGCGGCCGGAGTGTCGGTGTGGCTGGACGACATCAACCGGCAACGGCTGACCAGCGGGAACCTGGCCACCCTGGTCAGTGACTGGCACGTGACCGGGGTGACGTCGAACCCGACCATCTTCGACCATGCGCTCAGCCACGGATCTGACTACGACGCCCAACTCGCGGACCTGGCCCTGCGCGGCGTGTCGGTGGAAGAAGCCTCCCGCGCGATCACCACCTTCGACATCCGGTGGGGCTGTGACGTACTGCGGCCGGTGAACGACGCGACCCAGGGCGTGGACGGCCGCGTCTCGCTGGAGGTCGACCCCCGCCTGGCCGGGGACACCGCACGGACAGTGGCCGAGGCCCGCGCACTGTGGTGGCTGCTGGACCGGCCCAACGCCTACATCAAGATCCCCGCCACTCCCGCCGGAGTCCCCGCGATCGCCCAGTGCCTGGGCGAGGGCATCAACATCAACGTCACCCTGATCTTCGGCCTGCATCGCTACGGCGAGGTCATCGACGCGTTCATGACCGGGCTGGAACAGGCCGCGCGGGCCGGCCACGACCTCTCCCGGATCACCTCGGTCGCGTCGTTCTTTGTCAGCCGGGTCGACACCGAGGTGGACGGCAGGCTGGACAAGATCGGCACTCCTGAGGCGGCAGCGCTGCGCGGCAAGGCGGCAGTGGCCAATGCACGGCTGGCCTACGAGCTCTACGAGCAGCACATCGCGAGCGAGCGCTGGCAGGCCCTGGCGCGGGCCGGGGCCCGGCCGCAGCGCCCGCTGTGGGCCTCGACCAGCACCAAGAACCCGGCCTACCCCGACACCAAGTACGTGGTGGACCTGGTCGCACCCGACACGGT
>DASYYE010000290.1:0-3403 GCA_035946955.1 Streptosporangiaceae bacterium | reverse complement strand
ACGAGGTGATCTTCGAGGAGTTCAAGGGCACCGGCAACATGGAGCTGCGGCTGCGCCGTGAGCTCGCCGAGAAGCGGCTCTTCCCCGCGGTCGACGTGGACGCGTCGAGCACCCGTAAGGAAGAGATCCTGCTCGCCCCGGATGAGCTCAAGATCGTCTGGCAGCTGCGCCGGGTGCTGCACGCGCTGGAGCCCCAGCAGGCTCTGGAGCTGCTCATGGAGCAGATGCGCAAGACCAAGAGCAACGCCGAGTTCCTGATGCAGGTCCAGAAGACCACGCTCGGTTCCTGACGGAATGCCAGGTCAGGGAAACTGGTTCTACTGTCTGGCACACTAGAAAGCCGCAACCATGCGGTACCGGTTCACGTCCCGACAGGGGCGACCCGGCGACCGCCGAAGGCAGGAGTTTGTCCATGAAGCCTGACATCCACCCCCAGTATCACGTCACCACGGTGACCTGCAGCTGCGGGAATACATTCACCACCCGGAGCACCGCGGCCAGCGGCACCATCCACGCCGAGGTCTGCTCGAACTGCCACCCGTTCTACACGGGTAAGCAGAAGATCCTCGACACTGGTGGCCGTGTGGCGCGCTTCGAGCGCCGGTTCGGCAAGAAGGCCGCGGGCAAGTAGCTCCAAGCCCACCACCGTGCCGCGCGGGCACTGTCCCGCGCCCGGCACGGTGGTCTTGGTGTCGACATGGGAGTGACGCGCGAAAGGGACGGCGGTGTTCGAGAGGCTGAGCAGCCTGGTGGAGGAGTACACCCAGCTCGGACACGACCTGGCCGACCCCGCCGTGCACTCCGACCCGGAACGGGCCAAGGCGCTGGGGCGCAGGTACGGCGAGCTGACCCCCGTTGTCCAGGCCTACCAGGAATGGCAGCAGACATCGGCGGACGAGGCGGCCGCGCGGGAGCTCGCCAGTGAAGACCACTCGTTCGCGGAGGAAGCCGAACAGTTCGCCCGCCACCGCGCCGGCCTGGAGGACCACCTCCGCGACCTGCTCGCGCCGCGCGACCCCAACGATTCCAAGGATGTGATCCTGGAGGTCAAGGCCGGTGAGGGTGGGGAGGAGTCGGCGCTGTTCGCCGCCGACCTGTTCCGCATGTACCTGCGTTATGCCGAGCGCCAAGGCTGGAAGACCGAGGTGCTCGACGCGACAGTCACCGGCCTGGGCGGCTACAAGGACGCGACCCTGGCGGTCAAGTCGGGCCGTGGGACCGAGGGTGTGTGGTCCCGGCTGAAGTACGAGGGTGGTGTGCACCGCGTCCAGCGGGTGCCGGTCACCGAGTCCCAGGGGCGCGTGCACACCTCGGCAGCGGGCGTGCTGGTACTGCCCGAGGCGAGCCCGGTGGACGTCACCGTGGACCCAGCGGACCTGCGGGTCGACGTTTTCCGCTCCTCCGGTCCCGGTGGGCAGAGCGTGAACACCACCGACTCGGCGGTCCGCATCACCCACCTCCCCACCGGCATCGTGGTCTCCTGCCAGAACGAGAAGAGCCAGCTGCAGAACAAGGACCAGGCGATGCGGATCCTGCGCGCGAGACTGCTCGCCCAGGCACAGGCCGAGGCCGACGAGCAGGCGCAGGCCGAGCGCCGCAGCCAGGTCGCGACCGTGGACCGCTCGCAGCGGGTCCGCACCTACAACTTCTCGGAGAACCGCATCTCCGACCACCGGGTCGGCTACAAGGCCTACAACCTGGACCAGGTGCTCGACGGCGACCTCGACGCCGTGGTCACCGCCTTGGCGCAGGCCGACTCCTCCGGTGGCCTCGCGGGCGGCGACGCCGATGACGGCTGACACTGGCTGAGCTGGCTGAGATGAGCCTGCTGCTGGACGAGGTCGCCATCGCCACGGCCCGGTTGGCCGAGGCCGGTGTCGACTCGCCGCGCACGGACTCGGAAGTGATCGCCGCCCACGTGCACGGGGTCCGCCGCACCGAACTGCACCTGGTGCCTGACACCGACTTCGACCCCCGGTTCTGGGAGGAGGTCGCGCGCCGGGCGGCGCGGGAGCCGCTCCAGCACATCACCGGCCTGGCCTACTTCCGCTACACCGAGCTCGAGGTGGGGCCCGGTGTGTTCGTGCCTCGCCCGGAGACCGAGGTGATGACCGGCTGGGCGGTGGCCAAGCTCCCGGAGATGGATGTCGCGGAACCGGTAGTGGTCGACCTGGGGACGGGGTCGGGCGCCATCGCCCTGGCCATCGCCCAGGAGGTGCCACGCGCCCGCGTCCACGCGGTGGAGGCGGACCCGCTGGCACAGCAGTGGGCGGCGCGCAACATCGCCCGCTGCGCGCGGTACGCACCGCACACGGCGGGCCGGGTGAGCCTGCACGCCACGGACTTTGCCGACGCCCTGCGCGAGTTGGACGGTGTCGTAGACCTGGTCATCAGCAACCCTCCCTACATACCGGTCGGCGCGTCCGTGCCGCCGGAAGTAGCTGAGTACGACCCGGCCGGGGCGTTGTGGGGCGGCGAGGACGGTCTGGACGCGATCAGGGTGGTGGAGAGGGTGGCGCGCCGCCTGCTGCGGCCGGACGGCCTGGTGGCTGTCGAGCACGGCGCCCCGCAGGGGAGCGCGGTCTACTGGGTCTTTGCCGAGGAACGTGGCTGGCGTGACACCCGAAACAACCGGGACCTGGCAGGCCGGGACCGTTTCGTCACCGCCCGGCGGCCCGCCGCTTGAGGCTGCCGCACAGGAGGCGGCAGTTGTCTGGCTGGGTGGCAGGATTGGCTGTCATGAGTGTTCGCTACGACTGCACCGACCCCTCGCAGCGTGCGGTCGGGATCAGTGCGGCCACCGCTGCGCTGCGTGGCGGCCAGTTGGCCGTCTTCCCCACTGACACGGCGTATGGCCTGGCAGCCGACGCCTTCTCACCGGCCGCCGTGGCAGCATTGCTGTCCACCAGGGGCGGGGGCAGGCATGCGCCGCCCGCCGTGCTCACCGGCACCGTGCGCGCCGCGCTCGCCCTTGTCCAGGACGACGTCATGGAGACCCACGGCAAGGACCTGATCGACGCGTTCTGGCCCGGGCCGCTCACTCTGGTGGTCCGGGCGAACCGGAGCCTGTCCTGGGATCTGGGCGAAACCCTGGGGACGGTCGCGGTCCGCATCCCCCTGCACCCCCTCGCGCTCGACCTGCTGAAGGCGACCGGGCCGCTGGCGTGCAGCAGCGCGAACCACACCGCCACCCCGCCCGCGACCACGGCCGCGCAGGCGGAGGAGCAGCTGGGCAGCGCGGTCGCGGTCTATCTGGACGACGGTCCCTGCCCCGGTGAACCGCTGTCCACGGTGGTCGACCTGACCGCGCCCCTGCCACGGCTGATGCGCCGCGGTGCACTGCCCCTGGACCGCCTCCGCGAGGTCGTCCCCCTGCTCATGGACGGCACCGCGCCCGAAGACA
>DASYYE010000289.1:0-45639 GCA_035946955.1 Streptosporangiaceae bacterium | reverse complement strand
TCGGTGCCCGCCCGCAGCGGCAGCACGTGGTCGAAGTAGCGCAGCACCGGGCCGCCGCCCGCGAGGCCGGAGTCGCGGGGCGCATGGTCGACGGTGAGGTCGCTCAGGCACTCCGCGGCGGGCCCCGCCAGGATGGGCATGAGCAGCCTGCCCCCCTGCGCCTCCCAGTCGATGTCGAACCAGTGCGCGTACGGGGAGTCCCTGCCCTGCGCCAGTACCGACCAGACCTGGGCGGCGAGGTACTCGGGCGTGGGGATCGCCATGTGGTTGGGCACGATGTCCACGACCACGCCGAGTCCGTGGCTGTGGAAACGTTCGGCCATGTCCGTGAATGCCGTGTGCCCGCCGAGGTCCGCGGACAGCCGCGAGTGGTCCACCACGTCGTAGCCATGCTGGGAGCCGGGAGCCGCCTGCAGGACGGGCGACAGGTACACGTGCGTCACACCCAGGCCGGCCAGGTAGTCGGCGAGCCCAGCGGCGTCGGCGAACCCGAAGCCGGGATGCAGCTGCAGCCGGTAGGTCGAGGCTGGCCTGCGGCGGTCAGGCACGGCGCAGCACCTGGATGGAGCGGCTGGTCACGGGAACCACGTCAGCTGGCTTGCCCGGGGACATATCGGCGGGTGAAACGGCAGCAGACACGGTGTCGAACACCTGCTGCCAGAACGCCCCGTACCGGGCTGGCGGGAGGACGAAGCCGAGGTCGCTCTCGCTGGCGTTGAACAACAGCAGGAACGAGTCGTCCGTGACCGGATGCCCACGCTGGTCTGGTTCGCTGATCGCCTCCCCGTTCAGGAAGACGGTCAGGGTCTGGGCGGACTTCGCTGACCAGTCGGCGTCGGTCATCTCCTCCCCGCTCCGGGTGAACCACGCGATGTCCCCGAGCTGACCGGGCACGCCACGGATGGGCTCGCCCTGGAAGAACCGGCGGCGCCGGAACACCGGGTGCTTCGCCCGGAACCGGACCAGTGCCGCGGTGAAGTCAAGCAGCGCAAGGTTTCGGCTGGAGGATTCGTCATTGTCTGCAGACGGCCAGTGGACCCAGGACAGGTCGTTGTCCTGGCAGTAGGCGTTGTTGTTGCCCTGCTGGGTGCGGCCCAGTTCGTCGCCGCCGAGCAGCATCGGCACCCCCTGGGACACCAGCAGCGTGGTGAGCAGGTTGCGCTTTTGCCGTTCCCGCAGCGCCATGACCCCGTGGTCGCCTGTCAGGCCTTCGGTGCCGCAGTTCCAGGACCGGTTGTCGTCGGTGCCGTCGCGGTTGTCCTCGCCATTGGCCTCGTTGTGCTTGTGGTCGTAGGTGACCAGGTCCGCCAGGGTGAAGCCGTCGTGGGCGGTGACGAAGTTGACCGAGGCCATGGGGCGGCGGCTGTCGGCCTGGTAGAGGTCGGAGGATCCGGTGAAGCGGGACGCGAACTCGGGCAGCGTGGCGGCCTGGCCGCGCCACAGGTCGCGGACGGTGCCGCGGTACTTGCCGTTCCACTCCGTCCACAGCGGCGGGAAGTTGCCGACCTGGTAGCCGCCCTCGCCCACGTCCCATGGTTCGGCGATGAGCTTGACCTGTGACACGACCGGGTCCTGCTGGACCAGGTCGAAGAAGGCGGACAGCCGGTTGACCTCCTGGAACTGGCGTGCCAGCGCCGCGGCGAGGTCGAACCGGAAGCCGTCGACGTGCATCTCCAGCACCCAGTAACGCAGCGAGTCCAAGATCATCTGCAGCACGTTGGGCTGCCCCACGTTCAGGGTGTTCCCGGTGCCGGTGGTGTCGGCGTAGTACTGCCGGTCGTCGGCGAGCCGGTAGTAGGCGGCGTTGTCGATGCCGCGGAACGACAGTGTCGGGCCCAGGTGGTTGCCCTCGGCGGTGTGGTTGTAGACGACGTCGAGGATGACTTCGATGCCGGCTTCGTGAAGCGCTTTGACCATCGCCTTGAACTCGCTGGCCTGCTCACCGCGCTGGCCGGACGCGCTGTAGGCGTTGTGCGGGGCGAAGAAGCCGATTGTGTTGTAGCCCCAGTAGTTGCGCAGGCCACGCTGCTCGAGCACGGCGTCGCTGACGAACTGGTGGACCGGCATCAACTCGACGGCGGTGACACCAAGCTTGGTGAAATGGTCGACCACCGCCGGATGGGCGAGGCCCCGGTAGGTACCGCGTTCGGCCGCCGGGACATCGGGGTGGCGGATCGTGAACCCGCGCACGTGCATCTCGTAGATGACGGTCTCGTGGTAGGGACGGCGCGGCGGCCGGTCCAGATGCCAGTCGAAGTAGGGGTTGATGACGACCGACCGCGGCACGAACGGCGCAGAGTCGTCGGTGTTGCGCTGGTCAGGGTGGCCGAACTGGTAGGAGTACACCGCAGGGTCCCAGCGCACCGTGCCTTCGACGGCCTTGGCATAGGAGTCCAGCAGCAGCTTGGAGGGGTCACACCGCAGTCCCTTAGCGGGATCCCAGGGGCCATGGACGCGGTAGCCGTAGCGCTGGCCGGGGTTGACGCCGGGGAGGTAGCCATGCCAGACGAAGCCGTCGACCTCATGGAGTGCGACGCGTGCCTCGGTGCCGCCGGCATCGAACAGGCACAGCTCAACTCGTTCGGCGACCTCAGAGAACAGCGCGAAGTTGGTCCCGGTGCCGTCATAGGTGGCCCCCAGGGGATAGCTGCTGCCCGGCCACATCTCCACGGTGTCTGCCAAGGCCACCCCCATCCGTCCCGGTGCCGCCCCGTCTTCCTATCCCCCCTGACACTCCTTACACTCCAGGCGCAGTCTGGGCACAAGCTGTCCGGCTGAGCCTGTCTGCTGTGCCAGGCTCGTGACCCTCCCTGGTGCCCGGAGTCAGAACCTCCGGCCGCAACATATGTCTTATGTGACAGGTGCTGTTGCGCCCGGTCCGTGTTGCCGGAAGCACCCGGCGACGTTCGGCCAGTTGGCCGATGACCCATTCTGCCCGGCCCCGGTACAAACGATCCATGACACAACGGGATCCCCTGCACCAATAGGGCGGTCTTACCCCGGGCCTAACTACTAGCACCCAATACTTAGGAATTTCTCACATATTCCCGCATCGCCAGTGGTGCCCTGGGGCCATCGATGCCTGGAACAGAGTAAAGGAGTAATACATGATCCGACGGCTCACCTTCCTGCTCGCGGCAGCATCCGGCGGCCTCGGGCTCTTCCTCGCCAGTCCGGCCTCACCCGCGTTCGCGGACACACAGACGATCAACGTGCTTGTCACCTCGTACGGGTACAACGACAACGACGACGGAATGGGCCACTTCGGCACCGCCCAGATCGCCTACCCCCAGATCCACACCATCGCAACCGAAGACCTCGGCACCTACAGCCAGCCAGTCACCTTCGCGACCGACGCGAACGAATTCGCCCCAGGCACCATCATCTACGTCCCCCACCTGGAGAAATACTTCATCATGGAGGACGGCTGCGCCGAATGCACCACGGACTGGAGCAACGGCACTTACCACGTCGACCTCTGGATGGGGCCGGACGACGGCCTCCAGCCTGAGCCCGCCCTCGCCGACTGCGAGGCGTCCATCACCGGGAACTTCGACATCATCGTGGACCCGGACCCCAGCCTGCCGGTCGACACCACGCCGATGTTCGTCGACGGCCGGTGCACCGTGAATACCTACTGACAGCCCTTACCGATCTAGCGGGCACGCGGCGCTGCCGACTGCCGCGTGCCCGCCATGGACCGGCCCAACCTCGAGGACGCCTACCTGCGGCTGACCCAGGATGACGCGCCGTCCTGCTGTGGCAGGAGCTTTCCCATGTAGTACTCATCCACCGGGGTGCCGTCGCGGAACAGCGCTTGGCGGCGCAACCCTTCGACCTGGAAACCGCTGCGCAGATACAGGTCGAAGGCGCGCAGGTTGTCAGTCATCACAGTCAGTTCCAGCCGGGACAGCCCCCGCCCCCGGGCTTCTCGCTCAGCCGTTGCCAGCAGGTCGTGGCCGATACCGCGGCCTGCCGCGTCCGCATCCACACCGATGACCAGGTGGCCGCTATGGCGGGCACGGCGCAACGGCAGCACCTGCACCGTCAGCCAGCCCACCACGCTGCCCGACTCCTCGTCCTCGGCGACCAGGTCGAAGCTGCGCGCGCTGCGCTGGTCACCCAGCCGGGTGCGCAGCCGGTCCGGTTCCTGCTCGCGCTCGCCCGGTTCCAGCAGCATGAACGACGACTGTGCATCCAGCCGGTGCTGCAGGGCGAGCACTGCCTCAGCGTCATCCAGAGTTGCCAGGCGGATCCGGTGCACGTGACGAGCATGCCACGATCCGTGACCGGAGACGGTGTGGCTCGCGGCTGGGCATGATGACCTGGTGGGCATCAGTGGGTATGAGTCATGGTTTGTCAGCGCGCGCGACCCGGAATCGGGACGGGCGCTGTGGATACGTCACACCCGGCTGCGCCGCGGCCAGGCGCCGGAGTCGGCCGCATTGTGGTGCACGGTGGTCGACCGGGGCTCGGGCGAGCGGCCGACAGTGGTCAAACAGGTCTTCGACGCCTTCCCGCCAGCGGCTGTCGCGGACCCGGGCCGGTTCCGGGGAGAGGCCGTCATGGCTGGGCAGGACGTGCGCTGGGAACTCGCCATCACCGGCGGGCAGCCAGCAGTCCGGCCGATGCGGCCAGAGGTGCTGTACCGTGCGCCGCTGCCGCGGACCAAACTCGAGACCCCTGCTCCTGACGGCCTGGTCACCGGTGTGCTCGATGTCAATGGGCGCCGGGTCGACGTGGTGGAGTGGCGGGGCACCGTGGGCCACAACTGGGGGACGGGGCACGCCGACTCCTGGGTCTGGCTGCACGCCGCAGGCCTGGATGCCGCAGGGCAAGGGTGGCTGGAGCTGGTCCTCGCCAAGATCAGGATCGGCCCGGCGCGTTCACCCTGGACGGCATTGGGAAAGCTGAGCCTCGGCGGCCGCCTGGTCCCACTCGGAGGGCTGGGGCGCCGCCCCAGGGTCACCGCCGGCCCGGCCCGGCTCACGGCGCAGGTTCCCTCACCTCAGGCCCGGCTCGACGTGACAGTCACAGCAAGCGATCGCGACAGGGTCACGGTGGCCTACACCGACCCGTCAGGAGGAACCCGCGCAGTCAGCCACGCCGCCCTGGCCAGAGCCGAGCTGGCATGGCACCGCCACGGCGAGAGCGACCTCACCATGTCCAGCGACCACACCGCATACGAATACGGCACCAGCCAGCTCATCCCGGGCACAACACTGCGGCCACTGCCCGAAGGCTGAACAACTGAGTGATCGCGTCCCATCGGGGTATTCGATCAACCGGAGAGGAGAGCGTCATGCGGCTGAGTGCGCGCAACCAGATACCGGCCAGGGTCACCGCTATCAACACCGGTGAGGCGATCGCCAACGTGGAACTCGACGCCAACGGGGTCCGGCTGGTCGCATCGATCACCGTCGAGGCGGTCCGAGACCTCAGCCTGACCGAGGGCAGCCAGGTCACCGCGGTGATCAAAGCCTCCGACGTGATCCTCGCCACTGGCGGCTGACGGCGCGGGGCCTCAGGGCCGGGGTCTCAGCCCGGTGGTCAAGGCTGGGCTGACATCATCGGGCACATGACCGTCGTGAAGATCAACGCGATTACCGTGCCCGCCGACAGCGGGGACGAACTCGCCCGCCGGTTCGCGGCCCGCGCAGGCGCCGTGGACAACCAGGACGGCTTCGAGGGCTTCGAACTCCTCAAGCCGACAGACGAGCGCACCACCTGGCTGGTGGTGACCAAGTGGCGGGACGAGGATTCATTCCAAGCGTGGCTGACCTCACCCGCGTTCGGGCACGGTCACCGCTCCGCCGCCGAGCGAAGCGGCGGCCCCGCCCAGCCGCCGGTTGGCATCAGCAGCGAGCTATGGTCCTACGAGGTCGCTGGTGGCTCAGCCGCCCAATGATCCGGCTCTTACTGCGGCGGCTTCGGATGCCCGATAGTTTCGTTGCCGCTCCCCGCCGCTCCTGCCCGTGACCCTTGGCCGTCGGATGAGGCGATCTGCTCGAGGAGTCCCACACATTTGCGGAGACCCTCGATGACCTCATTCGCTTCCGGGCGGGCGAACAGGTAGTACGCGCCATCGTCGGGCAGATTGTCAGGCTTCACATCTCTTGAGGTCGGCAGGAGAAACTTCGGCCACTCACCATCGGACAGCGTCCACGCGAGTTCAATGAGCAACGAAGCACTGACGACCACGACACCTACGACCCGTCCCAACGGCCAGGGCCAGGGTTGATGGGGAACGAGGATAAGCCCGAGGCCGCTCAGAAAGGCCAGCAAGCCGAAGTTATAGCAGAGCTTGGCCCGGACCGTATAGTCCGCTCGAAGCTGCATCTCCTCCCACTGCCGCGCCCTGATAGCTTTCAGCACGTCGGGCAGGAAAGCAGCCTCCGGGTTGAAGTCAAGCCGATCCGAAGGTGTCGCCGCATAGCCGAGCGCCGTGGCACTGAACTGCAAGGCATAGACCAGCAGCGCGGCAGCGACCGCGAACGCGGCTATGGCCCACTGAGACAGCCACGGATGGTCCTGGCCGATCACAAGCTGTGCCACCGTTGTGAGCGAGAAGCCAGCCAGCAACGCGGCAGCGACTCCCCCGGCCATTTCGAGCTGTTTCGGATAGTTGATCGGCCTGCGACGGCGCCAGACGCGCGGAGGCTCGCTCACCTTTGTGTTGGCCGTCTTCTCGCGCTCAGTCGCCCTCTTTGTCGCCGCTCAGCCCGTCGAGCGGCTGTGGGCCACTGTTGCCCGTCGCTCCCGGCTTCGGTACAGACAGGAACGCTTTACCCTTTCCGCCTGCGTCATCGCTGCCCGCGCCTAGCGCACCGGCACCGCCTTGCCGAGCTTTGCCGTCACCCTCGTTATCTTCGTCCTTATTCACCGCTCGCCCCCGCGCCTGATCACAGGTTCTTGGCAAGGATCCCCTCAGCCCTTCAGCATGCACCCAAGCCACCCGGGACACAAGATGTGGTCTTTACGGCGCCGACAACCCGTCTGCGCAGCTGAAACTGGCCTCTCGGCTGGTCAGCCGAGATGGCGGCGGTCGTCGACTCGCTGGAGCTTGCCGCCTTGGGACCGGGGGGTCTCCCCTGGGGCGACGAGGGTCACCCGCGCGTGGATGCCGATGGTCTCATGCAGCAGCCGGGTGGCCTGGTCGCGGTGGGCACGGAGGGTGTGGTCGGCCTCGATGACGTCTTCGGACAGGACTTCGGCCGCGACCGCGCGGAAGTACTCCTCAGTCACCTCGACGCGCACCTCCAACTCGTCGAGGGTGGCTTCCCGGGTCACGACGAGCTGGAAGTGCGGGGAGGATCCGGGCACACGCGAGAGCACCTCGCCCACCTGGGTCGGGTACACGTTGACGCCCCGCACGATGAGCATGTCGTCGGCCCGGCCCTTGATCGGCGCCATCCTGACGAGGGTCCGCCCACAGGCACATGGGTCGTGCGACAGCGATGTGATGTCCCCGGTCCAGTAACGCAACAGCGGCATCGCCTGCTTGGTCAGGGTGGTGAGCACCAGGACACCCTCCTGCCCGTCGGCCAGGACGTCCCCGGTCTGGGGGTCGACGATTTCGGGGAGGAAGTGGTCCTCGTTGATGTGCGAGCCCGCCCGGGCCTCGACACACTCGTTGGCCACACCCGGGCCGATGATCTCGGACAGACCGTAGATGTTGGTGGACCGCACGCCGAGCGCGGCGTCGATCTCCGTGCGCATCGCCTCGGTCCACGGCTCGGCGCCCAGCAGCGCGTAGCGCAGGCTGATGTCGGCGGGGCCGGTCCCGCGCTCGCGGAACGCCTGGGCCAGCGTCAGTGCGTAGCTGGGGGTCGCGGCGATCACGTCAGGCCTCAGGTCGGAGATCAGCGTGAGCTGCCGTTCGGTCATGCCCGACGAGACGGGCACCACCGTCATCCGCAGCCGCTCCGCCCCGGCGTGCAGGCCCAGCCCGCCAGTGAACAGGCCGTACCCGTAGGCGTTGTGGAGCATCATGGCGGGCTCGGCACCGGCCATGGCCAGGCACCTGGCGACGACCTCCGCGAACAGGTCCAGGTCAGCAGCGGTGTAGGCCACCACAGTCGGTTTGCCGGTGGTGCCGGAGGACGCGTGGATACGCGCCAGTTCGGCGGCCGGCACCGCCAGCAACCCGAGCGGGTAGTTGTCGCGCAGGTCGTCCTTGGTGGTGAGCGGTAGCCGGGCCAGGTCATCGACCCCGAGGTCGTCGTCCGGCTTGATACCTGCCCCGTCCAGGCGTTCCGCATAGAACGGCACGCGTGTGATCACGTAGCGGACCAGTGAGGTCAGCCGCTGTGCCTGCAGCGCCCTCCGCTGGCCAGGTTCAGCGGTCTCCGCAGCTGGGTCGGCGATCATCACATGCTCCCTCCGTCACGCGGGCAGGTGCGCGCCTCAGAGCGACTGGAACTGCTCGACAAGCGGCCACATGTCCTGACCCATCTCTACTTGAGTGAGGAGGATGCCGACCGTGCCGTCGGGGTCGACGAAGAAGTCTGTACCCTGACCGCCGGACCAGCCGATGCGGCCGCGCTGGGATCCCTCTGTCTTCACGGCCACGCCAAAACCCCATCCCGTGCCGTCCCAAAATCCCGGGAAGAAGCTGTCCTCGGTCTTGCACGCTGGCGGCACTTGGTCGCTGGCCATCTGCTGCAGGTGATCAGGTGAGATCATCGGCTGCCCGTTGACTCGCCCTCCGCCGGCAAGCATCCGGGCGAAGCGGTGATAGTCCGCTGCGGTGGAGACGAGTTCACCGTGGCTGACGTCGAACGGCGGCGGCCCTGCGTAGAAACCGCCACCGGCAGGCTCCGTCTCCACGAGTCCCTCGTCACTGTGCCGGTAAGCCGCTGGCAGCCGGTCCAGCTTGCCCTCCACCACCCACAGTGCGGTGTCGGTCATCCCGAGCGGCCCGAAAAGATCCTCGGCCAGGTGCTCACCGAGCGAACGGCCCGTCACCCGCGAGATGAGAATGCCGAGCACGCCAAACGAATGGTGATAGCGCCATCCTTCTCCCGGCTGGAACGCCAGCGGAAGTTCCGTCAGACGACGCAGCCACTCATCAGCACCCATCGCCGGTGGCTCTGGGCCAGCCTCAGTGCCGGTTTCGGCCATCGCCTGCTGCAGCGGCGAAGCCTGCATCACCATGCCGTACCCAGAGGTATTGGTCAGGAGGTGGCGAAGCGTGATGGCTCGGCGGGCCGGCACGGTGTCGTCGAGCTCAGCCGTTGGACCGCGGAGCACCTGACGGTCAGCCAGCTCCGGCAGCCAGTCGACCAGGCTCTGGTCGAGCTCGAGACGCGCTGCCTCCACAAGACGCAGCGCGGCGACCGACGTAATCGCCTTGGTCATGGACTGGATCCGCATGATCGCGTCCTCGCTCATAGGACCGCCGCCGACCGACGCCACGCCAGCGGTGACCACCTCTACGTTCCCAGCACCCAGGAGCGCAACTCCGCCAGGAACCGTGCCGACATCAACGTGATGATCCAACAGCTTCCGCAACGCTGTGCTCACCTCGGCGATCGTGCCACCCTCGACCACGCGGATCAAGACGGCGCACTCCAGCGCTTCCTCCCCAGCCGCGCACCGTCCCGGCCTGCGCCAACTGCTCCAGCACCTCACCGCGGGTCCACGGCACTTCCGGCCGCTCATCACCGACACGCTTTTCCCGGCTGGTTGCGGTCCAGCATGGGCTAACAAGCTGGCGGTGCAGGAGTTCGTCTGTTGTCCGGGCCGCCAGTTCACATTTGTCAACCACGGCAATGAGGCGGCCGTCCGCGGTGAGCGCAGTGTAACGGTGCGGCCTGAGGTTCACCTGGTACCGAAGCAGCGGGGTGAGCGGCCCATTGCGAAGCGATTGGGTGGGCGTGGCCTCACGGCCGGTGCACAGTGCTTCCTTCCCAGCCGCGCACTATCAGTGCAGCCGTGCCCATAGCTGCCGCAGCATGCGCCGGAGCTCATGGGAGGAGACGACGTAGTAGTAGACGCTGGCGGCCAGGACGACACCCGCGGTCGCGATGGAGGCATACCGCCACCCGTTGGTGATGTCGGGGGTGTAGGCGGTCAGGCCGATCAGGATGAACGCCAGCAGGGCACCTGCCACCGCAATGGCGTAGCTGGCACGTTCTGTCCGTAGCCTTTCCTGCACCTCGGTGGCACGGGCCAGCAGGTCCACTCGCTCGCGGATGCCTTTGTACTGGTCGTCGATGCCGAGCATGGCGCGGATGCTCCGGAAGAACCTCGTGTACATGAGCCAGGTGACGTCGAGGTCGTACATGTCCTCCAACTCGAGGGTGAACTCGTAGGCGGTCCTCGCGAGTTGTTCGCCGGGCTGCTGCTTGGAGATGCGCCGTCCCAGTTCCAGCATGGTCTCGGTGGCGCTCGCCGCGCCAATCACCATGTGCCCGATCCAGGCGGAGGTGATGAGCAGGGAGGAGTCCGGGAAGTGCTCCTTGCTCATGCCCATCATCGTGAGCAGGCAACGCCGCCGTGGGACACGCCAGGTCAGTGCATCGGAGTCATTGCACGAGACGTCGTCCACCCGGTCGTGGGGACTGGGCGGGAACCCGGGTCTGGACAGGCTGGTGAGGATGTTCGCTGCCCAGGACGGGAACCCGGCGAGCGCGTAGTCGGCGGAGTCGCGCAGGCCGCGTGGCCGGCTGGCGCTCGCGCGCCGGGCCAGCAGCGCCGCACCGGGCCGGCTGGACGGCACCACCGGCCACAGCCTGCCATCCCGTGCCTCCAGGTCGGTGAGCCCGTGTCCGGCGAGGGCTATGGACCAGACACTGCTCAGCCGCAACGCCCTCAAGACTGCACCGCAGAGCCGTCGGCAGTGCGCGGGCTGCGCGGTGTCCCAGACACCCATCGCGTCAGCGCCGATGGTGGCGGCTGCTTCGATCCATTGCCGGCGCGTCCCGCGCCAGTCCCGCACCAGGTCCTGCAGGTGCGGGAAGATTCCAGGCCGGCGATGCTGTGCGCTCAGGGCGTCCAGGTACTCACGCAACGGGCTGGGTTCCAGCTGGAAATGCGTGTGGGCAGAGGGCCGGGCAAGGGTGCTGCCGCCCTCCAGTGACCGCGTGAGGTACTCCACCTCCCGGGAACCCTGCCGCACCAGGGGCCGGGGGACCAGCTTGCCCGAGCGGTCGCTTTGGACCGGGACGAAGAGGACGCTGATCCCGATGGTGTGGCGCCAGTCGAGTTGGTAGGGGTTGCGGACCAAGGTGACCAGGGGCAGCACCGCTAGTGGACCGCCCTGGGCCGGGTCGTCGCGCACCGGCGACAGCAACCCAGGTGGCAGCCAGATGTGGTAGACCCGGTCACCTAATGGCGCGGCGAATATCGTGGTGCGCTGGCATGCGTAGTGCCAGGCGAAGAAGTCCTGAAGATCATCCAGCCCACGGGCGCTAGCCTGCGGGACCTCGCGGCGGGCCCGGTGCTTGACCACCCAGTCGTTGAAGTCGGTGCAGCCGGGGTCATCGACCGCGCGCTGGGCCCGGATATGGACAAGGGTCTGTGAGTGGCGTGGCTGCCTGCCGGGCCACAGCAGGCTCCCCGGGAACGGCACCTCTCCCCCGGCCCTGGGTCTGCGGGACCGGAAAGCAACGGGGGAACTCAGCGCTTTGAAGGAGGACGACTGGTAGAGCCAGCTATGGGGCGCAGGTTCGGCACCGGCACCAGGCAGGTGCTCGAGGCTGAACCCGGCGCCCGCCACCCCGAATGCCTCTGACAGGTTGCCGCGTATGGTGCCGATGTCAGCGGAGGTGAGCTCATCAAATGCCTTCTGGTCGCTGTCGCGGCGGAACGTGGGAACGTAGAGCCCGCAACTGAGCTGCACCATTCCATAGGCCTCGGCGCGGCGGCCAGCCCACCAGGGCATCTCGAACGACCCAGTCCAGGCAGAACACACCAAGACATTATGGATTCACACATCGTCGCAATGGAGAGGCAGGCAGAACATGGCACGCGGTGTCCAGGCCGGTGACAAGGCCCCCGACTTCACACTTCCATCGCAGTCTGGCGAACCCGTCCGGCTATACGACCGGCTCGGCGAACGGGTGGTCGTCCTGTACTTCTACCCGAAGGACGAGACGCGCGGCTGCACCGCTGAAGCGTGCGCCTTCCGCGACAGCCACGAGGTGTTCACTGACGCGGGCGCCGAGGTCATCGGGGTCAGCTCCGATTCGGTGGACAAGCACGCGAGCTTCGCCGGCCATCACAAGCTGCCTTTCACCCTGCTCAGCGACCAGAGCGGCGAGGTCCGCAAGAACTACGGGGTCCCGGCGGCACTCGGTGTGCTGCCCGGCCGGGTCACCTACGTCATCGACCGCGAGGGCACGGTCCAGCACGTCTTCAACTCGATGACCCGCATCGACCAGCACATCAGCGAGGCAGTGGCGGTAGTCCAGCGGTTGCAGGCCGACGAGCCTGTGTGACTCTTCTGCCCTGACCCCGTCGGCACCCGGCTACCGGGAGGTGCGAACGGCGTGCTGCGCTGATGTGACGAGGGCCTGCAGCCGGCTGCTGTGTGCGCCGCGCCAGTACACACGCCCGCACGACTGGCAGCGGGAGAACTCATGGCAGGTACGCCGGGTGCCGGGCGCCAGCAGCGGCTCCACCTCCGCCTTGGTGGTTGGGCGGAGGGGGCCGTTGCAGGCGGTGCACCGGGTCCAGGGGGCCAGCGGCGGGGCGAACCTGCCCAGCACGTCGGCGAACTGGGCATCCGGGTGTGCGCCGCGCACGTGGGCACCCAGCCACAGCGTGCGGCGGCACAGCAGGCCACGGTCCTGGGTGAGCAGGATCCGGCGCTCGGCATTGGCCCGCTCGATCAGCGTGTCGTCGTCCATGTCGTTGGTGTAGCTGGTGTCCACCCCCACCAGGCGGAGCCGGCGCGCCAGTGCTCCCAGATGGACGTCGAGGACGAACCGGGCCACCGGCACCGGTTGCGGCCGGGCCACCGCGCCAACCTGCACCACGTCCCCGTCGGCAGGCCGGTACCCGGGTGTGACCACGGCACCGTTGACCACCAGGTGGCCCACCTCCGTCAGCGGCACCCCCAGCGTCTGCACGACATGACCCAGCGAGGAGGTCCCGTCGCAGGCGACCCCGACTGTCCCGCCACGGTTGGCGGGCTTGAGGAACAGCCGCAGTTCAGCCGCAACATTCACCAGCGCCTCTGCCGTGCCCACCTATCCAGGATGCCTTGTGAGTGAGGGTGGCTGGCTGGACCCGATATAGGTCATCGGATCCTTGATGAAGGCGCCGATCGCGGCGATTGATGCCTTGGCTTCGGGCCTCACGTTCCCGGCCTGCTGGAACACATGAGACTGGCGTGTCCAGACAGCCAGAACGTGCGGAACCTGGGCGGCCGCGAGCCGTTCTGCCATGCGCTCGCTGTCGCCGACCAGCAGTTCGGTCGCGCTCACTGTGAGCATCACCGGGCACAGGCCGCGCAGATCCGCGTGAATCGGGGAGATGGCGGGGTCGGACGTGTCGAGCTCGCTGAGGAACGCCCGGTGCAGGCTGGCCATCCACCGCGGGCTGATGATCGAGTCAGTGCGGCTGTTCGGGTGGCTGAGCTTGGTGGTCAGGTCCAGGTCCAGGCATGGCGCCAGCGCAACGATGCACCCAGGCATCGGCAGGCCTTCCGCCCGTGCCCGCAGCACCATTGCGAAGGCGAGGTGGCCCCCTGCTGAGTCGCCTGCTACCGCGACGTCGGCGGGCGCCACCCCGGCAGCCAGCAGCCATCTGTATGCGGTCAGGCAATCACCGATCTCGGCATGGAAGCTGACTTGCGGCATCATCCGGTAGGCGACTGACAGAACTGGCGACCGTGCAGCCCGCGAGATGCACGTCAGCATCCGCCGGTGGGTGCCGGGCCCCATGAAGACCCACCCGCCACCGTGGAAGTACAGGACCACCTTGTCACTCCGGGACTCCGGGACACCGCGCCCGTGAACCCATTCGGCGTCGAAGTCGCCGAGGCTGACGGGCTCAACAGCCGTACCGCGGGCCGGCCTGAGCCTCCTGGCGACCCGGTCCACCCGGGCCAGCTTGGCCATGTCGCGCGGATCGTTGAAGTCGATGTGGTCCATGTACGGCCGCACGAACGCACGCTCGGCCCGGTTGATCACGCGTGACCGCAGACTCGGCCGGCCATCGTGCCGCTCGATCAGTGTCCAGCTGGGTCCGGAATCCAAGGCAGGCCCCCCGGAGACTGATTGTTCCTGCTGGTGGTGTTCGCGGTATACCCTGGCCCGGCAGTGGCGTAGCAGCACGCTGCCCGGTTTTCCAGCGCGGCCCGCGCCTACGCTATAGCTGTGTCAGCAATCTACGAATGGGCAACGCCGGACAACTTGCAGCCCGAGCCGGTAACCGTAGAGATCTGGCGGAACCTCCCGGAGGAGTACTGCCGCCAGGTGGAGATTGTCAACGGTCAGGTAGTCCGCTGTGCGGCCCCTACGCGAACCCACCAGAATGCAGCCCGCCGGCTGACGAACATGCTGGAAGCGGCAGCCGAGAAGCACATGGCCGCGTACCCGGGCGAGTGTCTGGACGTCACCGGCGACGCAGACATCACGCTCTGGGAGGTTCCGTCAGCGACCATCCGCCGCCCCGATGCGATGCTGCATGACTGCGCCCCAGCGGATGAGCGTCCACTTCCGGCGTCTGCGGTGAAGATCGTGATCGAGATCGTGTTGCCTGGGAGCGACAAGACGGACAGGGTGGACAAGCTCGGCGAATACGCGACAGCAGGCATTCCGTTCTACTGGCTGGTCTGGCTCACGGGCAACGCTGTGGCCTCGATTGACATCCATGTCCTGGACCACGTGCTCGGCGGCTACCGCAAGTACCGCACGATTACGCCAGCGGATGAGACCAGCGTGATCGATGTCCCAGTGTCGGTCACCATCGATTGGTCCCGTCTCACCGGCCTGGTTCGTTAGCCGCACCCAGAGATCAGTGCTGTGATGACCTGGATCCGTCTGCGACCGGTTGGCGCGCCACGGCTGCGGAGACGCCCGCGCAGACCCGCCGTCCGGCGACACATGCGGTACGCGCCGTTACGGCTCCGGCGGGTTCCGCCCGGGTATGACAGGTAGGCCCGTCAAAAGGCAGACGTTCCCTGCCCGGCACTAGCCCCCGGCCTTGATGAGCGGTGCGTCCTGCGTGAACTTCCGGAACCCGACGCTGTAGTACAGCCCACGCGCCCGGGGATGCCCTGGCGCACCCAGACAGGCGACCGTCATGTGATTGGCCCCGGCCTCCCGTGCCAGATGCATCCCGTGCAGCAGCATCGCCCTGCCCAGCCCGCGCCGCCGGTAGTCCGGATGCGTTCCGACCGGCTCGAATTCAGCGGTCTTGTTCACCTCGTCGAGCCACATGATCGTCGATGTGGCCATCGTCCCGTCCGGCGCCTCCACCAGGACGTGCAGGTCGCCGCGGTACGCCGGCATCCGCCGGACGCCCTCGTAGCCCTCGGCTGTATATGTCGACGGAGCCCAGGCGTCCACATGGGCTCGGACCGCGGCTGACGGCCCGGCCTCCTCAGCGGTCCGGAACCGGAACCCACCCGGCAGCACCGGCTGTTCGAGGTCATTGAGGTTCCGCTCATTGAGTTGGCTCCAGGAGCCGGTGTCGCCGAGCGAGGCCGGATCGGTCTCATAGCCGTGCGCCGCCCACCGCTTCAGCGCGAACTCGTCGTTGGCCTGTGGCGACACCATGCGCTCGATCCCGACCGTCACACCGTCGTACCAGCCGGCCACCTCGTCTACCAGCTCGCTGTGGCCGGGATGGACTTGATATCCCAGGTAGGCGCTGGTGACGTCCTTCACCGAGCCGTCGCTTCGCCTCACCTGGCGCGGCAGATACGCCCAGCCCCACGCGACCAGATCATCACCGGAGAACCACAGCCGGCGCAGCCAGCTCTCCCCCTCGGATGCGTGCCCTTTACCCCAGATCCAGGCCAGCTCCCCGAACGACGCGTCGGTGTTCACCAGGTCGGGGCGCACAGCCGTAACATGCTGCGCCAAGCCCTGCATGAGCAGCACATCCGCGGCGGTGACCAGGCGAGAGTCATCCATGGTGCACCAACTGTGCCAGGCCCCACGCGAAGCCGTCGAACCAATTTCAGGGCGCTAGGTGGTGGCCGTCAGGCGTCAACCCTAGCGCCCGGCGGCCCGGCCAGAACCGTCGGCACGTACTCGAGCAACTGGATGCGGCCATCGAAGGTGCGGCTGCTGATCATGTCTAGTGCGACATCAGGGTAGCCGTCGTAGATCCGTTCCCGGCCGCTGCTTCCGGTGATGACGGGAAAGACAACCACGCGGAAGCGGTCTGCGAGACCGGCCTTCAGGAGAGCGCGGCACAGGGTGAGGCTGCCTATGGTGCGCATCGACGTGGCGGCCTTGTCCTTCATCTCCCGTACGGCCTCAACGGGGTCTTGAGCGACGAGTTGCGTGTTCGCCCAGGAAAGGGGCTCGCGCAACGTGGTCGAGAAGACGACCTTCGACATGCCCGCCAGGGCATCGGTCCCCGGCTCTCCCTGGGCAGCGAACCCCGACATGACACGGTAAGTGGTTGCACCCATCAAGACCGTGTAGTCCGCTTCTGGTTGCTCTCCCAACCACGCGAGGTACTCGGATCCTTCGAGCCCCCACCAGCCCGGCCAGCCCTCAGCAGCCGCGTAGCCATCGAGCGAAGTGATGAAGTCGATCAGGAGTTCCGGCATCGCAGCGTCCTTGTCCTCGGGCCTCAGGCCGCAGTCCCCCGTCTTCTCTACCCACGAAGGCAGCGACGACGCCAGGCGCGGTCTGGCCGCTACCGGAAGCGAGCGGCATATCGCCGTTGCCAGGGTGTCTCCACAGCCTGTGCCGCGTAGTGCTGGCGGACGTATGCGACCGCCTGGTGGCCTGGCAGGCCGTCCAGGACCGCGAGGCAGGCCAGTGCCGTACCGGTTCGCCCGTGTCCGCCAGCGCAGGCGATCTCGACGCGTTCGCTGCCCGCTCGCACCCATGCCTCGCGCAGCGCACCAGCGGCGCCAGCACGGTCGCACGGCAGCCAGAAGTCTGGCCAGCGGACCCAGCGGGCTTCCCAGGGCACGCGAGGTGGCTGCCGGCCCAGCAGGTACAGGGCGAAGGTTGGCTCCGGCCCGGCTGGGAGGGGATGACGCAGTGCCCGGCCGCGGACGAGCCTGCCCGAGGGCAGCCGCATCACACCCGTCATCGCGGGCTCCCAGGCAGCACTCACACGAGCGAGCGTAGCCGGGCAGGCATCGGGCGTAACCCCCGCCATATTGACCTCCGAAAGGTCAGGCGCATCCTCGATCAAGTCGTGTAAACCCCGCACTACTAACCAGTGGCGGTTCACCCGCATTCGGGATGTACCGCCACCTTTGAGAATTTCGTGTACTTCGATGCGAGCCACGAGGACATGTGGCAAGGGCGCTGATTATGGCCAACCGCCGTAAACCCTCTGCTCTGGTCGTGCGTCTCTTATACGGGGAGTCGGGACAAGTCGTCACACTTGGCCTTGCGCCCGCCGGGGTTTCTGGTGCCTGGCAGGAGCGAATCGCGTCGTCCGGTAGGCGGCGGGTTCATCATGGCCAGGTGCCATATACCTAGCTTTTTGTCACGCAGTCATGCGGGAGCACGCCATAAGGGGGAGTAATAGGTGGGTGCTACGGCGATCAGACCTAAGCTTGGTCCGTTTGGCGGCTTTGGGATATGGGAGGAACCTAGGGAGCAAACTGGGTGTGGACTTCCGAACTGTGATACGAGACTGATTTCGCCCACCGACCTGTATTGTCACAGCCATGATCACTTCCTGCCGCTCTCGGAGCTGACAAGCGTGGGGCGAGGTCTTATCGTTGTGTCGCTGTCGGTACTGATCTATGGGAGTATCGAACTAACGGCGCACCTCAGATCTGTCGTCCCAGTCGACCTGTCATACGTACTAATCGGGCTCTTCACCATCGGCCTACCTCTGAGAAAGTTCAATGGAACGTACTGGGCAGCGACACTGCTCTGGTTGCTGGTCAGCGCGTTCAGCCTGGCGTTCCAGTTCACCGGTAATCATTTTCATACGGTAATATCCACAGCGTTTCTTCTGATCCTGATATCGGTGTCGGCAATTTGGGCGGCTTCCGAAGCGGACGATTTCTCCATTGCTATTCGCAAAAAGCTTGACGGCCCGCTCCCTGGCGGAGCATCGTCGCTCGTGGCGTCCGGGCTCATAGGTGCCTGGTCATCTGTTGTTGTGGCTCTTGCAGTTACTGGCACTGGTCGCATATGGCATGGCGATGAGTCTTCAATAGCACATGCATCGCTAGTTGCCGCCGCGTGCTTCACAGCCGCGAGCATCCTCGCAGCGATTGCCGTAGGCTTCATCTACGGCACCGGCCGCATACGCCGTGATGTCCCAGCAATAAAGTACCCGCATCGCCCTCAGTTGAAAGAGTGGCGGGTGAGCCTCTCCGGCCCGACGCCCCGCCCGACGCACAACGTGATAGACCGGATAGCAGAAGTGGCCATTCTCACGGTGTTTCGGACCTCCGAGACAGTGGTAAAGGCATCGGTCACTCTATCACGCTTGATGGTAAATTTCCTGCTGATATCAATGTACATTCTCGTGCGGTCGATTACCGCAGTGGTGAACTGGGTTGTCATGGTTCTTGTGCTGACATTCAGAGTCATAGCTGCCGCAGTGGCGGCGGCCGGACGGGTGATCTACCGCGCCTTCGTGAGCGCCTACTCAGGCGTCGTCCGTGTGACTGTCAACGTAGGATTCCCTGTCATCGCTCTCGCCGTGAGCAGCCTCCTGGCGACAGGAGCAGCGGAGGAAACGCGCCAATATATTGTTGTTGGCTCACCACGAAGCCTGCTGGCCACCTGTGCCCTTGTGATCATAGCGCTCCTACTGGTCATCACCTCGTGGATGGTAATGGCAAGTCAGAGCTGGGAGAGATCTCTGGAATCCGCACAGCATTCCGCCAGCAGGACCGCCCCCTATGCGCTGCTCTTCGTCGCCATCGGCGGCTGGCTCCTGGGTCTCCCCGGAACGATACTTGGATATGGGCTTATTCACGTAGGCTGGCTCACACTCGTATCGACCGGCCTGATTGTGGCGGCGGTCCTCTTGCGGCCAGTCTTGAACCGAATAGGTAGTCAGGCATGACGGTCATTCGCCGCACTCAGTGGAGGGCCGACGGCTTTCACGCCAACTTGAAAGGGCAGCCCGGACTGACCAGTCGGCTGTCCCCAGCCGCCTTCTGGCCTCAGGCTCGTCGAGCGCAGCCAGATCCATCACGATCCTGATGGCCCGTGCCCGGAGCTTGGCGTTGGAGCCGGTCAACTCGATCATGTAGTTGTCGGCGACGCGGCCTGCGAGCACCATGGCCGCCGTGGTGATCCGGTTGAGCGCCAGCTTCTGTGCGGTGCCTGCCTTGAGCCTGGTGGAGCCGGTGAGCACCTCCGGGCCCGTGTCCAGCAGGATGCCGAGTTCGGCCTCTGCCAGCAGCGGCGCGCCAGGGTTGTGAGCTATCCCGCACGTCCAGGCACCTGCGCGGGCCGCCGCCCGGACTCCGGCGCGCACGAATGGTGCGGTCCCGCTGGCCGACAGGCCGACGACGGCGTCCGCTGGACCGACCGGCAGTTCCGCCAGGGCTCGCGGGGCCGCCTGTTCGTCGTCTTCTGTGGGAGTTATCGCGGTGGGCCCCATGAGCGGACCGCCAGCCGCCATGACGAGGAAGGAGTCCGGCGGCACGCCGAACGTAGGCGGTAGTTCCGCTGCCTCCTGCAGGGCGATCCGGCCGCTGGTGCCTGAGCCGATGAACACCGTCCGGCCACCACCAGAGAAGACTGCTGCGATGCGTTCCGCAGCCTGCGCGAGCAAAGGCGTGACCTGCCGCACCGCACGGAGCGCATCGGGCTCCTCGGTGTCCATGAGCTCGATGACGGCAGCCGCGGACAGCTCACCAAGCCCGCTAGAGGCCGGGTTTCGCTGCTCTGTGCGCGGCAGTGGTTCCTTCATGCAGATCCATGGGCGAGCCGGATGGCTCCTGCAAGCGGGTCAGCAAGCGAACGCGCCACCGTCACTGGGCGGTGGCTGAGTCGGCCGAGCGCTCTGGTGAGCATGGACTGGGCAGCCGGGCTCGACCAGACACCCCCACTGAGAGCCACGTGCACGATGCCTGCTCCGGTCATGTGCTGTTCGATGTGCCGCACGGCCGTGCCCGCCAGCGCGGTCATCTCCAGCTCCAACTGCGTCACCGCCCACTGCTGCCCGTCTTCGGCGGCTGCGGTCAGTACCGGAGCAGCACGGGCCAGCAATGGCTCCGGGTTAGGTGCCGCATGGATCGCGCGCACGACACAACGCCATTCACCGTCGCCGAACAACTCCCGGACCTGGGCGGCGAAGGGTGCAGGGACGCCGCTGACGTCAGCCACGTAGTGTTCCAGCGCCGCCCGGCCGAGACGAGCCGCCCCGCCGTGGTCACCGAGGATCCAGCCCCGGCCGCCGCTGACCAGGAAACTGCCGTCCACCGCACGGCTGCACACGACCGAACCAGTGCCCGCCACGATGCACACGTCACTGCCTGGTGGAGCAGCCAGGAAGGCAGCGACACAGTCGGGTGCGACGTGCAGGTCCGCATGTGGGAACCGTTCGGCGAGGAGGGCTTCGATCTGCGCACGCTGAGCCGCACCACCTGCGCCTGAGACGCACGCAGCCACCCGGTCAGCCTGGGGGCAGCCGTCCAGGGCCGCGTGGTAGCTCGCGCGGACGGTCCCGGCCTGGGCCATGAGCGGGTTACCGGGGCCGCCGTCGCCCTCGTGAACTACGGCTTCATTCCGCACCGCCCGCGCACGGGTACGCGACCCTCCCGCGTCGATGCCGACGTAGACCATTTCATCTGCGCCAGCCCCGAGAGCGGTCACCGTCCGGAACCCGCGCCACCTGTGGCGAGCAGGGTCGCCAGATGCCGGCGGGCCGTCAATGCGGAGCAGACCTCCAGCAGGTAATTCGCGCCCCGGAAACGCTGCGGGTCGGGGTCATTTCCAAATGGCGCCGAAGTCGACACCGGCCGTACCAACGTTGCAGCCGAATGGGACAGACACGTGCTCCAAAGCGACCACATGTGTGAAGTTTAGTCACCCACTGCCAGCTCTGCTGGTTCGCACGGATGATGTCGCGGGATCTTTATCCCCGCCGGTAGGCGGGCTAGGCTCTCTCGCGCTGGGAGCTGCATGCAGCCGGTCAATGTCCGATCACATGGACTTGCCCAGCTTGCTTCCGGCCCGCCGGCGACGGCGCCGCATGCCGGGCATCAGGGGTTTAACCCGGTATCGCCGGGCGGGAGCGTTATGCCGCGTAAGGAGGGCCATGAGGGCTGCCGTGGCATAACGCCGGGAAGAAAAGAAATTGTCATGGTCACCACCAGCACGTACGCACGCGGCCAGCTACTGCCGGGGCATCGGCTGGTCACGATGCTGGCCGGCGCCGCCGCAGCGGCCGTCCTGGTCGCCCTGGGCGCGCCAGGGTACGCCAGCGCCGCACCACGCTCCACGGCTGGCTCCGGCGCTATCGTCGGCGCGGCCAAGGCTGCCCAGCAACGATTCGGCGTGCCGGCCGTGCTGCTCGAGGCCATCTGTTATTTCGAGGGCCATCTGTCCGGCCATGGCGGTGCCCCTAGCTCCGAGGGGGGTTATGGCTGTATGGACCTGGCCCGCAACAACCATCTCGACACTCTCGACCAGGCCGCGAAACTGCTCAGCGTGCCGGTCTCGTCGGTCCGCCACAGCCAGCGACTGAACATCGCCGGTGCAGCCGCGGTCTTGCGGGCCGACGCGATCTCGCTGTCTGGCGCCCACCGGATCCCCGCCACACCCGGCGGCTGGTACGGCGCCATCGCGGAATACAGCGGCGCCGAGCACGGCATCGCGGCCCGCTACGCCGACGAGGTCTACCGGATCATCCGCACCGGGCTCACCGCGACCGCCCCGACCGGCGAGACCGTCCGGATCCCGCCGACCGCGGTCACCCCGGACACCGCAACCGCGGCACACGTCGGGACCAAGCAGACCCTGCCTGCCAACTGCGCTACCAACCCCGGCGTCGACTACACCCCGGCTTACAACTGCATCGTGCCCACCAGCTACGCCGGTGTCACCTACGACACCGCCAGCCGGCCCAGCGACCTGCCGCTGCTTGCCATCACCGTCCACGACACCGAGGAGACCCTGGACAACACCATCGCCACGTTCTGGAACGAGAGCAACGGGGTCAGCATCCACTATGTGGTGGACACCGACGGCACTGTCTACCAGTGCCTGCACGAGAAGGACGTCGCCTTCCAGAACGGGAACTTCTGGTACAACCAGCGGACCATCGGCATCGAGCACGTAGGCGTCGACGCCACCGGATACGAGTGGTACAACGCCACCCAGTACCTCGGCTCCGCCAAGCTGGTCGCCTACCTGCTGACCAAGTACAACATCCCGCTCGACCACGAGCACGTCATGTCGCACGGCACCACCCCGGCGCCTACCCTGGGCACCTCACCCAACCACGTGGACCCCGGCCCGTACTGGCTGTGGGACTACTACCTGGGCCTGATCAACCAGCAGGGCGTGCCGTTCGCCACTGGGAACACGCCGTCCGGCGTGATCCGGCTCAACCCCGCCTCCGGCCAGCAGCCGGACGGCTCCAACGGCACCGAGACCACCGCCAACTTCAACTTCTTCTACCTCTACACCCAGCCGTCCACGGCCTCACCGCTGCTGCACTCTCAAGGCAGCCCCGGGGACGTCACCGATGAGAGCAACAACGTCGAGACGATGATCAGCTACGCCACTCTCTCCCAGCAGCCGGACGCGGCCGGCACCGGCGACACCATGTACGAGATCTGGTACGGCGCAGCGTTGTCATCCTCCAGTTGGACGACCACCGGCACCAAGGCCTGGATCGCCGTCCCGCCGGGCGCGGCGGAACAGGGCTACGGCACTGTCGTCACGCTGTCCGGCTCAGGTGGCAAGAGCGCCCACGTGTACGGCAAGCCCGGCGGCACCTCCGGCAACGTCATAGGCTCCACCCCAGCCCGCTCTGCCTACCTATCACCGTGGAGCGTCACGGTCTCCGGCACCACCTGGTACGCCATCAACTCCAACCACCGCCAGGCATGGGTGCCCGCCTCCGAGGTCACCTCCACCCGCAGGACCTGACAATCCAGCGGTACCGCGACCCGCCCGGATCAGGGGTTCTGCGTGAGTATTTTGACGACCTGGTCGGCGACCCCGGTCGCGCTGGCCGGGTTCTGGCCGGTCACCAGGCGGTCGGCGACCGACACGTGAGGCTGGAAGTTCGCCGCGCCCATGTGCTTGGCGCCCCGTTCCTCCAACGCGGTCTGGAGGAGGAAGGGCACCACGCCGGTGAGCCCGACGGCGGACTCCTCATCGTTGGTGAACGCCGAGACTTCCTGGCCAGCCACCAGATAGCTGCCGTCCGACAAGGTGATATTCACCAGGCCTGCTGGTCCGTGACACACAGCCGCCACGACACCACCTGCCTCGTAGATGTCTCGTGCAATCCTGGCGAGGCCGGTGTCATGGGGGAAGTCCCACATCGAGCCGTGTCCCCCGGCGTAGAGGATCGCCGCGTAGTCATGTGGGTCGACCTCGTCAGGGTGCAGGGTGCTGGTGAGCTTCCGCGACATCTCCGCGTCGTCAAGGAATGCCTGCTGGAGGGGGTCCGAGATGTCCACGCCGTCTCGTGGCGGCTCGCCGCCTTGCGGGCTGACCAGGTCGACCTGGTAGCCGGCCTGACGGAACACATGCCAGGGGTGGGCCGCCTCGGAGAGGTAGAAGCCGGTCCTGCCGACTCCGCCGAGATCGTCGTGCCATTGCCATCTGTCTGCACTGTGTCCCATCCTGGCCGGAACGCATGGCATGCAATTAGGCGCCGTGCCTCGCCAGAATGGGAATACAGATGCAGCTCAGCTTTGGCAAGGGACTCATGGCCGGTGCGGCGGGAGCGGCCGTCGTGCTCGCGACCACGGCCGCCGCGAACCGCCTCGGCGTTGGCGCCGACTTCCTTCTCGGCAAGACCAACACAGTCAATGCCACCTCGACCCTGACCGGAAACACCCAGGGTTCCATGCTCAACGTGGTCAATTCTGGCTCTGGTACGGCCCTTAACCTGCATGTCGGCAGCGGGCACCCACCGTTCGCCGTGAACTCTGTCACCAAGGTCGCTAACCTCAATGCCAGCCTGCTTGGCGGTATCGGCCCGGCCGGATTCGTTCAGGGCGGAGGCCGTGTGGTCACTGCCGAGGTAGAACTCACGGTCGGGCAGAAGGTCACGCTGTTGAATCTGCCTCGCTATGGCCAGTTCAGCGCTACATGCCTCAACGTGCCGTTCGCCGAGGTGGACTTCACTGTCGGCCCGGACCCAGTCCACCTGTGGACTCAGGACATCAATGGGACCACCCCAGGGGTCAGCGAGCAGGATATGGGGCCGGGCTCGGGGCTGGGCCTGCAGACGGGAGTGTCGGCCGAGCAGACTCAGTGGACAATCCAGGATGCCAGCTCACCCAGCCTGGGCGGCCATCTCGCGACCGTGCAAACGGACCAGGCGGTCAACGGCAATGACACAAGCAAATGCGACTTCGCCGCGGTCGCCTACGCGGCGCCGTGACAGGCGCAGGCCCTACGCCCCAAAAGACGCAGAGCCCTCTTGACCTTGCTCCAGGTCGGGTTTACCAGGCCACCGCAGCTCGGCATTCTCCTGACCTCCTGAGCCGACCTGGCGGTCGTCAGGTTGCTTATTCATCCCGGGCAAGGCGGTACCAAACTGTCTCCAGGGACTGATGCACTCCTACCGTGGCCCCGGTAACCCGCCCAGTGCTGTCCCTTCTCCGCCTATTCGTCGAAGGCTGGCGGCCTACGCTTCGCGTTAGCAAACGCAGGGACTTCCTGGCTGGCATCGCGTCCGTTACGGTGGCTGCATCCGAGCGCCGTGGTCTGCACCGGGTACTGGAGGCTCCGATGGACAACGGACAGGTCAAGTACCTCCTTCAGGAATCCGAGATGCCGCGCCAGTGGTACAACGTCGTCCCGGACCTGCCCGCACCGCCACCGCCCCCGCTGCACCCTGGCACGGGCCAGCCGGTCGGCCCCGACGACCTGGCGCCGCTCTTCCCGGCTGCGTTGATCGCGCAGGAGGTCTCCGGTGACCGGCACATCGCGATCCCGGATGCGGTGCTCGATGTCTACCGGCTGTGGCGCCCAACCCCGCTCTTCCGCGCCCGGCGGCTGGAGAAGAGCCTCGCCACGCCAGCCCGGATCTACTACAAGTACGAGGGCGGCAGCCCGGCGGGGTCGCACAAGCCCAACACCGCCGTCGCGCAGGCGTACTACAACGCCGCCGAGGGTGTCACCAAGCTGACCACCGAGACCGGTGCCGGCCAGTGGGGCAGCGCGCTGGCGTTCGCCTCCGCGCTGTTCGGGCTGGCACTCGAGGTCTGGATGGTGCGTGCCTCCTACGAGCAGAAGCCCTACCGGACCATGCTCATGGAGACCTACGGCGCGACTGTGCACTCCAGCCCGTCCGAGGTCACGGACGCGGGCCGGACCATCCTTGCCGAGCACCCGGACTCCACCGGCAGTCTCGGCATCGCGATCAGCGAGGCGGTCGAGGTGGCGGCCCGTGACCCAGCCGCGCGGTACTCCCTCGGCAGCGTGCTCAATCATGTGCTGATGCACCAGACCGTGATCGGCGAGGAGGCACTGCGGCAGATGGCATTGGCCGGGGCCGTCCCGGACATCATCGTCGGCTGCACGGGCGGGGGTTCCAACTTCGGAGGCCTCGCGTTCCCCTTCCTCAGGGAGAAGCTGGCCGGCCGGATGGACCCGGTCATCCGCGCGGTCGAGCCGGCCGCGTGCCCCTCCTTCACCCGCGGTGTGTATGCCTACGACTTCGGCGACACGGCTGGCATGACGCCCCTGCTCAAGATGCACACCCTCGGGCACGCGTTCATCCCGGACCCGATCCACGCCGGCGGCCTCCGATACCACGGCATGTCACCACTGCTGTCGCACATCCATGAACTCGGCCTCATCGAGGCGGTCGCGATACCGCAGTCGGAGTGCTTTGCCGCCGGGCTAAGGTTCGCCAGGACCGAGGGCATCGTGCCCGCACCGGAGCCCACCCACGCTGTCGCCGCTTGCATCGAGGAAGCCTTGAAGTGCAAGGAGAGCGGCGAGGAGAAGGTCATCCTCACCGCCCTGTGTGGCCACGGTCTGCTCGACCTGCCCGCCTACGCGAGTTACCTCTCAGGTGAGATGAAGGACCACGAACTGGCCGACCAGGCCATCGAGGAGGCGCTGGCAGGACTGCCCCGCTGAGTGCCGGGTCTATTGGTAGAGCAAGGCCTGGAGCGTGCGCCCATTCTTGAGAGTCAGCCTGGATGGTCCGCTATCGGAGGCCGACGAACAGGTCGTCCTCGGGCACCGGCGTGCCAGTGGTGTCGCTGGCCCTGATGAAGTTCTCCACACCGAACGCCTCCTGCGCGACCTCGGCAGGGATCTTGGCGAACCAGGACTCGCTGATCTGACTGGAATGGGCGAACAGCGCCTCACGCTTGCGATCGAGCACCGCCCGGATGTCCACCGTGGTAGTGATCCGCCGCTCGGCCGCCGCCATCTGCGCGCGCATCTCCTCAGTCACCTCACGCGGGCCGGGCACGTCCTCGCCCAGCGCGGCAAGCGCCTCCCACACCTTCCGCCAGGAACTGGGGCGCATGGCGGTCAGGTAGAACTTGGCCGGGATGCCAGTAGCGGCCACGGCCGCCTCGGCCGCCCGGGCAGCGTGCACGTGGTCGGGGTGCTGGTACATGCCCTCGGCGTCGTAGCTGATCACCACGTGTGGCCGGTACTGCTGGATCAGCCCGCTGACCCGGCTCACAACATCCCCGAGCGGGACGTTGCAAAACGCCTCGGGCCGACCCTTGTACTCCCACTCCGCCATGCCCGAGTCGTGATACCCGAGCGTCTCGACGTCGCTGACGCCGAGAATCTTGCTGGCCTGGCGTAGCTCGGCGAGCCGCAGTTGCGCCACCGCCTGTGCGTCGTGACCGTCCTCACCCGGCTTGACCCCTCCCGGCGCGTCCCCGAACTCGCCGTTCGTGCACGTGACGACTACCGTTCGGATGCCCTGACTGGAGTAGGTAGCAAGCACGCCACCGGTGCTCGACGACTCGTCGTCAGGATGCGCATGCACCGCCATCAGGGTCAACCTCGCGTCTGTCATGCCCTCAAGCCTGCCCTATGACGGCTGTGACCACAGGCGGCGGCACCGTCACGAGACCATGTCAACCACTCGCGCAGGAGACCGAAGCTCCCTCGGGCGACCTTGGCATTTGCCAGACACGTAACATGGTGGTTACGCTTCTCCGGTGGACGAGGTGGCGGCGGCGATCGCCGACCCGGTGCGGCGAGACATCCTGGTGATGCTGCGCGAGCAGCGCCTGCCGGCGGGGCAGATCGCCGCCCGGTTCGCGATCAGCCGGCCCGCGGTCAGCCGGCACCTGCGGGTGCTGCGGGAAAGCGGCCTGGTCCGTGACACGCTCGTGGGCCGCCAGCGCTTCTACGAGCTCGACGCGTCACGGTTGGACGGCCTGATCGAGTGGCTCGACCAGTTCACCCGGGCCGCCGGCTGGCAGCGTCGCCTCGACGCACTGGAAACCGAGGTCTACCGCACCCGTCGCCAGCGCCGCCAGCACGGCACGACGGACCAACAACAGGAGAACACGGCATGACCAACCCACCCACCGGCCGGCTCGTCCCGACCGCCGACGGCAACGAACTCATCCTCAGCCGCACGTTCCGGGCTCCCATCGAGGACGTGTGGGCCAGCGTCACCGAACCCGACCGCACCGCCCGATGGTTCGGAGCGTGGAAAGGCGACGCCGCGCCTGGCCGCATGATCAAGGTGCAGATGGGCTTCGAGGACCAGGCACCGTGGCTCGACAAGCGGATCGACGTATGCGACCCACCGTGGCGGCTGGCCCTGTCGAACGAGTCCGGCAACATGCGGATCGAGCTGCTGCTATCGCACACTGACGGGCTGACCGAGCTCCGGCTCGTGCACCACCTCGACCCCGGCGACGAGACCGGCGCGTACGGTCCCGGCTGGGAGTACTACCTGGACATGCTGGTGGCAGCGCGCGACGACCTGCCCACACCCAGCTTCGACGACTACCTGGCGATGAGCCCCTACTACGAAGCGCTGCCCACCCAGACCGACCCGGCGTGACCTCGCACGGCCGCTAGTGGGTAAAGCCCGCCCATACTCTTCTGCCGACAGCGCACGGGCATGGCTGCCAGGCGCCAATGGCAACTCGGGGCCGACGGCTTCGGCCAGCTGCGTTTAGGCGCCTGGGTCGCCAGTCAACATCCACCGGATCACCAGCACGGTCATCGCGTGTACCCACGGTCACCGGGCATGGGCTGCACCCTGACGCCCGCGGCGGTGAGGAACTGACGGATCTGGGAGGCGTGCTCGACGACGTGCAGCGGCATGCTGCCGACAATCACCGCGAACAGCATGCCGTGGTGTCGGTGGGTGCTGGGGAGTGGCCGGGCGGCTATCTCCTCGGTGAGGCCGTCAAGGGTCTGGCGTACGCGGCCGCGGCACCAGTCGACGTACCCGAGGAGTTCGGGCTTAGTGAACCTGCGGTTGGGGAAGGCGTAGGTGTTGTCGTCAAATGGTTGTGGCGGTGCCCACGGCTCGAACTCGCCAGCCAGGTCATAGTCGAGCGTCAGCAGCGCGTGGTAGCCGAGGAACCAGGGAGCCGAGCCGTGCAATCCCCCGTGCGGCGCCGGAGCCGTAGGCGCCTCATCCGGCCACAAGTCTGTCTGCCACAGGTTGTCGGGGCAGTCGGTCAGCGCCGCCTCCATCAGCCGCAGCGCCTGTTCGAAGTTATGAACCATGCTCAGCACAAACGCGTTCGACACACTGCCGGTATAGCGCATACCGGCGGACGTGGCACTGACATGCACACACGCTCTTGCCGCTTCCGTACGACGTCCAGCAGGAGGCCCGAGGCGCCCGGCCCGTAGCGCAGCACGATTCCCTCCGGTGCCGTGAGCGGGCACGGTCTACTCCATATGCTTGATCGCTATCGTCCGCGCTGACGTCGGGACTGGCTGTGAGTCGAGCGGATCTTCTTCGGTCTTTACCGGCCACCGGAAGGCTCGTTTACACCGAAGTAGCCCTGCGCGATTACCCGGCGGGCGCCCGCCCGCGCCGCGGCGGCCTGTGTGATGACGCACCGTAGCGGGTGGCTGACCGGCGGGCGATAGACAGGGTGCGGGCGACGTGGGCTGCGTTCTTGCTGGTGGTGTATGGCGTTCGCGTGGGAATACCTTTATGGCAAGGTCTCACCCAGCCCAAGGAGTGGTAAATGAGCAGGTGGACCAGGATTCGCGGACGGCGATCACGGGCTGTGGCATCAGTGGCTGTGGCGGCCGGCTGCCTGTTTGCCGTCCCGGCGGCCGCCCACGCCACACCGCTTACCGTCGTGACTATCCAGTTCGACGACGGCAACGCCGATGTGTTCCAGTGGGTCAGTCCGCTCAACACCCACGGTTTCCACGCGACGTTCTACGTCAACAGCGGCTCTATCGCGACGTCAGGGAAGATGACCTGGGCGCAGTTGACGGCGCTGTCGCAGGCTGGCAACGAGATCGCCAGCCACACCGTGGACCATGTCGACATCAAGAAGCTCAAGCTCTCCGATGCCCGGTTCCAGGTCTGCCAGGACCGGGTGAACCTGTTTAGCCACGGCTTCCAGCCGGAATCGTTCGCCTACCCGTTCGGGGACCTCAACTCCACCGTCGAGACGCAGGTCGTCCAGTATTGCGGGGACAACAGTGGGCGCAGCGTTACGGGGGTCAATGACAAGACCGTGTTCGCCGAGACGATTCCGCCAGCCGACCCGTACGCGACCCGGACACCAGCCGATCCCAAGCAGGGCACCACGGTGGCGACTATCGAGGGGTATGTCACCGCCGCGGAGCAAAACGGTGGTGGCTGGGTGCAGCTGACTTTCCACCACATCTGCAATAACTGCAACGCGTACTCGATCACTTTGGCCAACATGCAATCGCTGCTGGACTGGCTCAATATACAGGTCACCACCAATGCAGTCGCAGTGGAGACCACCCAGCAGGTGATCGGAGGGACATTCAAGACGCCGTTCTGCTGCTAGCCAAGCCGCCGTGCTGGCTGCTGTCACAGCACTCTGCCCGAAGATCAGTCAGCCCGGGCGACAACCCGCAGTCACCGGGCCAGATGCTTACACCCGCCCACGAGAGAGGAGCCCTCAAGGCTCAAAAGTTTCGGCATCATTGGCCCTCCGAAAATAACCTATACGGGGCCACCCTCTCGTGCCGCGTTCAGCTCGCGGGCGCGATGGTGAATACTTGGCCTCCGGGGATCATGAAATAGTACGGGTGGCCCGGATGAGTGACCTGGGTGAGGCCCGCGTCGAGCGCGTCCTGCAGCACCGCGGCTGGGTCATCGGCGCGCAACTCCAGCCAGGCGTCGAGTCGGGGCTGCTCACCGTCTGGCGCGTCGTCGGTGAATTCGATGCTCAGATGCCCGCCGCCGGGAAACCCGACAATGAGCATGGGCTGGTCGATCCCTGGCCACTCCACGGTGCGCACCGGACCGCACCCGAGGGCGCTCTCAAAGCACCAGGCCAGTTGGTCGCGTCGGTGCGGGCGCGCAAAGATATGGACGTTGCTGCCTAGAGCGATCATGACCTGCTCCGCCCTTCCTGCCGATACAGGGCCACCAGCTGACGGCCCCCAGCCACCGCATCCTCTCAAACGCCCCGCGGCGAACGTCCGGTCGTGCCGCCCCCAGTGTGTGGTATCCAGACTGAGGATCTTGCTGATGGCCGGGCGGCTACTCGTGTGTGTACTGTCTCAGCCAAGGCACGACATAGGTGAGTAGACCGTGCAAAGCATCGTCGCGGACATAGCCCGCGTCGGATCCGCGAACGATGCACCACCACTTGTCATGTGCTCTGGGGCAAGGTGACCGATCCGGGCTCTCTTTGCCCATGGCCCGTATTCGGTGTTGGGACGTCGGATGCTTGCGGAGGTACGGCTTGCTAGCGCTCTGACGCGCCCACTCGCCGCAGGGGGGACAACCGGAACGCTGACCGTGAATCTCAGTTCGTCACCGGCGCCGTAGACGGATTTCTGGAATCCAAGCTGCGCCCAATACCGCTCACACGGCATCTCGAACCGGCCCCCAGACTCGCGGAGACCCTTCCATGGCTCCAAGGATCGAATCGGCCGGTACCGGCGGCCATCTCAACGAGGCTACTGGAACTTGCCAACTTAGTTCACTTGGAAACATCGCACTAATTTAGCAACAAATAGCTGCGTAGCACTCCCTTAAGGCTTGCCTGATGTTGGCTGAGCAGCATTGGTGCGCCGCGTTTTCCGGAGGGACAGCCGTGGCGGTGCGGGCGATGAGACGGGCATGATGGGGTGCAGGCCGATGGGTGCGCCGTTTCGGCACGCCTCGCCATGAAGCTAACTGGGGTCTGAGGAGGCCGGGCGTGACCAGTATGGAATTCACCTGGCGGATGGTCGGCACGCTCATCTGGCCGGCCGTGGTCCTAGCTGTGCTGATCGCCTACCGGCCGTGGATCACCGAGAAGATCGAGTCGCTACGGGTCAGAGCAGGAGGGTTCGAGGGAGAGGTGAAGGTTCTGAACGCCAAGGTCGACACGATCGGCCGGGACATAGCGACCACGCTTTCCGAGATGCCGCAACCGGTCGCCGAGGACGAGATTCCCACCAGCCTGGTGGACCTCATCCCCCTCGTGACGACGAACCGCAGCGAAGGGCTGCACTCCGCGTTCGGCCATGTCCTCAAGGCCCTCAGGGAAAACTACCCGCAACTGCGCGGGGTTCCACCCTCGCAGTTGCCGCAGGCCATGCAGAACCTTGTGGACAGGGGCCAGATGGAGGCAAACGTCGCAGCATCGGTCAGGCAACTGCAGGAACTTCTCGAAATGCCGGAATGGAACTCCGACCAGGTCGGCGATACCCGCAGGTACGCGTTCTTGATGTTGGCGGAAGGCGCCATCCACGAGATCCTCCGCACCGCCCAGCACCGCGCCACAGGCACGAACGGCGGTGCACCCGCCATCACCGCTCCTCCGATCAGGTCGGCATGGCGCGGCACTTACGGCCGCTACCCGTTGGAGCTGCACATTCTCGGATGGGATGGCACCCGGTTCACTGGGATCATGACCTACCCGGACGACGACACCGTCACTAGCGTCAGCGGGCAGGCCAACGGACAACCAGGGAACGCCAGTGTAAGCCTCTCGTGGCAGGAGCAGGGCTACACACTCAGGGGGAGGCGCGATATCGACTTCAACGGAAGCTACGCAGCCACCGTTAACGGCGACCACATGGATGCTAAGTGGCGCCGAGGAAATCAGACTATCGGCCAGTTCACGATGACCGCAGCAGTCGCCAGGTAAATCCCAGCGTTTCCCGGCCTGCTCCGCGATGGTCCAGCAGTTCTTGCGCCGCACCCCGGACAGTAACCCCAGCACGAACGCCCGGGCACGGTGCGCGGCTCCACCCGAGCGAACCGGCCCGCGACCCGCCCCAGCAGCTCCTCGAACTGCTCCCCGCCACCGGCCGGTGTCTACGCTGAACCCATCGGCCACCGCCAGATTCTCATGAGTCGTCACAAACCATGATCATCAACCGGTGGCCGTCTCACGTCCAGTACCCGTTCACCGCAGGTCACGAAGTCCGGTTCGAGTACTAGCCGGAAGACGCTCCCGCCCAGCGCAGCTAGAGGCCGCCGCGCCACCCTGACCGGCTGAAGCCGGTCAGGGTGAGTTTGCCGATAGTGCGACCAGACGCCTGGAGGCGGTGGGCTTCGCGGAGGTTGGTGGCGTTGATTGGGCCGAGGTCGCGGGTGGCGGTGGAGACGATGGCGCCTTCGTCGACCAGGTGTGCGACCTGGGTGAGGATGTGGTGCTGCTCCTGCTGGTCGGGCGTAGCGAACTTCGACCGGGTGAACATGAACTCCCAGTGGAAGGAGATGCTCTTGGGCTTCAGCACGCTGATGGGCAGCGTGGCAGGGTCGTCGATAGCGACGATGGCCCCGAAGGGGGTGAGTGCTTCGGCGTAGGCGGGCAGGTTCCGTTCGGTCCCAGTCGTACTGAACACGTAGCTCACCCCGCCGGGTGCCATCTCGGCGAGCTGGGGGCCCAGTGGGCGGTGATGGTTGATGATCTCGTGGGCGCCCATCTGCCGCGCGAACTCTGCGGATTGCGAGCGGGAGGCGGTGCCGATGACCGTCAGGGCGGTCAGTGCCCGCGCCAGTTGTATGACCATCGACCCGACGCCGCCCGCGGCCGCGGTCACCAGCAGGGTTCCGGTGCCGGGGGGCCTGAGGTGGTCGAACAGGCCTTCCCAGGCGGTGAGGGAGGTCAGCGGCAGCGCGGCTGCCTTGGTGAAGGAAAGGGAGGTGGGCTTGCGGGCGGCCAGCCGCTCGTCCACGGTGTGGAACCGGGCGTTGGCCCCAGGGCGGTCCAGCGCCCCGGCATAGAACACCTCGTCGCCGACGACGAACAACTCCACCTGCTCACCCACCGCGACCACGGTTCCGGCCGCGTCCCAGCCCAGCACCCGCAGTTCGCCACCAGGGTCGGCGTTTTCGCGGATCTTATAGTCCACCGGGTTGACCGCTACCGCCTCCACCTGGACCAGCAGGTCACGCGGGCCCGGCACAGGAACCGGGAGTTCCAGGTCCAGCAGGCTTTCTGGTTCTTCGACCGGCAGGCTCTTGCGGTAGGCCACAGCAGGCATGGTCACCGGGATCGCGCTCATCAGAAACCCCCACATCATCGATTGACTTGCACCCGGACTGGCGGGGCACCTTCCAGGCGGACCCGGGTCCCTTCCAGGAAGACATCGGCCCCGTCCCGGCAGACCCGGGTCCGCAGCCCCCGCCCGGGACATCTATGGTCCGGGTATGCCAGCGAAGCTGACATCGGTGAGATCACGCATTTCTTGGCCAGAACCCGGTGATGCATGGTCAGCAATGTGCGGCGAAGGCCTTCATGATCTCCATCCGCGAGCGGACGTTGAGCTTGCCCAGGATGTGCGAGACGTGAGCCTCCACTGTGCGCCGGGACGTATACAGCTCAGCGGCGATGTCAGGGTTCGAGTGGCCGTTCGCCACCAGTGCGGCGACCCGCCGCTCGGTTGGTGTGAGCGCACCCCAGCCAGTGGCAGGCCGACGGTCCAGGCTCCGTGGTCCACGACGCACGCCGTATGCCCGCAGCCGCGCGTCGGCCCGGCGCAGGTCCCATGTCGCACCGAGGTCAGCGTAGGCCCGGACCGTCTGGGTGAACGTGGCGCGCGCAGCCAGCAGGTCGCCTGCCCGGGCGAGCCGGACGGCAACTTCCTCCAGCGCCGCCGCATGGCCGATCGTCCACCCCCGCCGCCGGTAGGCTTCGGCCGCCGCCCGGAGCAGCGGCACGTCGTCGTCCAGTTGTCCCTGGCAAAGCTGGGCCGCAGCGCGTTGCCGGGGCAGGGCGTCAAGCTGAGCGGCATCCACGTCCGCCGCCGCCACCGCCGCTCGTGCGGTGGCGGTGTCACCGGCCGCCAGCGCGAGCCGGGCCAGTTCGGGCAGCCACATGTGCCGCTCTTTGGCATCGATCCCGAGGCCGGGGTCCAGCCACCGGGTAAGCAACTCCACCGCTCGCCCCGGGGCTCCATCGGCCTCAGCCCGGATCGCCTGAGCAGCGACCACGTACCCCGAGAAGATCCGCACGTCACCGGGGGTTACTGGGACCGCCGACGTTGCCAGGACGTGCTTGTGCAGGCGCTCCCAGTCCTCGCGGTGCGCGGCGATCAGCGCGGCCAGTCCGTGCCGGCCGATCAGCACGGGGGCGCTCAGCGGTGACTGCATCGAATCCAGGTGGGTGAGTGCCTCGTCCCATGCTCCAAAGTCGTAGCAGCCCATGGCCACGGGCAATGAGTTCCGGTCGGCCCGGACCGCACCCACTCGGCTGGCCAGGATCAGTGTCTGGCTGGCGGTGGTGTGGAACTCCTCCTGCCGCCCGAGGTTGTTCAGCAGGGCCAGCCGGTTTGACAGCATCAACAGCCGAAGCTCCACCGCATCAGGGTCGGTGCCCAACCCGGCCAGGCCGGCGTCGATGTGCGCCAGTGCGGCGTCGCCGGTGCCCAGGTGAGACAGAGTGTGCCGCGCGTATCCCGCCGTCAGCGGGTCGTCCAGGCGGGTTCCGTCGGCAAGTGCCAGCTGGGCCTCCTGGTAGGCATCGGCGAAGCGCCCCTCCTTCACCAGCACGAGACTGGCCCACGCGCGGATCCTGGCCCGCCAGACCTCGGGTACCCGCTCGTCGGCTGCTGCTGCGGCGGCCGCCGCAAGCGCGGTCTCGTTTTCGGCCATCCGGCTGGCAATACGTACCCGGTACAGCCGCATCCGCGCGTTGCGTTCGGGGTCACCCCCGGCGCGGACCGCCTCGTCGGCCAACTCCCCGGCCTGCGCAGTGTCGCCGAGCCAGAACAGCACGGCCACCAGCCGGGCCAGAAGCACCTCCCGCTGCTCACCACCGGAGACCGGGGGGTCCAGAACCTGGCGGAGGAGTTGCGCGGCGATTCGCGGCTCGGCGAATACCATTCGCTCCGGCAGGCCAGCCAGCCAGCGCGCCACCCAGGACTCGAGCTGACCGGATACCGCCAGCAGGTGCCGCACTACCGCGTTGACTAGCGCGCCTTCCTCCGCCAGCGTTCGGGCGAACTGGGCGTGCAGTGCCCGGCGCATCGACACGGGGAGTTCCTCTTCCAGCACCTGGCGGATCAGCGCATGCCGGAACGCCAGCCGGTCGCCTACTTCGAGGAGGATTCCCTCAGCGACCGCCTGGTCCAGCGGCTCCACCAGAGTGTCGGCCGCCTTGCGGGTCACCTGCGCCAGTTCGAGCGCGTCGAACTCGTTGCCCAGCAACGCGGCCGTCCGCAGTACGGCGCGTGTGCGAGGGTCCAACTGGCTCAGTCGGCGGCGGATCGTCGCCGTCAGGGTCCCTGGCACCCCGCTCACGCCAGGCCGCAGCCGGACGGTTCCTTCGGTGGTCTCCACCCGTCCCTCACGGACCAGGTCCGCCAGGAGTTCACGCAGGAACAGCGGGTTCCCGCCGCACCGGGCCAACTCCTCAGCGATGTCCAGGCCCGTCCGCGCGGCTAGCACCCGCTCGGCCAGCTCAGCGACGCCCGCATCGTCCAGCGACGTCACCGGCAGGACCACGTCAGCCCGTTCGGCGACGACGTCGCGGAGCCTGCCCACCTCAGGCCGATGGGTCGCCGGTCGTGACGTGCCCACCAGCAGCAGCGGTATCTGGTCGACAGCGCGGCCCATGCGTTCCCACACCGCCAGGCTCGCGGTGTCCGCCCACTGGAGATCCTCCGTTACCAGCAGGAGCGGACCCTCACTGCAGAGCCGGTCCACCAGTTCGAGAACCCGCTCGGAGGCCGCCAGTACCGGATCGAGCACGCCGGCGCCCCTACCGCCACCCAGCAATTCGGCGATCTCCGCCCGGACCGTACCCGGTGACCCTGCCGATACCCCCACACACTCAGCCACCAGGTACAGCGGCAATAGCTGGGTCGCCTCGTCGCCCGCGCCCCGCAGTACTGTCACCCGCCGTGCCGTCGCCTCCGCGACGAGCGCGTCGACCAGCGCCGACTTGCCGATGCCCGGCTCTCCCTCCAGCCACACCATCCGGCCAGCGCCGCCGGTCAACTGGTCCAGCGCCCCCGACAGGACCAGCCACTCGGCATCGCGGCCGATCAGCGGGCTCCCGCCTGTTCTCCCCACGTTGCTCCACGCTAGCAACGGTCAGATCTGTGCATCCGCGAATCGGTCTCGGGCAGCCCGCCCTCAAACACTCGCGCAGCTGGCCTGGCGATCCGCGCCTACGGCCCGGGAGCCCACGTCCCGGTCACCGTACTGCGCAACGGCCGACGCGTCACAGTTCCCACTGTCCTTGGCGATCTGCTGAATCTGGACCACTGAGCGCCCAGGCCGACGCTGGGCGGTCGGGCCTTGGGCGAGGGATACTTGCCACGTGGGCTGCGAGGTTTCTTGGTTCGCCGCGCTGTGTGATGACGACTATGAGTTCCTCGGCGTGCCGGACCCGATGCTGGTGTCCAGCTGGGAGCACTGCCGTGGGATCGCGCTCGCCGCGGATGAAGCGGGATATGACAACCTGCTGTTGCCGTCGAGCTACGCGATCGGCATCGACGCGGTCGCGTTCGCGGCTGGCATCGCACCGCTGCTGAGTCGGATGCAGCTGCTGCTGGCAGTGCGAATGGGTGAGATGTGGCCGCCGCAGCTCGCGCGCCAGCTCGCAACTATCGACCAGATGCTGGCTGGCCGGCTCACGATCAACATCATCTCCTCGGAACTGCCCGGTCAGGCCCTGGAGTCCGCACCCAGATATCGCCGGACCCTGGAGGTCATGCGCATTCTGCGGGATCTGCTGGACGGTAAGAGCGTGGACTTCCACGGGGAGTTCTACGACATCGCGATCGACCCACCGCGGATACGTCCAGTCGGCGGCTGCCCGCCGTTCTATTTCGGCGGTATGTCCGAGGCAGCGCGTGAGGTCGCTGCTCAAGCAGCTGATGTTTACCTGATGTGGCCCGATACTCTGCCGCAGGTCGAAAAGGCCTTGGCCGACATGCGGGCTCGGGCCGCCCGATACGGTCGTGAGCTCCGGTTCGGGTACCGGGCACACGTCATCGTCCGCGACACCGAGCAGGAGGCGCACGCCGCGGCACGACGACTGGTTTCCCGGCTCGACGGCCAGACCGGGGAACGGATCCGGAGCCAGTCCCTGGACACCACGTCCGCCGGCACCACACGGCAGAACGAGCTGCGCGAGGCAGCCGATGCGGAGGGCTACGCTGAGCCGAACTTGTGGACGGGTATCGGCCGCGCACGCGCGGGGGCTGGCGCCGCCATCGTCGGTGACCCGGGCCAGGTGCTCGCCAAGCTGAAGGCCTACGCCGCACTTGGCATGGAGTCGTTCATCCTGTCCGGTTACCCACATGCCGCTGAGGCCGACCTGTTCGCGAGGCATGTATTGCCGCATCTCCACCACGGCCCGTTGATGCCGCGCTCAGCCAGCTAATTCTCCTCGCCCGCGTTTTGCTCTCAGTCCTGGCACTCCGTTAGCCTTATCTTTCCGGCTCTTTTACCCAGAGCTATCGTGATTGTTATGGATGCCGGGTTGCTGTGGACAGCAGTCGGTTCGGCAGCAGCCGTGCCCGCTCTTGTGGTGGGGGCGTGGCAACTCCGGTTGCAGATGCTTGAACACAATGAGCGCCGACGCGCCGGCGAGGTAGGTCCGCCCCCACCGTCAGTGCCTGGGGCACTGTCGGTAGCACCTCCGGTGGGCCGCCTGCCAGCCGATGTCCGCGGTCGCGGTCCACTCCTGGCAGAGCTGCGGCAGGCACTGACACACCGGAGGCCGCGGGCAAACGTCTGGGTGCTCACCGGAATGGGTGGACTGGGCAAAACCACGGTGGCGCTTGCCGTTGCGGAGACCGCCATGGCACGCGGGTTCCGGGTCTGGTGGGTCACCGCGACAGATGCGGCCTCGCTGGCCGGAGGAATGCTGGAGATCTTGGCACAGCTGGGCGCGCCCGAGTCCGTCACCCAGTTGGTGCAGGAAGGCGCGCCGACCGCCCCAGACCGCGCCTGGGAACACATCACCGGCAGCCGCGCGACAGGAAAGCGCTGGTTGCTCATATTTGATGACGCCGACAATCCCGCTGTACTCGCCGCACCGGGTAAGGACAGCCCAGCTGATGGCACCGGGTGGCTGCGACCCGGCCTGCCGGGGATGGTGATCGTCACGACGAGGCGGAGGGAACCGCGCACCTGGGGGCACAAAGTCCAGTTGCGCGAACTGGACCCACTCGACGACGAGGTCGCGGCCGACGTGCTAGCCGACCTCGCTCCCCTGATCCAGGGTGATGCACGAAAACCGGCGAAAGACCTTGGTCACCGCCTTGGCGGCCTGCCGTTGGCATTGCACCTGGCCGGAACCTACCTCTCATCCCCGTTTGCGCGCTGGCACAGCTTCGCCGACTATCTCCAGGCGCTGGACAGCGATGGGCTCGCCAGCGCGCTGGCCAACCTCGAAGACCCCAGCGCCCAGGCCCGCCTCACAGTCACCCGGACCTGGGAGCTTTCTCTGGACGCGCTGACCGCGGACGGCCGGCCGCAGACCCGGGCCCTGCTGTTCCTGCTCTCCTGCTACGCGCCCCTCACCCCCATCCCGACATCGCTGCTACAGCCGCACCTGCTCACCGACCTTCTCGGACCAGACGACAACCCTGGAAACCCTGAGACAGACCAGCAGCGGCGTCTGCTGGACGCGGGCCTGTACGGGCTCAGCGTCGTCGGCCTCATCAACGCCACCGGGAAGCCCGGCAGTGCTCATGATCGCGCCGTGACCATCCATCCCGTCGTGGCCGATGTCAACCGCAACCGGCTGCTGACCACAGCACGACACGACCTGCCTGTCATAAGCACAGCCGCCATCGGCCTGCTCCGCGCCGCGTGTGAGGCCCTCGACACCAGGAGTCCCGCCGACTGGCCCGTCTGGCGCCGCCTAATACCTCACACCACCGCGCTCCTTGGGTGGCTCGGCCCCCACCTGGATGACGCCCCATTGGCCGACATGGTCGCACTCGCCGCATTCAGCGCCAGAGCGTTGTGGCGCAGCGGCAACCCGGCCGCAGCCGAAAGACTCGCGCAGGCCAGCCTGAACAGGGCAGCAGACCGCCTCGGCCCAGACCACCCCGCAACCTTGGTCGCCCGGAGCCAGCTCGCGCAGGTCGTGGCACTCACCAGATATGCAGAGGCAGAGCACATGCTCCGCCAGCTGCTCATCGACCAGCAGCGGATCCTCGGCGAGGAGCACCCCGACACCATGACTTCCCAACGTGTGCTCGCACGACTGACCGGTCTGCAGGGACGGTACGTGGAAGCGGAGCACATGTACAGAGGGCTGCTCGCGGACCGCCAGCGGCTCCTCGGCGACGAACACCCAGAAACCCTGGCCACCCGCCATGGTCTGGCCGGAATGGTCGAACGTGTCGGCAACCACGCGGAAGCCGAGCAGATGTTCCGCGACCTTCTCGGCGACCAGCAGCGGATACTCGGCGAGGACCACCAGGAATGCCTGGAGATCCGCAGCGGGCTCGTCCGCACGATCGAAGACCAGCACCGTTACCAAGAAGCCGAGCAGCTTTACCAGCAACTCCTCGCAGACGACCAGCGCGTCCTGGGCCTAGACCACCCCGGAACCTTGAACACTCGCCAGAGCCTGGCGCGAATCGCCGCCGCACAGGGCCGCCTCGACGAGGCTAAGCAGCTCTACCAGCAGCTTCTGGCTGACCGGCAGCGGATCCTGGGCGATGACCATCCGGTAACCAGGGCCACCCGCGAGTTCCTCGCCAGCAGCATCGAAAGTACCGACCTGGCAGGCCATCCCGGGATGGCCCCCGTCGAAACCCTGCTGTCACTGCCCAGCCATCCGCTGCCGCGCAGTTGATCTGTGCGCTGGTGGGACGACGGGGCTCTGCGGGCGCCTCGCAGTAGCCGTTGAAGTCGGGGGCGCCCAGATCTTCGGCGCGCGGCGCCGCAGTGCTGGAGTTGAACTCCTCCCACCGGCCGACCGCCGTGGCGCGGGTGGAGCCGCAACAAGCTGCTCCCCTGGGGCCGGGGCTGCTCCGCAGAACAGCCCCAAGCCCAAGGACCAACCAGACGCAGCCGTATTCGTTACCTTTGGTCTGGTCGTTCACCTGTCGCAAGAGGGAATGATTCAGCCAAGGGCTTCGTTCATGATCAACCGGGATACCGGTCACCCCGCCGGCGTAGATCGCCCAGCCCGTTGTTAGTGGCGCCGGTCGTCCACGAGTTGAACGTGTCGGTCGACGGGGGACGGACACCCAGGTGCCTGTGTTCTCGTGCGTGCCGGGGGTTATTGTTCGGGCCGGTGTTGGTGCACGCCGCGCCTGGGCTGCCGCGGCGCCCGGCCGCTGCACCGGAAGCGACAGTGAGATGGTGCGCCCCGGTCAGCAAGTCCCACACCCGTGACCACGAGACCGTGGCCGACTTGGCCGGGGCCCGCCGCCGTCGTGAAGGCCAGCAGCACCGTCATGGCAACGGCCGTGCTGACGGCCCTGATCACAGTGCGCATTACCGCCTTCCTGGCTCAGGGCAGCGGTAACCGCTGCGCTCACAGCAGCCCTGACTCCGCCAGCAGGCGAGGCCGATACGGTCGTCGCTTTGGCGGGCCGCCCGCCCCGCCCGGAAAGGCGCCCCTCTGTGAGGAGCCGTTCGTGATGGAAGGCTGCCTGGAAAAGGCCGGTACGATGTAATTCGTCGTGCTGTGACAATCAGCCGGGCGCTGGCTCACTACGGGTGGGAGCGGCAGGCCGATGGAGTTCCGGATCCTGGGCAACCTGGAAGTCCACGCCGACGGATGCCGACTGGCGGTGGGGGGACCACGCGAGCAGAAGGTTCTTGCGACGCTGCTGCTGAATGCTGGCCGCCTGGTGCCGTTGCCGCGGCTGGTGGACATGGTGTGGGAGGCCGATCCGCCAGTGTCAGCGGCCAAGCAGGTCCGCAACTCGGTCTCCACGCTACGGCAGCTGCTGAAAGCCGACGGGCCCGGGCCCGTGATAGCCACCGACGGAGCTGGTTACCGGCTGGACATGAACGGGGCGTTACTAGATGCCCAGGTGTTCGAGACCCAGGCAGCGCAGGCGGCCACGGCCGCCTCGGCAGGGCGCTGCGCTGAGGCGGCGCGGTTGCTGCGGTCAGCTCTTGACCTGTGGCGCGGGCCCGCCCTAGCGGGCCTGCCCGGCCACGCGATGGAGGCGGCAGCCGTCAGCCTGGACCAGCGGCGGCTTGCCGTGGCCGAAACCTACTGTGACCATTTGCTCACGCTGGGCCGTGACCGGGAGGCCGCGGCTGAGCTCACTTCGCTGGTCGCCAGCCACCCGCTGCGGGAAAAGGCCGTCGCCCAGCTCATGCTGGCGCTGTACCGCGACGGCCAGCGAGCCGACGCGCTCGCCCTCTACCAGGACACGCGCAGTGCCCTGGCGGACCAGCTGGGGCTTGACCCCGGGCCAGGCCTGCAACAGCTGCACCAGCGGATCCTGGCCGCCGATCCCGGGCTGCAGGTGCCTGAGCCAGGCCAGGACAAGGCAGGCGCGGTGGGGCAGGCGCGGCTCGCAGGGCCGCAGCAGCTTCCCGGCGCGCCGCCGAAGTTCACGGGCCGGGGCGAGGAGCTGGACACGCTGGCCGGGCTCCTGGCCGGGCACGGCCAGGCGGGTGGCACCGTGCTGGTCTCGGCCATCGGCGGCACCGCCGGCATCGGCAAGACCGCTCTGGCGGTGCACTGGGCGCACCGGGTAGCCGGGCACTTTCCCGACGGCCAGCTCTTTGTCAACCTCCGCGGCTTCGGCCCCTCCGGAACCCCTATGCAGCCAGCCGAGGCGCTGCGTGGCTTCCTGACCGCACTCGGGGTGCCGACCGAACGGATCCCTGCGGGCCTGGAGGAACAGGCAGCGCTGTACCGCACCCTGCTGGCCGGGAAGAAAATGCTCATCGTCTTGGACAACGCCCGCGAGACCGCCCAGGTACGCCCCTTGCTGCCTGGTTCGTCAGGCTGCCTAGTGGTCGTTACCAGCCGCAGCCAGCTAGGGCAGCTCGTCGCCGTCGATGGCGCCCACCCAGTCAACCTGGGCCTGCTCACCGAGGCCGAGGCCCGCCAGTTGCTGGCCGACCGCCTCGGGGACGAGCGGACCGCGGCCGAGCCCGGGCCAGTGGACGAGCTGATCAGCTTGTGCTCACGCCTCCCGCTGGCGCTCTGCATTGCGGCCGCCCGTGCTGCCACTCGTCCCGGGTTTCCGCTCGCCGCGCTCGCCGCCGAGATGCGGGATACCCGGCACCGGCTCAACACGCTCGAGATTGGCGACGACGCAAGCGTCCGGGCGGCGTTCTCCTGGTCCTACCGCCAGCTCAGCGACCCGGCGGCGCGAATGTTCCGGCTGCTCGGACTACATCTCGGCCCCGACATCTCCGTCCCAGCCGCAGCCAGCCTCGCCGGCATGACCGATGAGCTCACGCGTCAAGCCCTGGCCGAACTCGCCAGGGCGCACCTGCTGGCCGAGCACATGCCGGGCCGGTTCGCCTTCCACGACCTGCTCCGCGACTATGCCGCCGAACAGGCCGAGGCGGGCGAGACCGAAGCCGAACGCCACGCGGCCACCGCCCGCCTCCTCGATCACTATCTGCACACCGCCCACGCTGCGGCATTGCTCTTGTTTCCAGCACGCAACCCCCTCATGCTCGGTGACCGGCACCCTGCCGTGAGGCCCGAGTACCTCTGCAGCGATTCGCAGGCGCTGGCATGGTTCGAGGCCGAGCAGCACGTCCTGCTGGCGGCCGTCACGCTGGCATCTGGCGCTGGTTTCTCTCAGCACGTCTGGCAGATTGCCTGGACGCTCGCGAACTTCCTCGACCGGCGAAGCCGCTGGCATGACTGGCAGAGCATCCAGCTCACCGCACTGGCCGCCGCACGGCAAGCTGGTGACATGACCGGGCAGGCACACGCCTGCAGCCTGCTGGGCCGCGCGGCAATCAGGCTCGGCCACTACGACGAAGCCTGCGAGCACCTGCACAACGCCCTCGCACTGTTCCGCTCCCTCAGCGACCGTCCTGCATGCGCCCACACATACCTTGATCTCGGCTGGGTGGCGACCAAGCAGGGGCGCCATGGCGACGCGCTCGCCCCGATCCTGCGGGCGCTGGAGCTGTACCGCAGCGCCGGTCACGAGATGGGCGAGGCTCTCACGCTCGCCAACCTCGGCTGGCACTAAGCCGTCCTCGGGAAGTACCAGGACGCCATCCCCTGCTGCCAGGAGGCTCTAGCGCTCCATCGCGCACACGGGAACTCGGTCGGACATGCCGCGACCCTGCACACCCTCGGCTACATCCACCGTCATCTCGGCGACTACCCGCGAGCCATCGATTGCTACCAGCAGGCCATCGCCCAAAGGCAGAAACAGGGCTACCGGCACAACCTTGCCGTGATGCTGTCCGACCTCGCAGAGGCACACCTCGCAAACGGCGATCCAGGGGCGGCCCGGGATGCCTGGCAGCAAGCGCTGGACATTCTGGACCAGCTTGGTCACCCGGACGCCGATGACGTGCGTAACAAGCTTGGCCGCATCAGCAGCGATCCTTGGCCGCTACTGACCCGCCAAGGCGAACACAGCGGTCCTTGCCCGGAGTATGAGCAACCCAGGCACCGGAAGTCCGATACGCAAGCCAGCGAACCCTCGCCCGCAGCAGCCCGCTCCGATTCGGCGATACAGGGTAACACGCAGACCCTTAGTGATCACGTCCTGTAACCGGAGCTGCTAACAACACGCGCGCCGTCGGGGCAGTTGCTGCGCCGTGCCGGCGGAACCGATCAGACCGTTCGGTGCGCCAGCCCCGAGCGGTCGGCCGTTGGCCCAAGCAGGCACGCGGACGGCCACGTTGAGCAGGTCCGCTCACTGCGCCGTGCCCACCAGCAGCGGCGAGACGGGCCAGACGCTGCTTGTCAGGTTCCGGTGGGCATTCTGCGGGCTGCTAGCCGGCGAGGTGCGGCAGGCTGGGGATGAGCATGCGCGCGCCGAGGACTAGCGCGGTGAGGCACACGAGTGCGAAAACTGCGACCCAGACGCCGCCAGGCACCCCGGTCAGCCGGGCAAGCTGGTCGGCATCCGACGTGCTGGCCTGGCCACGGCGGCGGCTGCTGCGGCGGCGGCTCTGCAGCTCGGCAACCGCGCGGACCCCGCCAAGGAGCAGGACCCACGCGGCGGTGCAGCCAAATGCCGCCTGGGTCGCAGGGGTGGCGAACCAGCTCACCGTGAGGACCACGCCCACGGTGACGAGCACGGCCAGGACGCCGTAGGTGTTGCGGATCGCCAGGAACGTCGCGGCGAGCAGCGCCAGCAGCAGCCACAGCACCGCGGTCACGTGGTGTGCGGCCAGCAGCCAGGCCGCCCCGGCGCCAAGCATCGAGGGAGTGGGGTAGCCCGCCGCCGAGGTGAGCACCACCGCCGGACCGGTCCGCCTGCCGCGCGAGTAAGTCACTCCTGAGGTGTCTGAATGCAGGCGGATCCCGTCCAGCCGGCGACCACTCAGCACGGAGGCCAGCGCGTGGCCGCCCTCGTGGGCGATCGTGACCGGATTCCGCGCCAGCCGCCACGTACGGGGATTCCCAACGATCAGGACGGCGACAGCGCCGCTGACCACTATCCCCCAGGCGGGTAGAACGGGCTGCGTCCCGCCGACGCGGTCCCACAGCTCGTGCACCCACTCGAATACCGGCATGCCGGCAAGGGTAAGCGGCTGCAGGGCACCGGGTGACCAGCCGATCAGGGCCAGCACCGCAGGTCTGCCATCAGCCGGTGCACCCTGGCGATCTCGGCC
>DASYYE010000288.1:0-2526 GCA_035946955.1 Streptosporangiaceae bacterium | reverse complement strand
GCCACCGGCCACTTCCGGCAGTCCCTGAACCTCTTCCGCGCAGTCGGCGACCGCCTCGGTGAGGGCCGTGCCCTGCACAACCTGGGTGTGGTCAACATCCAGCAGGGCCGGTACCAGGAGGCCGCCAGCAACTGTGAGGAGGCCCTGGCCCTGTGCCGTGAGGCCGGTGACCGGCCCGGTGAGATCCGGGCGCTGCACAACCTCAGCCTGGTCGATATACGGCAAGGCCGCTACGACAGCGCCACCAGCCGTCTCACCCAGGCCCTGGCCGCATCCCGCGAGACCGGTGACCGCAATGGTGAAGCCCACTCGCTGGCCTTCCTCGCCGACATCGACGGGCGGCAGGGCCGCTATCAGCAGGCCACCGACCGCAACCAGCAAGCCCGCTCCCTGTACCAGGAAACCGGCGACCGGCCAGGCGAGGCCTACGCGCTCGCCGACCTCGGAAGCATCTGTCACCGCCTGGGCCGTTCGCGCGAGGCCATCGACCAGTACCAGCAGGCACTGACCCTGTTCCGGGAGATAGGCGACCGGGCCGGTGAGGCCGCCTCACTCAACGAACTGGGGGAGGTCTTCCTCGCCACCGGCAAACACGGCTTCGCCAGTGCACGCCACAGTGACGCACTCCACATAGCCAGCCAGATCGGCGACATGTTCGAGCAGGCCCGTGCCTACGACGGCCTGGCCCGGGTCCACGACGCGACCGGCCACTCCGCCAAGGCCCGCCGCTACTGGCAGGAAGCCCTCACCCGCTACACCGACCTCGGTGTCCCCGAAGCCGCCCGGATCCAGGCTCTCCTGGCAGCGGAAGGCCAGCGGGTCTGAACGACTTCACAATCCGAGGGCGGCACGAAGACCCGCCTCAACCCGTTCCATCTCTCGCGGACTCAGCGCCCCGCGCTCGCGGGTCACTTCGTCCGGGTAGAGCTCAACGATGTCATCGCAGACCGCGTATCCCGTGAACACGCCTGTGCGGTCAACTTCCACAACGGATGGACGTGGGCCCTTCGGCCGGGTGGTGGTCATCCGGACAGCGAGAACCTGGGGGAAGGCTGCGTTGCGCCGGTTGTTGGACATCACCAGGTAGTACTTCTCACCGACATCTTTGGTGTGCTCGAAGACAGCGCCATAGATTCGGCCCCTGAGCAGCGAGGTGCCCGGCAATGGCTAGTCCTCGTCTGCCCATGACTGACGACGCCGATGAGCGATCCGGTAGTCCTGTTCGGCGCTCTCCGACCTCTCATACGCGGCTTCCATGTAGGCGCGCTCTTCTGCGGCCTCCCGAATAGCCCGGAGCCCGGCAACGAACACAGCGTGGACCAGCAGCGCTTCGCTTACTTCGCCAGCGAGAGCGACCTCGGCCAAACTGCTGAGCGCCTCGCGCTCTGGACCTGGCTCCTTGAGTTTCTGAAGATCCTCCAGGTCACGCACTGTCAGCGGCAGGGGGGTACGGCGCTGGGCCGACTGGTTGAACCTTGTTGCTGACATGAATCATATTATGCAACACATAGTGCGACACTCACAAGCTTTCTTGTCCGGTCGTGGCTTTGCAGTCACCCGGCCGTAGCGCCCCTGCCCACCGTGGCTGCCCACCCGGTTCACCAGATCGCACTCACCAGGCTGATCACGGCCAGGACGAGCATCGCGGCTGCGGCCAGCCTGGTGACCCAGGTGATCGAGACGAACCTGAGCAAGCTCCTGCCACCCATGATCGCCAGAGCGGCAACCGAACACGTGGCCAGCACCGCACCGATTCCCACAGCCACCGGGTTGTGGTAGCGCGCCGCCAGGCCGGCCGTGAGGATCTGGGTGAGATCGCCGAACTCCGCCAGGAAGACGACGGCGAAACTGGTGGCGGCGACCCGCCAGAACCTGGCCTGGCCCCCGCGCACGCTGAGGTGCTCTTCGTCATGCTCCCTACGGCCGCGCAGCAACCAGACCGCGCCGAACGCGAACAAGACCGCGACCACCGCCTCGACTGCCCGTCGTGGCAGCAGGGCCAGCAGGCTGCCAGCCGTCACCGCCAGCGCAGCATGGATGGCGAACGCCGCGGCAACCCCAGCGAACACATACGCGGGCCGGTACCGGCTGCCCAGGACGAGGCTGGCCAGCGCGGTCTTGTCCGGCAGTTCGGCTGGAAAGACGAGCACGAACACCGTGGCGGCGATAACCAGATCCACGCAGGCGCCTCCCAGACTACGGACGACTGCACTGTAGTCATGACCAAGCCGGTCAGCGGCACATCACCTCAGCCATGACCACCAGCGCCACCTGCAGTCTGGCGCTAATGTCCGCCCGGCAGTGTTGGACCTTCCATGAACGCGGTGGCGTGATCGGCGACCCACTGGCGAAACGATCGCGGGGGTGACCCGAGGATGTCGGACACTGTAGAGGTGATGAACGCGGGCCTGCCCATCGTTGCGCCCCACGCTGCGAGCAGCATGTCCACGACCGGGCGCGGCCAGCTTCCCTCCGTCTCGCTCCGGAACTCGTCCGGCGTCAGCTCCTCGAATTTGACCCGGCCCC
>DASYYE010000287.1:0-5285 GCA_035946955.1 Streptosporangiaceae bacterium | reverse complement strand
ACACCGTCACCGACCGGGTGGAATCATCCACCGGGGCGGTGCTGGCGAAGGCCACGACTGGTTTCACGTTCGCCTGAGGCGCTGCTAGTCCCACTCGCCTCCGGGCCGCTGGTGACCGCCGCCTTCCCTCCTCGCTCCTCGCTCGTCAGTCCAGGCGGCGGAGCGGCCCTTCGGCTCGCGGCGGCCCTTCGCGTCCAGCGAACTCCGGGGTACACCGCCTGCATCGCTTTCTAAGATCGGGAGCATGCAGCGATATTCCCTTGGCGACTGGACAGTGGCGCGGGTGGGTTTCGGGGCGATGCAGCTCCCTGGGCCGGGCGTGTTCGGGCCACCGCGAGACCGCGACGAGGCACTGGCGGTGCTTCGGCGGGCCGTCGAGCGAGGCGTAGACCACATCGACACGGCGCAGTTCTACGGCCCCGATGTCGCCAACGAGCTCATCAGGGAAGCCTTGCACCCCTACCCGGACGACCTGGCGCTGGTCAGCAAGGTCGGTGCGCGCCGCGACGAGGCTGGCGCATGGCTGCGTCACGACGAGCCCCAGCAGTTGCGAGCGAGCATCGAGGAGAACCTGCGCACCCTCCGCACTGACCAGCTGGCCGCAGTCAACCTGCGGCTGGGTGAGGGTGCCCCGGTCGACCAGCAGTTCGACGACCAGGTCGCTGCCATGCAGCGGGCACGCGACGATGGGCTGATCGGCGGCATCGGCCTCAGCAACGCCACCACCGGGCACCTGCTGCGCGCGCTGGAGATCAGCGACATCGTGTGCGTGCAGAACCCACTGAACCTCGCCGACCTGTCCTCGATGCCGGTCCTCAAGGAGTGTGAGACACGCGACATCGCCTTTGTGCCGTTCTTCCCGCTCGGGTCCGCGTTCGCCCGGCCCAACCCGGTGCTGGGCAACGACCGCGTGCTGGCGACCGCGCAGCGGCTCGGCATCACGCCCGCTCAGGTCGTGCTTGCCTGGACGCTGGACCTGGCACCCAACGTGCTGCTGATCCCCGGCACGTCGTCACTGGCGCACCTGGATGAGAACCTCGCGGTGGCCGACATCGAACTGGACGAGACCGCCCGTCAGGAACTGGCCCTCGCCACCGCATAGGCGGCTGGTCAGCCCTGGCCGACGACCACCTCGCCCCGGAAGTCCACGGCGACACACAACGAGACCGTTGGGCACGACACACTGGTGAGGCCGCCCGCGGGATCGATCGGTGTCCGCTTCCAGGCATGCCCGCCTGCGGTGGGCGTCGTGGTGGTGACCGCGTCGCCTGAGGTGTCCTTCCCGGCGCCGACCGCGGTGCACGAGGTGGTGGACGGGCAGGAGACCCCCGCCAGGACACCATTGGAGTACATCGGCCGGAACCGCCAGGACGCCCCACTGGCCGGGGTGGCCGAGGTGACCGCGCCCGTCGGGTAGTTGTCCGCCGCAACGCACAGCGTCACCGAGGCGCAGGAGAGGCCGTCGAACTCGATGCCGCTGCGCACGTGGGTCACCGTCCAGTCCGAGGTGCCACCGGTTGGCTTCGTGGTGGTCACGACGTCGCCGAACCGGAAGCCAACCGCGACGCACAGCGTGGTGGACGGGCAGGCCACGTCCTGGAGCCAGTCCCCCGGGTCGATCAGCGTGGTCGTCCAGGCACTGGCACCCCCGGTGGGGTCTGTCGAGGTCACGGCGTACCCGGTGCCGCCCACATGGGCGGGGCTGTAGGTAGCGACGCACAGCTTCACGGACGGGCAGGACACACCGGTCATGGAGCCTTCGACGGGGGACTGCGGGTCGACCTCCGTCACGGTCCACGCGGCGGCGCCACCCGTCGGGTCTGTCGTGGTCACGACATCACCGGGCTGGCCCACCGCGACGCACAGCGACGTGGCGGGGCAGGACACGGCCTCCAGCGCGCCCGCGTGGGGGATCCTTGTCACTTTCCACGTGGCGGCGCCGCCAGCCGGGTCGGTCGATACGACCGCGTCCCCGGAGGCGTCCACCGCGACGCAGAGTTTGGCCGAGGCGCACGTCACCGCTGTGATGTCGTCCACCTGGTCGACCGTGAACCGCTGCCAGGTGCCGGTGGGGCTGGCGGGGGATGTCGAGACGAGCACCCGCCCTGGGCCGGGGTAGTGGGCGTCGGTGACACACAGGGTGGTCGAGGGGCAGAAGATGGCGCCCATGATGTGGCCGGGGTAAACCGGCCGGCTGGTCCAAGCGCTGGCACCGCCCGTGGGGTCCGTGCTGGTCAGCATGTTCCCATGCGTGTCGGTGGCGAGGCACAGGCCTGCCGACGGGCACGACACGTCGTCAACGAAATTCTTGTCCACTTGCGCCGGATGCCAGGCACTTGCTCCGCCAGTTGGGTTGGTCGAGGTCAGGATCGTGCCGCCCGTGCCGGTCGTGTCGGCAACGATGGCGCACAGTTTCGTGGACGGGCACGAGATGTTCGAGAGGTCACCGATCCCGGGATACACGTCCTTCATCGTCCAGGCGCTGGCACCGCCCGCGGGGTCCGTGCTGGTCAGCACGTTTCCTATCGTGTCGTCGGCAACGCACAGCCGCACTGATGGACAGAACACTGAACTCAGACCGAGGTACGGGTCGACTGTCACCGATGTCCAGGCACTTGCCCCGCCGGTGGGGTTGGTCGAGACCAGGAGGTAGCCCGGGCCGCCGATGGCGACGCACAGCGTTATTGCTGGGCAAGAGATGCCCGTGTGCCGGTTGCCCGTGTTCACGAGCGTGGACTTCCAGGCACGGCGGCTGCCCGTGGGGTCGGTAGAAGTGAGAATCTGTTCGTTCTCGTCCACGGCGGCGCAAAATGACACCGTCGGGCAGGACAGGCCGTTGAAAGCGATGTTCCGGTCCACGTTCTTCACGGTCCATGCGGCGCTGCCTCCGGCAGGGTCCGTGGACGTGATCACGTCGCCCGCGTTGTCGGCCGCTACACACAGGGTGGCCGAGGGGCAGGAGATGAAGTCGGGCCCGTCGTCCATCGAGTACGGCGCCTGGTGGTCCACGAGGGCCGGGGGGCTCCAGGTGAACGCCCGCGCACCCGTGTGTGCGTCGGCCGGGCGTGCCGGGCTCGTCTGGGCCTGCGCCGGTGCGGCCATGAGCGTCATGGTCACTGCCAGCGGTACGAAGGTGCCCAGTGCGCAGGCGGTCCATTGACGAAGGCGCCTGCGGTGACTCGTCAGACCTCGCATGGAAGCTGCCTCCCTGCCCGTCGGTTCCTTGGCATCGAACCGTTCCGGGAAAGCCTGAACTGGCCGCCTGGCAGCAACTTGTGTATTGCCGGATTCTTTATGGAAAGGGGGGGATATCCGAGCCAATGTCACCTTGTGTTTGGGAGGGCAATGGCCGGAGATGGGAGGGTAGCCACCATCTCGCCATGCCTTGACGGCGGGTCGTCAAGGCGTGTGGTCGTGGCCGAGCAGCCTGACGCCTTGGGCGGCGATGGCCAGGCCGGTCAGGCCGTTGGGGTCGGCCAGTGACTGGCCGCTGAGGGTTTCCAGGCGGCGCAGCCGGTTCCGCACGGTGTTGCGGTGGCAGTACAGCCGCCGGGCGGCGGCCGAGGTGTTCCCACCGCACTCAAGCCACGCCTGCAATGTGCCGAGCAGGACCTGCCGCTCGCCGGGGGCGATCTTGGCGACCTGGCCGAGTAATTGGTGCACGGCCCGGTCAAGCACCTCCGGTGCACAGCCGACCACCACAGCCGCCACCGAATCGTCGTCCACGGTGGCCACGCCGGTAGAACCGGGCGGCAGGCAGCGCCGGGCAACAGCCGCGACGCCGAGGGCACGGCTGGTCTCGAGGGCATCGTCGTAGTCAGGGCTGAGCCCAACCCGGCCGGTGGCCACCTGCGCCAGCAGGTCTTTGACGGCCAGGACATCACGCGTGCGGCTGACGGCGACCAGGCCGACCTGCTCGTCGGCGCGCAGCCGCCACGCTGACGGCACACCGGCGTGGCGGAGGTACTGGCCCATCCCGGGCATGTTCTCGGTGCCGGCCCCGGTCGTTTCGGCGGAGACCGCCAGGTAGCGGCCCCGCTCCGGCAGGCCGATCGCTGACATGGTGCCGCCGAGCAGCTTCCACACGCCCAGCCGCCCCTCGAACAAGGCGTCGAGCAGCAGCATCCGCTGCTGCTCGTCCTGGCGGGCGGACTCGACCAGGGCGTCGTGGTACTCGGCGTTGACCACCTCGGAACTGGTGTCCACCCAGGCCCACACCACAGCCGACCCGCGGATGAGGCCCTCCATCCACTCCGGGCCCTTACGGAGCGCCCGGTCAGCCAGCGCCCCCCAGATGACATGGAAACCCAGCCGGTAGGCATGCAGCACCGACCCGAGCGGCACGCCCTGGCTGGCCCGGCGCCGAGCCGTGGTACGTGGCGAGGCCGCATTGGGATCCCGCTGGTTGGCCAGGTCATCGAGGAAGCTGGCGAAGTTGTCCCCGATGCTCTTGCGCAGGTCGTCGATATTGACGGCGGGGTAGGCCTCATCGGCCTGCCGCAGCATGACCACGAGCTGTTCGGTCAGCGCGCCGAGGTCATCCTGCAACTCTGACGCGAGCCGGGCCACCATGGGATGGCCAGCCGGGCCGGGGGTGGCGCGGCGCATGGACCGACACTACCGGCGCACGTTGGGCCTGACCAGATCAATGGACTGACCGGACGTCCGCGGCCGAGTGCACAACCCGGCCAGTCGATTTCTGTGACTTCGCACAGTGATGTTGCGTTCCGCAGAGTGCATCGCTGTGTGGCCGTACGTTACTTCCGGGCCACGCCGGTCCCACAGAGGAACTCAGTGCTCCCAGCGCGACTGACAATGCCATCGCCCCCGGCGCTGGGCGCACTGAATGAGGCGTGTCCTGCCAGCATCGGAACTGCGGACCGATGACCAGCAGGACACGCCATCAGGCGGATGACGGTGCGGGCGCCGGTCTCCCGGCGGAGGGGACCACGCCGTCATCCGCTGTACTGGGCGACGATCTTGGTGAAGTCGTAGGGGTTCTGGCTGATGTTGCTGCAGTTGCCGGGGGCCCACGGCTCCTGGACCCCGGCCGGGCAGGGCTGGTCGCGGTTGAGCGACCAGAAGGTCAGCCACTGCGGGTGGTTCTGCTGGGCGAACCCGAGCAGGCTGGAGAAGGTGGACTGGGTGAACAGTTCGCTCGGCTGGTCGGTGTGGCCGTTCATCAGTGTGATCCCCAGGTGCGCCCAGGCCGTCGATGCCGGCCACCCGTACAGCGACTCGAGTTGGCTTGCGGCGTCGCTGGCGACGGTCTCGTCGCTGGAGAC
>DASYYE010000286.1:0-6919 GCA_035946955.1 Streptosporangiaceae bacterium | reverse complement strand
CGGCAGTCTTCTGGGCCCACAATGCGATATAACGAGCCGCTTCTCGGCTAAGCATGATCGTGCGGTCGCTCTCAGCCGCGTCAGACAGGGCCAAAATCCAGGGCTTGGCAGCTTCCTCCAGTCGGCTCATCCAACCGCCGTTGCATGAACGGCAGACATGTCGAGTCCGCAAGTTAAGTAGCGATGACCTGTGCGTAACAGCGACGAGGGGGATCTCTAGGAATTCCTGACTACCTACGTCGAAATCTATCCCGAGACTCTTGGTTGTCTTCCAAGGTGGAACGATGCCTGCGTACTTGCGCAGCCACTGTGGCCAGACATGCTCCCAGGACTTACGCGCTTTCGTCCATGGCTCGCCGCAGAACGCACAACCAGCCGTTGATAGAACGGGAGGGCTATGGCCTTCAGTCATTGTAAACCACGTTACGATTCGTCTGGGTAGCGTACAACGCCGCATATGAAACCGCCACTGGGGCACTATCCCAGCCGCGCGAGGTATGAACTATCAGTTGCCTACCATTTCGGACAGCAACGGCAACCCAGCCATTGGGTCAAAGCGCTTAGCGTTACAGTAGGCAATCGCCACCCCGACCGGTGTCGGAGAAAGGCCCGTCTGCATAGAATCCCACCAAGAGCGTAGCCTCTCCAGGTTGGGAAGGTTCTCGCTAATGTAGCGCCCCATAGCTCCAATCGCCTCGGCGTTGGTCATATCTACTCTCGCGTCGTGCAGGATGCGAAGCAACTCCCCCATCTCTACTGGGCCAGCCCGCTGAACTACCCTATTGACGAATTCTTGGGAATTTCCGGCATTAATCCGGTAATGATCGTCAAGGAATGGATGAGGAACAAGCTCATCTGCGAGGCCAGGAAGAACAGAATCCAGTCGTCGGCGAATGTCCTCGGCGTCATCCCGTGACACACCTTTACTGACATAACCTGGCAGGGCTTGCGTCAAAGGCATGTGCCACCGTGATAGTGGCTGGTTTGGGTAGTAGCGAATGCAATCCAAGATGTCCAGACGCTGAAGCCATCCGTCCCTAGTTCCGTCGGGCAACTCTTGCCCGTGAAAAATTTTGGAAACCAGCTCATCTATTAGTTTCAAGCCGAGCTCGGGATCTGGTCGTGCCGGAAAGAGCAACGCCACGAACCAGATCCCAGTGAGTCCGCTGAGCGCTAGGGTGTCGATTTTATCGATCACATCAACCGCCTGGGATACCACCATGTGCACAGGCTTGACGCTCTCATTAGCCCGCTCGACCAAAAGTTTTGACAGCAGTTCGTGATCGGAATCCTCTGAGGTTGATGCGGCCTGCAACTGCGACCTTCGTAGCAAGACCTGGAACCCAGGATCTGCAAACGCCTGGAGCCCGTTCTTGGCCGTTAGTTCTGCAATCAGCTTGTCTTCCAAGCTGGCAATCCGGCGCTCGGCTTCCTCTCTTGCTTCATCGGTCAGCTCCCTGACAACGAGGTATGCCTGCTTACGCGAGATTTCAACTGCACGCTCCTCTGTTACCCCTTGGATGACATACACATTTTCAGCCTGGATCTGCTGAGAACCATCCCCAGCTTCCTGCCGTTGCCCTTTCATTCCTACTCCCGCGGGCCCGCGGCATCACGTCCAATTTGAGTCTGTACCGACTGGTGGCCTGCCTTCTGCCGCTGCGTAACGCGATTGCGGTCAGAGCGCTTGTTTCTGAGGTAAATGCGATCCCCACCAACGCCGATCACCAGCCCAAGCAGGAATGTTCCCAGGCCATCAAAGAACCACGTCCACGTCATGACCTACCTACCAGGGGGTTAGAGACGGGGCAGATCACCAGTCCCCCGCTACCAGACTGGCATTCCCCGCCAACAAGGACGAGCATACCGCTGACTACCTTCCGTCGCGGTCTTGTCCGGTCGGGGCGCAGGCGCACGTCGAGGGGCCGGGAGTGCAGCGCACCCGTCTGCTCAAATCCCAGGTGAGAACCCAGCGCACGAAGAACACTTGACTATGCCCCTGGCGACCTGGCTCGGCCTGCCGGAGACCCCGGCGAGGTCACCGGGTATGGCCCGATGGACGTTGCCGACTCACGTGCACTGGCCGCCATGCTCGCCAGGCGGTCTGGCACCCAGTGGTGCCTGACCTTCACCGACCACGAAGGCCATCCATTTGCCCACGGCTGCGCCCGCCCCCACCAGCCGAAACGCACCCCCGCCGCGCCCGAGTGGACCTTCAGGACCAGCCTGCTGCAGGCTGGAGTATGCGCCCACCCACGCGAGTCCAAGCGGTTACGAGCCACCGCCGCAGTTACGGCACCTCATCGAGGTCCGCCACGCCACCTGCACCTTCCCCGGCTGCCGCCGCGCGGCCAGCCGCTGTGACGTTGACCACACCCTTGCCTGCCAGCGGGGCGGGAGGACCTGCGAGTGCAACCTGGCGCCACTGTGCCGTCGGCACCACCGGGCCAAGCAGGCGCACGGTTGGCACCTCGAACAGCCACGTCCTGGCGTGCTGGTCTGGACACTGCCCAGCGGTCACAGCTACACCACCCGGCCCACCGCGTACGAGGACTGACATTCCAGGCCAGGGGAGGGGTCCACACGGTGGGGCACTGCTAGGCGCCTTCGGGGTAGCCGAGGGAGAAGGCGGCTTCCAGGTCGTGACGGGAGTATGTGCGGAAGGCGATATGGGTCTCGGTATGGGTGACGCCGTCGACTCGGTTGAGGGTGCCGGGGATGACGGAGTCCAGCTCCTCATGTGCGCGGACACGCACGATGGCCACGAGGTCGAATTCGCCAGTCACGGAGTAGACCTCGCTGACTTGCGGGATCTGCGCGATGGCCTCGCCAGTCTGGGGGATACGGGTTACATCAGCACGGATCAGCACGATCGCGGTGACCACTGGTGCCTCCTTGCCAGGCGTCCGTCGCAGGTAGCGTATCGCCCAGCGCCTCAGTGGCCTCGCTGATCACGCCCAGCGTGGCAAGACCGGGCCCTGCCTCGCCATAGCTGAGCGTGGTTACGCCGATCGCGGCGAGCCTGCGTAGCAGGGCGGCCAGCACGTCGGCCGTGGCCAGGGCATCGGGCAGTGCGCGGTGACAGGGCAGGGTCCGCGCTCCGAAGAAGTCGGCCAGGGTCGCGAGTTTGCAGTTCGGCACCTCGTCAGGGGCAAGCAATTGGTGGGCCAGGTCCAGGGTGTCGAGGACGGGGAACGCCGGCCAGGCGAAGTGGCAGGCATCGCAGGCCGCCGTGAGGAACCCAACGTCAAAGGCTGCGTTGTGGGCGGTGAGCACACAGTCCCGGCCGGCGAAGTCGAGGAAGCGGCGCAGCACCAGGGCCAGCGAAGGCGCGGACGCCACCATGGCGTCACTGATCCCGGTCACGGCCGCCACTTGCTCGGGGATGGCGCCACCGGGGTTGACCAGGGAGGTGAACCGGTCCCTGACCCGTCCGCGGCGGACCCTGACCGCTCCGATCTCGGTGATGCTGGCCTCGCCAGGTGACAAGCCAGTGGTCTCGACATCGACGATGACGAAGTCCAGACGGTGGAAGGGCACGCCCGGGCCGTCCGGGCTGTCCAGGCGCCGTTGCTGACGGCGAGTGAGTGCCCGCAACGGGTGAGCCGCCCACCGGCCGGCCATAAATGGCCTCGTGCCAAAGAGCCCCGTCCCAAAGAGCCCCGTCCCAAAGGGTCTCGTCCCAAAGGACTCCGCGCCAAAGGGCCTGACGCCCGAAAGCCGTGCACCAAAGGGCCGTGCACCAAAGGACTTTGAGCCAAACTGCCGTGTCTCCAAGGGCCGGGCGTCACACTGCTGCCCGCCAAGCTGCTGCACCTCAAACTGCCGTGTCCCAAACTGCTGTGCCCCACAGGGCTGTGTGTCCCAGATCGCCACGACACTCACGGTAAGCCTGGCCACTGACAGTTCCCGGGGCCGCACACCACGTGGGTGAACAGGGTCACGAGACTGTCAGTGCCCCCTCCTACCGTGGGCTCCGCGTGGACAGCTCACGCAGAGCCAGACTCGCCGGGGACGCGCCGAATGGCCGCCTCGGTGGCGAAAGCAGAGATGAGGAGGGATCATGCTGATCGACTGTGACCGCTGTGAGATGCGTGACATTGCGTGTTCGGACTGTGTGGTCACCGCACTGCTAGGCAAGCCTGACACGCCGCCCGAACTCGACGAGGCCGAACGCCGTGCCCTGCGCGTCCTCGCAGATGCCAGGCTTGTGTCGCCGCTGCGGTTGCGGTCACAGCCACGGATGGGCCGGACCGCGTTGCAGCGTGCCTCCTAACTACATTTTGTGACGGGCCAGCGAGAAACTTAGGCCGCGAATGCCCGAAGTGGTTGAATCTGGCGGTCAGAGTTCACTACTCTCAGGGCCCGTCGGATCATTACTCAGCCGTCAGATCGGCGGCGGTGGCCGGCCACTGCCAGAGTCTGGCACCGGCCACGGTGGCTGGAGTCGCCTGGCGAACCGGAGGGCTCACCCCGTCGCCCCCGCCCCGGGGAGCCCTGTACATGAGCCGTCGCGCCCGGCGTGGGACCGGGCCGCACTGGCCGACCTGGATTGCACGGGTCAACCGGGTGGCGGGGTGGAACAAGGAGCGTGTCGCTAGGTGGGTACGCATCCGTTCACAAGCAACCGCTGGGTCAGGGCAGGCGGCGCTACCGCCGTGACCGTGCTGGCGGTAGCAGGCCTGCTGACCGCAGTGGGCCCGGCCGGCGCGCAGCCGCAGCCGACCCTGGGCCAGGTGCAGGCCAGGTTGACGAAGCTGACCAACCAGATGAACGTCCTGACTCAGCGTTATGACCAGCAGACCCAGGCACTCAAGTCGGCACAGCAGCGCCTGGGCGTCATCCAGCGCGAAGTCAAGAACGAGACCCGGATCGTGACCGGCATGCGGGGCCAGGTGGCGTCGATCGCCTCCACCCTGTACGAGGACGGCTCCCTGACGTCGCCAGCCGCACTGCTGACGTCGAACAACCCGCAGAGCATGCTCAGCCAGTCGGCGATCCTGGTCCACCTCTCTACCTCCAATTCCGAGCGCCTGCGCCAGTTCCTCGGCGTGAGCCATCAGCTCCTCTCGGAGGAGCAGGCCTCCAAGCGGACGGAGCAGGCCGTGGCCGGGCTCCGGCAGCAGCTCGCGGGCCAGAAGCGCGACCTCCAGAACCGCATCAACCAGCAGCAGGCCCTGCGGAACAGCCTCACCCCGGCGCAGCAGGCCCAGACGCTCGGTGGGTCTGGCGGCAGCACCGGCGGCACCTACACCGGCCCGACCGGCTCGCAGGCTGACAAGGCCGTTCAGTTCGCCTACGCCCAGCTGGGCTGTCCATACATCTTCGGTGCCACCGGGCCGTGCAACCAGGGTTTCGACTGCTCCGGGCTGACCATGTCAGCATGGGCCGCGGCTGGGGTCTCCATTCCCCGGGACAGTTACGGGCAGGCCACGCTGCCGTCCGTGCCGCAGTCCGCCATGCAGCCAGGCGATATCCTCGAGTTCGCCGGGGACAGTCACGTAGGGATCTACGTCGGAGGCGGCATGCTCATCGACGCCCCGCAGTCCGGCATGAACGTAGAGAAAATCTCCCTGAGTAGTCCCTGGTACGCGCAGAACTTCGACGGTGCGGTGCGGCCCTAGGAGCGCAGACACGGGGGGCGCGGGGGCGCCATGCCGAAAGTCCTGATCCTGACCAACGACTTCCCGCCACGGGCCGGCGGGATCCAGTCGTTCGTGCACGCGCTGGCGACCCGGCTGCCACCGGAAAGCGTGATCGTCTACGCGCCCGCCTGGCAGGGCGCGGCCGAGTTCGACGCGCAGCAGGCCTACCCGGTCGAGCGTCACCCGACCTCGCTGATGCTGCCGGTGCCGTCGGTGACGCGGCGGGCGGTCCGGATCATCCAGCGTGAGGGCTGCGACACCGTGGTGTTCGGGGCTGCGGCCCCGCTCGGGTTGCTTGCGCCCAGGCTGCGTCAGGCCGGGGCACGCCGTCTCATCGCGCTGACCCACGGTCATGAGGCTGGCTGGGCGGCCCTCCCCGGCGCCCGCGACCTGCTGCGGCGCATCGGGGACTCCGTGGACACGGTCACTTACCTGGGTGAGTACACACGGGTGCGGGTCGCCCGGGCACTGTCACCGGCTGCGGCGCAGCGGATGGTCAGGCTCGCCCCTGGCGTGGACGTCAACGAGTTCCGCCCCGGCGGCGGGGGCCCGGCCATCCGGGAGAGGCTCGGGCTGGGCGGCGCTCCCGTGGTCGTCTGTGTGTCGCGGCTGGTGCCCCGCAAGGGCCAGGACACCCTGATCCAGGCCTGGCCCGCCGTGCGCGCTGCCGCGCCGGACGCCCGGCTGCTGCTGGTCGGTGACGGCCCCTACCGCGACGCGCTGCGCCGTATGGCACAGCGGTTCGGTGTGGCTGACTCGGTGGTGTTCACGGGCCCTGTCCCGGCCGCCGAACTGCCTGCCCACTACGACGCAGGTGATGTGTTCGCGATGCCCTGCCGGACCCGCAGGCGAGGCCTGGACGTGGAAGGGCTCGGCATCGTCTACCTCGAAGCCTCCGCCACCGGCCTGCCCGTGGTCGGCGGCGACTCGGGCAATGCCCCTGACGCCATCCGTGACGGTGAGACCGGCTACGTCGTGCCCGGCGGAGACCCGGTCGCGCTGGCCGCCAGGCTGGCCCAGCTCCTCGGCGACCCGGCAGGGGCCGCCGCGCTCGGGGAGAAGGGCCAGGCGTGGATCAGCCAGGAATGGCGCTGGGAGCTGGTCAGCCAGAGACTGGCCGACCTGCTGGCCGCCTAGGAGCCTGCTGAATTGGGGCTGTTTCGGGGGTTGCTGAGCCTTTGGGTTGTGCTGTGGGCAGGGTTGGCCTGTTAGTGCTGGGTCTTGCGGTCTGGCGGCTGGTGGTCCGGGTCTGGCGTGCTGGGACGCTGGGCATT
>DASYYE010000285.1:0-1651 GCA_035946955.1 Streptosporangiaceae bacterium | reverse complement strand
GGCCGCACCCGCTCACGGTGCGGGCGGCATTGCCGTTGCTTGGGGGTTGTGACGGTGTGTCCAGGCTCACGGACTCCGTGTGACAATTGTCGGGCCGCCGAGGTGAGCCCATACCTTGCACCATCGGTGTATCGAGCTAAGAGCGCCCGGCAATAGGGGTGGGCCGGAGCGTGTCGTTGCGTGGCACAGGCACGGGGCTTGATGATCTGGGCTTTGTCTAGGTCCCGTGATCATCGAGGTGTCCCGTGCCTGCCGTGCCATCATGCCTGCTGGAGCCGATCTGGGGCGAGTTCGCTGCCCTGCTCGGCGACCAGCGGCCGGAGTTTGACCCGTCTCACCCGCTGGGCTGTCATCGCCGGAGGATCCCCGACCGGGTGGTGTTTGAGCACGTCGTTGCAGCGTTAGTGCATGGCAGCGGGTACGAGCGGGTCGCCAGCCCGGGGTGCTCGGACCGCACGGTGCGCCGCAGGCTCAAAGCGTGGGCAGCGGCCGGGGCCGGTGAGCGGGTGCACGCGCTGGCGCTGGCGGCCTATGACCAGGTGATCGGCCTGGAACTGGGCGATGTTGCGGTGGATGGGTGCATCACCAAGGCACCGGGCGGCGGCGACTGCGCCGGCCCGTCCCCGGTGGACCGGCGCAAGGGCGGCCTGAAACGCTCGGTGGCCACGGAGGGCTACGGCATCCCGCTGGGGGTCACCTGCGCGGGCGCCAACCGCCACGACTCCCCGCTGCTGGCCCCCACCCTGCGGGCCGCCGCCACCCAGGCCGGCGGCGTGCTGCCCGCACAGCGCACCTGCCACCTCGACGCGGGATACGACAGCCAGCCCACCCGCCAGACACTCACTGACCAGGGCTTCACCGCCCAGATCGCGCGCAAGGGCACACCCGCCCCTATCCAGGCCGGGCGGCGCTGGCCTGTGGAACGCACCCACTCCTGGATGAACGGCTACGGCAAACTCCGCCGCATGACCGACCGCGACCCGGCCGTCATCCGCTTCTACCTCTACCTGGCCGCCACCTTCGTCACCGTGCGCGCACTCATCCAGCGCGCCCGCCGCCGCTACCGCTGGGACACCCGCCCAACCACCAAGCGACTCAAGTAACCCACCTATTGCCGGGCGCTCTAAGCCTCGATCCACCGCGTGAAATTGGTGGTGGTTCTCGGGCTGTGATGCCGGGCTTTTGTGATCTTGCTGGTCTTTGAGGCGTGCTGGCCTGTCCGCTCACTCTTCTGCGGCGTGTCCGGGGTCTGTTCGGCGGCTGGGGACGGGTGGCTGCGGGCCTGGGGTGCTGTGACCGGGTCTGGGCTGGTCAGGCCACTTGGGCGGGTGGCCCGGTGGTGGCCTCGAAGAGTGCGTTCCACTCGTGGGCGCGGTGCCAGCCTTCGGGCAGGTGCAGGGTGAGGTGGCCGCGGCCGTGGCGGGCGGTGCGGGCGGCGACGTGGATGAGGTCGCGGCGCAGCGTGGCCCCTCTGGCCTTGGCGTGGACAGGACTGGCCAGGGTCCCGGCGGCGCGCAGCAGGTTGGCGGCGATGGCGGCGAGTGCCACCCAGGCGGCGTTGGCGGGGAACGACCCCGAGGGCAGGTGGGCCAGCGGGCCGTCGGTCCAGTCGGCGAAGACCTGCTCGGCTTGGGCGTGGCCGCGGTGGTGC
>DASYYE010000284.1:0-1927 GCA_035946955.1 Streptosporangiaceae bacterium | reverse complement strand
AGCCCTTGTGCGGTGTCTGCTGCGGAGGATGTGGCGATGCGAGCGGTCTGGATCACTAGGCCTGCCGGGCCTGAGGCCCTGGAGGTGCGGGAAACGGCCGATCCTGAACCCGGCCCGGGCCAGGTCCGCATTCGTGTCTGCGCGGCTGGCCTGAACTTTGCGGAGGTGATGGCCGCGCAGGGGCTTTATCCCGATGCCCCCAAGCCACCGTGCGTTGTCGGCTATGAGGTGGCCGGGGTGATCGACGCGGTCGGTGACGGTACCGAGGGCCACGCGGCAGGCCAGCGGGTGCTGGCCCTGACGCATTTCGGAGGACACGCGGATGTGGTGTGCGTGCCCGCCGAGCAGGTGCTGGCGATGCCGGATGCGATGAGCTTCGAGGAAGCCGCCGCGATACCGGTCAACTACCTCACCGCCTACCACATGCTGTTCCGCGTCGCGAACGTCCGGCCCGGCGAGCGGGTGCTGGTGCATATGGCCGCCGGCGGGGTCGGGACGGCGGTGCTGCAACTATGCGCCACCGTGGACGATCTGGAAGTCTTCGGCACGGCCTCGGCCGCCAAGCACGACGTGCTTAAAGCCGAAGGCTGCGCGCACCCTATCGACTACCACGCCACCGACTATGCCGCCGAGGTCGGCCGGCTGACCGCAGGCGAGGGCGTGGACATCGTGCTGGACCCGCTCGGCGGCCGGGACTGGCGCAAAGGGCTGAAGCTGCTACGCCCGTGCGGCCGCCTGGTCGCCTACGGGTTCGCCAACCTGGCCAGCGGGCAGCAGCGCCGCCCGGCCCGGCTGGTGTCCCAGGTGGCTGGCATACCGCTGCTGACACCGCTTGGGCTGATGAACCACAACCGGACCATCAGCGGCGTCAACATCGGCCACCTGTGGGGGCAGATCGCCGTCCTGCGCGAAGAACTCCAGGCCGTTCTCGCCCTGTGGGACCAAGGGAGCGTCAAACCGCTCATCGACAGCACCTACACCTTCACCGAAGCAGCAACAGCCCACCGCCGGATCCTGCAACACCAGAACACCGGCAAGGTCGTGCTCAGACCCTGACCGTGCAAAGGGCCTGGCACGACGGGCCGTGGGGGATACTGGCCGCATGGTTGACGACACCGCACGGGACCGGGCGATCTATCACGCGCTGAAGGCGGCCGACGAAGTCGCTGCGGCCCTTCAGGCTCACCTGATCGAGGAGCACCGGGCTGATCCGGACCGCACCGCGGCCCAGAATCCGTCCACCAACTCGCTCAAGCTCCTGCGGCAGGCTCGCGAGCGGCTGGGCCAGGGGCTGAGAGCGATCGAGGCCGAAATCATCGCCGAGTCTGACAAGATCTCCCTGCGCAACCCATGACCGCGACATTCAGCATCTCGATCAGCGGCAATGCCGGATCCCGGCCCAGCGCCCGCGTGGGATGCGGGGGCCAGGCACTCCGCGCATCGGGATTGGCCGGTACCACGGTCAGCGGTGAAGCCGCAGGCGCCGACCACCCGGGCCCGACGCTCTAGGCGGTCATCTGCCTGCATCGACGACCGGGCAGGCCGGCTCTGTGACAGGCTAGCCGCAGCCCCCCCGGAGCGGGCCGACGTGGTCAAAGGAGAGCGTCATGAGCGTGTACAGGGTGACCGAGATCATCGGAACAAGCAGCGCTTCATGGGAAGATGCAGCAGCGGAGGCGATCAGGACTGCCGCCGGGACGCTCCGCGATCTGCGGGTGGCCGAGGTCGTCAAGCAGGACATTCACCTGGACGAGGGCGGGGCAGTCACCTACCGCACCAAGCTCCAGCTCTCCTTCAAGTACGAACCCGACCACTGACCCCAGGTTAGCTGCTCCCGGGCCCGCCGGGCGGGCGCGGCCGGGGACCTGCCCGCCGCCGCGGCTGCGCTGTCGGCGGCGCTGGGGCTGTGGCGCGGCAGCGCGCTGGC
>DASYYE010000283.1:0-5718 GCA_035946955.1 Streptosporangiaceae bacterium | reverse complement strand
TGGGTGCTCGGCGTGCTGCTCAGCGCCGAGATCGTGGTCATCTTCGCCGAGACGCTCCTGGGACTGGCGCACCCGGCCGCCGGGGGCGTTAGCTTCGCGACCCTCTCGCCGGCCGATCTAACGGCGGCGGGCTTCGGCACCTTCGGCGTCCTCGCGGTGATCGCGGTGCTCGGCTTCGTCGGCTTCGAGCAGGCCCCGGTGCTGGCCGAAGAGGCCCGTAACGTGCGGCGGACGATCCCGGTAGCCACGTACTCCGCCGTGGCGGTGATCGCGGTGGTGTACGCGGGAGTGGGCTGGGCAATGGCCGCCCACACTGGCCAAGGCCACGTCGTGGCCGCCGCCGCTCGCCAGGGCCCCGGCCTGCTGTTCGCACTCGGCAGCGGCGCGCTGTCCCGGGCAGCGCAGGTGCTGTTCCTCACCTCCCTGTTCGCCGCCGCGCTGGCCTTCCATAACTGCGTGTGGCGTTACATCTACGCCCTGGGCCGCGAGGGTGTCCTGCCCGCCGTGCTGGGCCGCACCGGCAGCAACAACATCCCCAAGGCCGCGTCGCTGGCGCAGAGCGCGACCGGGCTGGCCGTCATCGTGGTGTACGCGGTCGCGGGGTGGCAGCCGATGACCCAGTTGTTCTTCTGGCTGGGAACCACCGGCGGGTTCGGCATCCTGGTGCTGTTGACAGCCACCGCCGTGGCAGTCGCCGCATTCTTCACCCGCCACCCACACCACGAGAACACCTGGCAAAGGCTGACCGCCCCGGTGCTGGCCGCAGTCTTGCTGGCTGGCGTGGTCGTCCTCGCTGTCTCCCACTACAACACCCTCCTCGGTGTGGCGCCCGATTCGGTTGCCGCGTGGGCGCTACCCGCCAGCTACGCCGTCGCCGCCGCAGCCGGGCTCACCTGGGGGCTGGTCCTCAAGACCCGCCGCCCACACGTCTACGCCACCATCGGGCTCGGCGCCCACACCGCCACCGGCCAGCACACCCCCACCGGCCACCGGACACTGTCATGACGGCCAGCAGCACGCGGCTGCCCCGGCGCTCATCCCGCAGCGTGGTACGGGCGGACACGGCCGACCTGGACGTCCTGAGCCGGGTCATCGCCGATGCGTTCTGTGACCTGGCGCCGTCGCAGTGGCGTGTCCCCGCCCTCGAGGCCCGCCGCCGGGTGCTCCCCGGCTACTTCCGGCTCTGCCTCGCCGACGCCCTCGCCCACGGCATAGTCTGCACCACCCCCAGCCGCACCGCCGCCGCCCTGTGGCTGCCTATAGGCGCGGAAGGCCCTGTCACCGACCCTGGCTACGGACCGCGGCTGGCCGCTGCGGCGGGCCCGTTCGCCCAGCGGTTCGAGTCCTTCGACGAGGTTCTCGGCCGCCACCACCCCACCGGCACCGGCCACCACCACCTGGCCATCCTCGCCGTCCGCCCCGACCGCCAGGGTCAGGGGATCGGCAGCGCGCTGCTGCGCGCCCACCACGCCACCCTCGACCAGGCTGGCACTCCGGTGTACCTGGAAGCCTCTGACCTGCACACCCGCCGTTTCTACCTCACCTGCGGCTACACCGACCACGGGCCCCCAATCCACCTGCCCGACGGGCCGCTCATGTACCCCCTCTGGCGCCACAAGCCCTTGGCCCTCGCGGAGTGAGGCAACACCGCCAGCCTCCTCACCCCGCCACAGAGAACAAGGAAACCGTTGATGACCAGCAGGACGAGCACCCAGACAGCGCCACGGCCGCGTGGCAGCGGTGCCCGCCCTGCCCAGGGCGAGACCGGCACCGTCGATGGGACCGCGAGCCCCTTGCTCTCGCGCGGTCCCAGCCAGAGTCGTGCTCCGGTGCCGGTCCTGCCCGCCCAGCACCAGGGAACCGACATGGCAGCCCGATGGCCGGTACGCGACTACCTGGAACTCGGCGCGCTGCCCGGGGCGGTGCCCTCAGCACGCCTGCACACCTGCCAGCTCGTATGGGAATGGGGGCTGACACCTCTCAGTGCGGACGCGGAGCAGGTGGTCTCCGAACTCACCGCCAACGCGGTCGCCGCCGCCCAGGCCACGCCGGGGACCGACCCGGTGCGGCTATGGCTGCTCACCGACAACCAACGGCTCCTGGTCCTGGTGTGGGACGCCGACCCGCAGCCCCCAGCCCTGGTCCAGGCAGACGAATACGCCGAAAGCGGCCGGGGCCTCCTCCTGGTCGCCACGCTCAGCGACGAATGGGGCAGTTACCCCACACCTCAGCAGGGCGGCAAGGTGGTCTGGGCACTCATAGGCGCCCAGCAATGACGAGCGTTCCGACGGCAGCCATCGCGTGCGGTGAGGTATCAACCGCCCCGCGCCGTCACGCATCGACAGGCGGGTGGCATGGGCCGTCGACCACGTGAGTTAACGCCGGAGGCATCAGTGCGTGACCGTTTCGGGGCTGAGCTGCGCCGCTGGCGGACGGAGCGGCGGTTGACCCAGCGTTCGCTGGCGAGACAGGTCTGGCACAGCCAGGAGTCCGTGGCCAAGATCGAAAAAGGGGAACGCTGGCCGAGCCAGGATTTCGCGGTGCATTGCGACCGGGTGCTGGGCACAGGCGGTGTGCTTGCTGGTCTGTGGCCGGCGGTTGAGCGGGAACGCCTGGTCTGTGACCGGCGGCGTTCGGCCGCCACAGCGGCAGATGCGGGCTGAGTGCCTACTGGTGTGCCAGCGGCGGGTGTCGGGTGGTGTCGTTGTTGAGCCAGCTCTTGAGCTGGGCGGTGGCCTCGCTGATGTCGTGAGTGCCCATCTTCCACTGGATGGTCGCGCCGCCTTGGGCGGTGAATGCTGCACAGTTGTCGGCCCGGTCATCGATCAGCACGGAGTCTGCGAAGGAGAGCCCGTGTGACGCGAACCAGGGCCCAAAGAACGCCTGCGGATCCTCGCTCTTGAGCGCGCCAGCCTCACTGGAGCAGACGATGTCGTCGCAGATCACCGCCCAGTCCGCCAGCGTCTCACGTTCGCGCGGCCGACGCCGGTGACGGCGGCGGGCGTCTTCGAAGGCACGGGCGAAGCAGTCCATGTTGTCCGTAGCGATCACCACCATCGCCTCGGTCCGCAAGACCCGCAGCACCTCGAACAGTTCGGCGTTGACCTTCATCCGAGCACAGTCCAGGTCGAGCCGCCGCGCGAGGAAGTCGTCGCGAAACCTGCGGTCGAGCTGGATGCCCATCTCCGCGATCACCTGACCGGAGGACAGCAGGCCCTTCATCCACTCGTTCGCGGTGTCCCGGTCGCTTGCGAACACCCCAGCCATCCCTGCTTCTAGCTGGTCATGCAGAGGGTGCGTGGCGCTATGACGTATGGAGACCCAAAACGGGTCACGAGACAGCACGCCGTGCCAGTCCGAGAAGATGACCCGCCCCGACAGCGGCACCTGCTTCATACAGCTCCCTCGATGTCGTGGAATCCCGCCATCTGCCGTACCCGCAGCCCGGTCAGCCGGGCCAGTTCCGCCGGGTCCAGCGTGGCATCCAGCCACATGACGTGGGGTGTTTTCTGGCCGGCGAGTCGCGAGAAATACGCACGGACCGAGGTGTTGAAGGCGGGGTCGGTGTAGATGCTCCCAGCGGGGAACTTGCCGTGGTTGCGCTCACCCACGGCGTCTTGGGGCAGGTCTAGATATACGACCAGGTCCGGCCAGGCGGGGATGAGCGACTCGTGAAGCAAGCGCACCGAAGGCGCGAACAGGCGGATACCAGTCATCTGTTCGAGAGCGTAGGAGTGTGCGAGCAGCGTGTGGACGCTACGGTCAGCGATGATCGCGTCGCTGTCGGACGGCAGGTCTGCGAGGCGCCCGGCTTCGAGGTCGAGCAACTGCAGCAGCGCCTGTTCCCGTTCCCTCACCGAACGTGCTTCCTGGCGGGGCAGGAACCGCCTGCCGCCCGCGTAGTCGGCATAACACGGCGCGAACGCGGCCTTGAGGCCGTCAAGTTCCTGCAGCAGGCGTCGGCCCAAGGTGGTCTTGCCAGCACAGCACGGGCCTTCAAGCGTCACGACATAGGGCTGGCTGGTCATGGCGTAGGGCCTCGCTCGGTCTTCCCCGCGCCGGTTCCGCCTGCCAGCAGGCGGCCGGTGTCGACGATGCCCCCGGCACCGTGGACCGCGCAGGCCAGCGGGAAGGCAAGCAAGCGGGCCACTCGAGCGGACAGCCGCGTGGGGGAGCCGAGCCAGCGTTCTGTCAGCACCAACTGCACCCCGCAAACCACTACGAGGAAGGCCGTCGCGGCCCTCACCGGCCCGTCACCTACGGCCAAGAGGACGCAGGCCAGGGCTGGGACGATGGCGCAGCCGATCCACTCGGCAGCGGACCCGAACGCCGACGCGGCCATCAGCCAGGCCCGCCAGCCGCGCCGTGTGGCTGGGTCTCTGAGGTACCGCGTGAACCGGGCTGGGCCGAAGAACCACCGGGCCGCTTGCCCCACCTGCCCGCGCACTGTGCCTGGGACCTCGGCGGAGTCCAGGCTCGGCACGGCGAGCATAGGCAGTCCACGGGAGCCGAGGATGAAGCTGTAGTGCATGTCTTCCAGCGGCGAGCGGGCCGGGAACGGCAGGCTCCGAAGCAGGGCGAGCCGGACGCACAGTCCGTGACCGGTCACGTGCGCGTAGACACCGGAGCACAGTGCCCGTTTGACGGCACTGACCCGTGCCGAACAGTTGGTCAGGCGTGGTATCTCGAACCCAAGGACGAACCGGTTAGCGCGGAGCGCGCCGGCGTCACAGACCATCCGGCCGAACCCCCGCGGCCGTGTGGGGTGAACGGGGCGGAGTTCGAAGCGAGAGGACTGGTGGAAGACGCCGGCTTCGGGGTTTTCGGTAATCACGCTGGCGAAGCTCGCGAGCGAGCCTAGCGGGGGCCGGGAGTCGGCGTCGTAGCACAGGATGAACGCCCCTGAGTTGAGCGCCACGGGAGGCAGCGTCTGGGCGCAGTGGGCTGCGGCGTAGTTGAGCTGGTCCCCTTTGACTCCCGTAGGGTCGGGATAATGCAGGTGGACGCATTCGCCGCGCTGGGCCAGTGCCTCAGCCGCCGCGATGGTGTCCCCGGCCTCGCCGTGCATGTGGGCTTCGGCGGTCTCGCGGGCAGTGGTGACGACCACGACGGTTGCCGGGTGCCCGTGGGCGAGTGCCCGGAAGTGCGCGACCGTTTCACCGAGGAGCGCTGCCTCACGCAGCACGGGAAGGACCACGAAGAACTCGGGTTCTTCCTGGCGCGTGGGGACCGGTGCGCCGCGCTGGCGCAGGAAACGGCCCGACCGCACAATGGCGGACAAAATGAATACCTGGCGTATCGCCAGCGCGGTCACCAGCGCCAGCGTAGTCAGGGACAGCCAGTTCACCGCCTGGCGGGCTTGGTGTGCCGGTCTGCCGCGCCGCCGCTGCCCTCCAGCGTGAGCTGTCCCGCCATCCGCCCGCCGCCTTCTGGCGGGGACATTTCGCGGCTGGCAGCCTCGTCCGGGATCACGTAGTCCCGCTTGCGCTGGCCTGCGATGAAATGATGTGGGTCGCTGATCCGCGTGCCTGGGTAGGGCCGGGCCTCGCCGCCGCCCCAACGGGTGGTGTATTGCGTGTGGAAGCCGTCGCAGATGCTGCGGATCGCGCAGTCTCCGCATGCTCTCACGTGGTGGTAGTTGTGCCGCTGCTGCTGACGCTGCGCCGCTAGGCGGTACCACTCCTCGCTTGGTGTGCCTTCGTGCCCGGTGTCATACCA
>DASYYE010000282.1:0-15039 GCA_035946955.1 Streptosporangiaceae bacterium | reverse complement strand
GTGACCGGATTGGCGCGGGCCGGTCCGATGCGAGCGGGGCGGGCGAACCATCCAGAACCTGCCGACCGCGAGTGTCTCGGAGGACCGCAATGGGCACCGCAGCTATGGTCTACGCCAACTCGACCATCCGGCTCTCCCCCGGGTGGAATGCTTTCTATTACTGGCTGATCTGGGCCGTCTGCATCACAGGCACCGGCATCGTCGCATGGGCGGCGCTGAAGTCCAGGCGCTGGGCGCGCTGGACCACGCAGGACATCCTGATCGTGGCCGCGCTTGGCGTGCTGCTAGAGGTCTACGACAACATCATCGGCGACCAGTTCATCAAACCGCTGCTCAACCCGATCCCCGGCACTGAGTTCCTGCAGCTCCACGACCTGCCGTACATGTTCCTGCTCATGGTCGGCGTCGCCCTGGTCCGCAAGCCGGGCTGTGTGACGGCCATGGTGTTCGTGAACTTCCTGCTCGCCCAACTGCTCTTCGGCAGCGGGCACGGCATGCTCGACTGGACCGACGGCCTGACCCAGGGCATCTTCTGCGACCTGTACATCGTCGCGCGGCTCGGCCGCGTGTACGCACCGGGCGCGAGCCGGCTGTCCATGGTGATCGACGGCCTGGTGATCGGGATACTGCGCGGCGCACCCAACGCGTTCTTCACCGACTGGTCATTCGACCCCTACCTCAACGCCACCTTCTACACCTGGCTGCAGATGTGGAACGACACCTGGTCCAACGGCCTGTTCAACGGCATCGAGGCAGCGATCAGCGCCGTGGCGGCCCACCGCGTCGCCGTCTCCGTGGTGCCCTCGCTCGGCGCGAGCCGCGCCAGGGCAGGCGCCGCGGTGGACCCGTTCGCCGAACCGCAGGACGCCAAAGCGGGCGCTGCCACCAGCCAGGCCGGTCCCACCGCGCAAGGGCCGCAACCATCCGAGGGAGGGGCGGCATGAAACGCCTCACGATCACCTTCGCGGTCCTGTTCTTCCTGCTGTTCGCGGACGGCACGTACATGCAGGCCAGGCGGTACCGCCTGTTCTCCGACCAGAACACGTTCTTCGGCAACCCCCATCTGATCCTGTCCGACGGCCAGGTGGTGCTCATCTCGGCCGGGCTCATGGCCCTCGCCACGGTTGTGACGTTCGTGCTGTGGCAAGTCCAGGAGCGCCGTGGGTCATCAACGCATGGCAGGTGAGCTTCGAGCAGAGGACGTGTCGTTCGCTTACCTCGGGGCGGCGCGCGCCGCTGTCCGGCACGTGGACTTCGCGGTGTCGCCGGGTGAAGTAGTACTCATCACCGGCGTATCCGGGTGCGGCAAGTCCACGCTGGCGCTGACCTTGGCGGGCCTGATCCCCTCCCGGGTCCACGGCGAGCTGCGGGGGCGGGTGACCTACGGCGGCAAGCCGCTGTCGGGCCTGCCACCACACCAGGCCTCGCAGCTCGTCGGCATGGTGTTCCAGAACCCGAACCTCCAGCTCATCAACCAGACGGTGGTCTCCGAGGTCGCGTTCGGCCCGGAGAACCTGGCGCTGCCGCAGCCCGAGATCGCATCGCGGGTGCAGTGGTGCCTGGACGTCACGGGCATGGCCGGCATGCGCAAGGCCGCCGTGGTGACGCTGTCCGGCGGCCAGAAACAGCGCACGGCCATTGCCGCGACCCTGGCCATGCGGCCGGCCATCCTGGTGCTCGACGAACCACTGTCCGACCTCGACCCGGTCGGGGGGCAGGAGGTGCTCGCCACGCTGAAACGCCTGGCCCGTGAGGAAGGCACCGGCGTGGTCATCATCGAGCACCGGGTGGACGAGGTCGCCCCGTGGGCGGACCGGGTCATGCTGATGCACGACGGGCGGGTCGTGCTCGACGAACCGCCCCGCCTGGCCTGGGCGGACCACGGCCCGTGGCTCGCCACCGGCGTCGGCATCCCCGACGTCGTGCGGCTCGCCCACACGGTGCCTGGGGCGTTCCCGGGCGGCCTGCCATTGTCGGTCGAAGAAGCGGTGGCGGCCACACGCGGCACCTGGTTCCACACCGCACTGGCCGCCGCGGCCGCTCAGCGCAGCGCCGGGGGCATGGGCGGCGCCGGGGGCATGGGCGGCGGCAACGGCCAGGGACGCGCCGCGGCGCCTGCGGCACCGGGCACGGCGGTGCTGTCGTGGGAGGGTGTCAGCGTCGAGTTCAGCGGCAAGCCCGCGGTGGACGACGTCAGCCTGCGCGTGGACGAGGGCGAGTGGGTCGCGGTGGTCGGCGCCAACGGGTCAGGCAAGTCCACGCTGACCGGCCTGGCCGTCGGCCTCGGCACCCCGGGCAAGGGTGTCGTGCGCTTCCGTGGGAAACCGGTCCGCCCGGGCAAGGTCTTCGAGCACGCGGCCCAGGTGGCGCTGCTGCTCCAGGCCGCGGACGAGATGCTCTTCGAGACGACCGTCATCCGGGAGCTGGAGTTCGGTCTCAGGTTCCGGGCCCGGCCAAAGGACCCAGTGCTCGACGTGCCGGGGGCGATCGAGTTCTTCAGCTTCCGCGGGCTCGAGGAAGCCAGCCCCTGGGAGCTGAGCCAGGGCGGCCGGCAACGGCTGTCGCTTGCCGCGCTGCTGGTCGGGGCACCGGGGGTGCTCGTCCTCGACGAGCCCACGACCGGCCAGGACGCCGAGCACATGCGGGACTTCCTGCGGCTGCTCGACCGAATCCGCGCGCACACCGGGCTCACCGTGGTCACGGTCACCCACGACATCCGGGGGCTGGCCAGCCGGGCGTCCCGGGTGGTGCTGCTCGGTGACGGGCAGGTCAGGCTGGACGGGCCGGCCAACCAGGTGTTCGCGCGCACCGGCGAGCTGGCTGGCTGGGGCGTGCTCGCGCCGCCGCTGGCCCGGCTCCAGACGGAGCTGCTCGGTGCGGCCGCCACCGACGTGCTGCTGGACGTGGAGGCCCTGGCCGCCGCGGTCCTCGCCTACCGGCCAGACCAGGCCGGCCACGGGCCAGCGGCCGCCGCCGCTACCGTCCAGGGGGGTGCGCCGCGGCCATGATGCACACCCTGCTCGTGCGGACGGTCATCTCCTACCTGCTGATCTTTGCCGTGCCGATGCTGCTGCCGGTCGCGTTCTTCAAGCTGGTCGGGCTCGGTGGGCTGCGTGAGCTGGTGACGTACGAGGCCCGCGACACTCCACTGCACAACCTGGACCCCCGCCTCAAGATCCTGTACCCGGTCGCCATGGGTGTGCTGAGCATCCTGCTGAGCTGGAAGCTCATGCTCGCCGTGTTCGGGCTGACCATCATCCCGTGGTTCTGGCTGCGCCCGTCCAAAGCCAAGATCCGCGTGCTCATGGTCATGGTCATCGGCCCGGCGCTGGCCGGGTTCTGGGGGCAGGGGATGTACTACCTGCCGCCCCCGCCCATCCACTACGTGTACCAGTTCCCGTGGACCTTGAGCTGGCTCGGGTCACCCGGGATCACCACCTACGGGATGATCTTCGGGCTGCAGCAGTCAGCCCGGGTGCTCGTGACGGTCTCGACCTCCATGCTGATCCTGATCAGTACCGACGTCGGCGACTTCACCTGGGCGTTCGAGCGGTTCCAGGCGCCGCCGCAGGTCGGGTTCGCGATCACCGCGGCGCTGCGGTTCCTGCCCGAGATGATCTCCCGGACGACCCTGGTGCTGCGCGCCATCGAACTGCGCGGGTACGACCTGTCCCGGCCCAAGTGGCACCAGTTCAACCGGTGGCCGGACTACGTCCGCCGGATCGCCCGCGCGGTGGGGCTGATCACGGTGCCGCTGCTGGTGGGGAGCTTGCGGGGCACCGCCACCATGGCCATGGTCGCCGACGCCCGCGGCTTCGGGGTCTCCCGCAAGCGTGGGTCACTGCGGGTGCACAAGGTCACGGCCTTCGACATCGGCGCCTACATCGTCCTCGCCATCCTCGTGATCGGCGCGTTCGTCCTCAACCACCTCCACATCGGTGCCCGCTACTACGGATAGGACGTGTCCCATGTGCCTGTCCCGCAGCGGCCCGGCCCACCTTCCAGCCCGCGGCCGCCCGGCCACCCGTCCAGGGACGCCGGCCCGCATCCACGCCTCCCACACGCATGAGGAGACATGATGCGATTCGACGCAGTCCTGTTCGACAACGGCGGAACCCTGACCCACCGCTCCTCGCCGGTGGCCACGATCTGCTCGATCGCCGCCCGGCTGGGTGTGGACATCTCCGAGGAGGACGCCGCCAGGTACTGGCGGCGTTCCAAGGAACACAGCCGCGCGCTGATGGCGGCCAAGCGTGTGCAACGGAACCTCTCGCGGGCTGACCACCGCAGCGCCTACGTGACCGGGTACGCGCCGTTCGAGGAGATCGCCCCCGGCATGGCCGAGCTCGTCTACGACGAGTGGAAGGCCAACCCCAAGACGATGGTCCCCTACCCGGACACACCCGCGACCCTGAAGTCATTCAGCGCCGCGGGCATGCCGATCGCGATCGTCAGCAACACCGGCTGGAGCGTGGACGCTGGCTATGCGGTCACCGGCCTGGACGCGTTCATCTCCACGTTCGTGCTCTCCTGTGACATCGGCATCGCCAAACCGGACCCCGAGCCGTTCCTGCTGGCCTGCGAACGCCTGGGGGTCGAGCCTGAGCGCACGCTGATGGTCGGCAACAACCGCCTGACCGACTCGGGCTCGATCTGCGTCGGCTGCCACTGCCTGATCCTGCCCCCTGTGCCACCTGGTGCTACCCGGGGCCTGCGGGCCGCCGTAGACGCCGCTGCCATCTCCTGGCTCGGTGACTCCTTCCCGCCCGCGGTCCCCAAGGCACTGAGCTACCGGGGCAGCACCGTAAAGCCCTGACACCAGCCGAAGACGGTGGGCCATACCAGCGGGGACGCTAATCGACTAGAACCGCCGTGTGCGGCGTGGTTCACTGCCAGGCATGAGCCTGGCCGTCCGTGCCGGTGTGAGGATCGGGGTCGGGTGAGATGGGACCAGAGACACTGTTTGAAGGCGAACAGGTGCTGTGGGCCGGGCAACCCGGGCGGGTGCGCGTGGGGCTGGCCGACGTCGGTGTATCGCTGTACCTGCTGGCGGGGGTGGCTGTCCTGGCCGCGTTCGTCCCCCGTACGTACCACGGCATGCCGCTGCCCTTCCGGCTGTTCGGCGCGATCATCTTGGCGGTGACGGCCATCCAGGCGGTCATGGTGCTTGGCTACCGGCTGGCGGTGAAGCCCCGGCGTACCCGCCGGGAGGTCTATCAGGTCACCAATTACCGGGTCGTGGTGACCAGTGGGCTGAGCGCGGGACAGACGTGGTCAGCCTACCTGGATCAGATCAGCGAGCCTGAGGTCAGGCGCAACCGGGACGGTACTCAGGACCTGGTGCTGCAGGTCGGCGCACGTCCCCAGACGCGCTGGACAGCGCCCGTAACGTTTGGGAATGGCCCGTTCTCTTCCTTAGGTCAAACCCCGGTGCCGCGGCTCCGGTCACTTGCCGACGCGCAGGTGGTCCGCCAGATTGCTGTGGCCGCCCGGCAGCGGATGCTCGACGGGCTGGCCATGGCCGGGTCCGTGCCGGACGGTGCAGCCACCGGCCCGCTCCCGGCCAATGTGGTGTTGGAGCCCGGAGAGCGGACGCTGTGGACCGGCCACGCCGAGCGTGTGCCGTGGTGGTTCGGTGCGCAGGACATTTGGCTGTCCTTGTTCGGCGTGGTGTGGCTGATCTTCGTTGGCCTGATGAGTGATCTGAGCGTGACGGGTGGGGCCGGTGCGTTCGTGGTCCTCCTGGTGTTCTTCGCCGCGTTCGGCCTGTACCTTGCAGCTGGCCGCGTCATTCACCGCCGCATGCGGATCCGCCGGTCGACGTATGCGCTCACCAGCCAGCGGCTGATCGCGTCCTGGCAGATCAGTGGCCAGCCTGCGCTCGTCGCGGCACCGCTCGGCCAGCTGTTGCCGCCAGTCATCCGCGGCCAGGCCATCTTCGCCGACCGGCTGAACCCGGGCGAGGAGGCACTCACCGCCGGCTGGCGGCACATGCTGTGGCCGGCCGCGACGACCGCCTCACCCATCCTGATCGGCATCGCTGACGCCCAAGCCGTATACGCGCTAGTAGCCACCGCCCAGCTCGCAACGCGCACCACGGCTTCGCGCAGCGAACAGCCGGAATCCGAATAGCAGTCGGTCGCCCTTCACCGAAGCTGGGAACGCCTGCGCGGTCTGGGCGGCATCGCTCATCGGTGTCATCTCCCAATCTTCCTCAGGTGGGCCTGCCAGGCTAGACGGCATGGCTGTTCTCCGGGTCCGCGGTGTGGCGCTGCCAAGCGAGGATGTTGTTGACCTGTATGCCGACGGGGACCGGTGGACCACCGAGCCCGTCGCGGGTGCGGAGCTGGTCGCGGAGGGATGGGTGCTGCCGGGGCTGGTCGACGCCCATACCCATCCGGGTGCGGAGGCCCCCGGCAAGCCGCTGGAGGAACCGCTGCTGCGCGCGGACCTGCAGCAGCACGTAGCCGCGGGCGTCACGATGATCCGCGCGCCGGGTTTGGCGGGGAACCCACCCGACTGGTTCGGTGAGGACGCCGATATCCCACGGGCCACGCACGCTGGGCCCTGGATCGCCCAGCACGGCCAGTTCTTCGACGGCTGGGGACAGCGCGCCGGTCTGGCTGAGCTGCCACGGGTAGCCGCCACACAAGCGGCGCGGACCGGCTGGGCCAAGCTGATCGCCGACTGGGACCCAGGCGGCGACGTACTGCCAGCTAGTGTCCTGCGCCAGGTGGTCACCGCCGTGCACGCGGTGGGCGGACGGGTGGCGGTGCATTCCCAGCATGCCGCAGGCGGGGCGGCGGCGGTCGAGGCCGGGGTGGACTCGCTCGAGCACGGGATGTGCCTGGATCCGGGCCTGCTGCCGCAGATGGCGCAGCAGGGCACTGCCCTGACGCCCACGCTGTCGGTTATCACCGGGATCCTGGCAGACGTCCGCCAGCGCCCCGGCGGCCCACGTAAGGACTGGTACCTGGGTGGGGCAGAAGTCCATGGGCAGCTTGCCGCCGCGGCCGCCGAAGCGGGCGTGACCATCCTGGCCGGGACCGACTCACGGCCCTGCGGCCGGATCATCGACGAGGTCCGCGCCCTGGTCGGGGCAGGAGTCCGGCCACACCAGGCGATCGGGGCCGCCTCCTGGGCCGCCCGGTCCTACCTCGGGATAGCTGGGCTCACCGAAGGAGCACCCGCCGATGCCGTCATCTACGACAGCGACCCCTGCCTCGACCTCACCCAGCTCGCGGCACCCCGTGCCGTCGTGCTCCGAGGCATGGTCAGGCACCGCCGGTCCTAGTAGCTGCCCAGGGTGCGCAGTCAACTGCCTGGCACCTCCGGACATGCTCATCTGGCTCCATTCACCAGGCCATCACCAGCTCACGTTTCGCCCGGGCTCACAGCCAGGTCACAGCCGCCAACGTGTTTCGGGCCGGGTCATTCTGAGAATGGCGCAGGCCAAAAATGCGCGTATAGCCAGTAAAGATGACATGCGAGCTGATGGCCGACACGTCTACCATGAGGTCTGTCGGCGCTGGCCGGCGACTGCCGCTGTGGGTCGCTGATGACCCTGGCGTCCTGGGGACCGGACGCCACTTATCACAGAGTGACGCCGTGCCCCCTTGGAGCGCGGTTGCGACAATCACCGCCCTAGCCAAGGAACCACGGACAAGGATGACCACGCCGGATCACGGGGGCGCGCCTGCTCAGGCGGAGGTGGCCACACCGGTCCCTCCGCCGGTTCAGCCTGACACAGCCGGGCCGGACGCGCCCGCTCCTTGGCATCCCGCCGCCCGGCGCCCGGGCTGGCGGCCCCGCGTGCTGAGGGCCGCGGCGCTGCTGGCCGTGGCCGTGCCGCTTTTCCTGTGCTACGTCGCCCTATCGCGGACCGTGCAGGTCAACTCGGATGCCGCGAGCAACGCCCTGCAGGCATGGAACATGCTGCACGGGAACTGGCTGCTGCAGGGCTGGTGGCTGTCGGACGTCTCGTTCTACACGACCGAACTGCCCGAGTACATGGTCGTCGAGACGGTTCGTGGCCTCGGCCCGGACGTGGTGCATGTGGCGGCGGCCCTCACCTACACACTGCTGGTGCTCGGCGCAGCCTGGCTGGCCAAGGGACGGGAAACCGGGTGGGCCGCGGTCGCCCGGATGGTGCTGGCGGGTGGCATCATGCTGGCCCCGCAGACGGCAGCGGTGCAGGTGCTCATGCTCGCCCCCGACCATGTCGGCTCCGCCGTGCCGGTGCTGGCCGTGCTCCTGCTGCTGGACCGGGCACCGCCACGCTGGTGGGTGCCGGCGCTCACCGGGCTGGTGCTGACTGCCGCGCTGGTAGCGGACAACGTGCTGATAGTCACCGGGGTACTGCCGCTGGTGGCGATATGCGCCGGGCGGGTCTGCTACAGCCTGGCCCGTCGCAAGCCACTGCAGTCCCGCTGGCTGGAACTGTCGCTCCTCGGCGCTGCCGTCTCCTCGGCTGTGCTCTCACGCCTGATCCTCGCGATCATCGCGGCCAATGGCGGGTTCAAGGTCTGGCCGGTCAGAGCCGAACTGGTGCCATGGTCACGGGTGCTGACTCACCTCCAGATCATCCCGCGAGGGCTGGTGCTGCTCTTCGGCGTGACCACGACGAGCCACTCAGCGCTGGGCATCGGCCTGGCGTGGCTGCACCTGGCCGGGCTGGGTCTGGCGGTCTGGGGAGTCGGTGCGGCGCTCTGGCGGTTCCGGCGGATTGACCTCGTTGACCAGGTGCTCGTGGGTGCGGTGCTGATCAACCTGGCGGCGTTCATCTTCTTCACCCCGGGCGCCACGTCGTACTCGGCACGCGACTACGCCGCGGTGCTGCCCCTGTCCGCGGCGCTGGCCGCCCGGATGGCCGGGAAACAGCTGCTGTCGGTCCGGCTGGCGCCAGTGGCGGCTGCGGTCCTCGCCTGCTATGTCCTGAGTCTCGCGACCGCCGCACTGTCACCTTCGGCACCGCCCAGGAACGAACGCCTCGTCCACTGGCTGTTGGCCCACCACCTCGACTATGGCCTGGGCGGGTACGGAGCGGGGAACACCACGACGTTGAACACGGGCAACCGGGTGCATGTCGTCGTGGTGGTGTTCCGCTACGGCCGCTGTTACCCCCTCCAGTGGGAGGGGCAGGCGTCCAGCTACGACGCCCGGCTCCACAACGCGACCTTCATGGTGCAGGACGTGGGCTCCGCGTCCATACGCCGGGTCTTCGGCACCCCCGACCAGGTCGACCACGTCGGTTCGTTCACGGTGCTCGTCTGGCACAAGAACCTGCTCACGGACGTCCAGCCGGCCTCATCACAGCCCGGCCGTGGCGTCCCTGCCCAGCACGCCCTGCTCCCAAGCGGAACGTTCTGGTGAGCGGGCGACGACCCTCGTTCGCACTGCCTCGCTGACCTAGACCCACAGACTGGCCAAGCTAGCCACGTGCGGATGGACACCATCGCGGCGGCTGACCCGATTTCTGCCGGTATTTCTGCCTGGTGGATCTGAGCGGGTCTGCGAAGACTGGTACCGGCTACACGGGGGCCCTGCATCCCCGTCAGCACGGGAGGAGTGGCGAAATGGAATCGCACGGCATCTGGATTTGGTTCTAATCACACCAGTGCGCGGCGGGGATCCACTCGAGGATTCCCGCCGCGGTGGCACCACGGGAAAAAGACTTGCCTGTGGACGTGCCCAAATGATCTGGCTTTGATCGATGCACCGCCGCGTACAAAAGAGCGTCCCGTAGCAAAGGCCACAATCCGAGCCCCGCTGGCCAGGGTCGACGCTTGACCATCAAATGGACGGCGGCCAGAACATCCGGGTGACCGCGGCGCTGAGCGCGGCGCGCCGATGGTGAGCAGGGTGCTGGACCGCGACTTCAGCGCCCGCCAGCCGCGCGCGTTGCCCGCACCTCGTGCGGCAGCATCGGGAGGTCTCCCAAAGATTGTCGAGGCTCCCACCATTGATGATCTTTTTTAGTACGGTTCCAGAGCATGAAACAAGCGCTAGTCGCAGGGGTCTGGTGTGGGCATTCTGGCAAATGACCGAGCACGCCGACCCGGCAGCAACACCCGCCACCAACGAATAGCGTGATCGGCCCGGCTCTGAAATAGCCGCCCCACGTCCGAAGTGCGTGACTGCCCTCGATCCGCATGTGGACGGCTGGCGGCCCAGTCGGACAAAACGGGTGTGCTGCCACAACTCCAAAGAGGGAGCCAAATGTCATCATCACTATTCCCAAGGCGTACACGGGGGCGCTGGGTTGTGGCTACGTTCGTGGGAGCCGTCATTGCGGTTGCCGTTCCTGGGCTGGCCCTGGCGAACTCGGCTGGGCAGCCGAGCCAGTCGGCCCAGAATGCTCTGCCGACGTCGCTGCAGGCGGAAATCGCCGCCAATAACGCCGCAGGCCTGCCTGGCCTGGACATGGGCGTGACGGTGCCGGCTGGGTGCGACATCCGTACCAGCATGGCCACGAATGGGCGTCCCCGCATCGAGCAGGAGCGCACCCAGCACCGCATGCTCAACCAGGGCCAGTCACCAGCGTGGATCGCCACCGCGAACGCGCAACTCCAGGCCTACCTGCAGGCCGCCGTCAGCGGCTACTGCGCGGCCGGGGCCAGTGGCAGTTCCGGGGCCAGTGGCAGTTCCGGGGCCACTCCCAGTCCCAGCGCCACTGGCAGTCCCAGTGTCACCGGCGGTTCCGGGGCCACCGGCGGTTCCGGGGCCAGTGGCAGTTACGGGGCCACCGGCAATTCCTAACCGGGCAGACCGGACAGTGTCTGGCGTCGCGGGGCGGGGGGAGCGGGCCGAGAGCGTTTGGCCGCCCTGCGACCAAGTGGGTGACCCCGTAAGCCCGTCCGGGGTATCCCCATGTTCGGATGCGGCCAGGCCATGCTTAGGACTGGCTGGGCAGCGCATACGAGCCGTGCCGTAGGGGACCGGCCGGCGCGTAGCTGGCGATGATGACGCCGGCCCCGGTGGACGACGTGCTGAGCAGCCGCAGGGCTGCCGCCCTGGTGCCATCCCGGAATAGCTTCTTGCCCGAACCCAGGTGTACCGGGAAGTAGAGCAGGCGGTACTCGTCGATGAGGTCGTGCTCGATCAGGGTCTGGGCCAGTTCGCCGCTGCCGTGGACCTGCAGTTCATCCCCTGGCAGTTCCTTCAGCTTGGCGACCCCGGCCGCGACGTCCCCGCCCAGCAGTGAGGAGTTGTGCCAGTCCGCGGACGTCAGCGTGGTGGAGGCGACGTACTTCGGCAGCGCATTGAGCTTGCCAGCGATGGGGTCAGCGGGGTCGGTGACGCGCGGCCAGTGGCCACTGAAGATCTCATAGGTCTTCCGTCCCAGCAGGAAGGCACTGGCGTGGCCGAACCAGCCGGCCACGGCGGCACCGAAGTCCTCGTCGCCGTAGGGAAACGACCAGCCGCCGTGGGCGAACCCGCCGTCAGGGTCTTCGCCTGGGCCGCCTGGCGCCTGCATGACACCGTCGAGGGTCAGGAACGTGTGCAGGGTCAGCCTCATCTTCGTCTCCTAGCTTCTGGTATGTCTGGGTCGCACTGGCAGACGGACTGGGAGCCAGACTCAGCTCACTCCGGCTGCCTCTTTCCCTCTTCACGAACGGCCCACGCCGGGATCGACACCCCGGCAGCCTGAAAAGGGGTGTGGGTCAGGAGCCTGGCTTATGGCCGGTCCGGCAAGGTGGATGGTTGGCGGGGTTTCTTGCGGGTCCCGCCACCCTGCCAGGGTCTGCTGACAACCCCGGACGAACTTAAGAGGCCACTCACCAAGGTACGGCCCCGCGCTAGGCGGGGCCGCTTCAGTGGTTACCTGTCAGGGGTTCTGGCCGCACTTGACGTGCGATACCAAGTCGTGCCACTGCTGTGGTGTGAGCCACAGCATGGGGCCGTCTGGGTTCTTGGAGTCCCGCACGGCCACCATGGCCGTGAGGTCAGCGCCCTGGGGTCAGAACCCTGTGGCCTCCGCGGGCCGTCCGCCCCACCGCAGTGCCGCAACGGCGGTCACCACGATCACGACGAGGAGTCCGATATCGAACGCGGCTGGGTAGAAGAAGCTGAGCGGAATGGCGGCGTCCCAGGCAACGTGGCAGAGGATGAACGGCAGCAGGCGCCGGACCCGCCGGTAGACCAGCACGGAGGCGAGCGCCCACAGGGCGATCGGCACCACGTACCAGCCTTCGTAGACGTGGTAGGAGACGCGCACCAGGACCGCGATCAAGACCACCCAGGTGGAGTGCAGTCCGAGCTGCTCCAGCCGCCGGACGAGGAAGCCGAGCACGACGAACTCTTCTACGATCCCGGCCGCCACCCCGGCACTGACCTGGGCCGTGGCCAGGGCCGCGTGGTTCTGCATCGCCAGGGCGAGGGAGAACCCCTGCAGGTGCAGCCATCGCATCACGAAGGCGCCGAACGTCTGCGGGATGTACTGGACCACTACGAAGACCGGCAGCACTAGCGCCAGGTCCATCCGGAGCTTCCGGCCGCCCAGCCCGATGGCCGTAAGACCTTCCCCGGACCGGGCAAGCAGGTACCAAACCAGCGCCGCCCCGCCGACCTGTGCGACTGCCGCGCTCACCTGGAGGCCGGCAAACAACCACGGCCCGTGTATCGCACCCGGGGCACTGGAGCCGTAGGGGATCGGGGAGCCGCGCTGGATCCGGGTGATCAGCCCTCCAACGGCCGAGACCACGGCTGGGAGTGGGAAGATCGCCAGGACAACCAGGAGCTCAGCGGTCAGCATCTTGCGGCCTTGGGCACGGGGGGCGCGTGGGACACCATGACGGACACGGTTCAGTGCGGTATCCGGTCGCCTGTCCGGGTCCGGCCCGCCTGATGGTGGCCCAACGGCCAGTGGCGGGACAGCCAGCGGCGGCGGCGGGGTGCTCTCATGGGTGAAGGAGTCCGCCGGGACGCCGTCAGCTCCCCCTGTTTCGGTCATGGCAGTGCAGAATAACCCATACCAGACGCTAAGAGTCCTGGTCAGCCGACATGGCGGCAGCGGCTCACAGTGGTTGTCAGCAGGTGACGTTAACGTCGTCGTATGGCTGACTTCATCGATGCCGACCTCCGTGGCTCCCGGTTCGAGCGTGCCGACCTCAGCGGCGCGCAGTTTCATGCGGTCGACCTGAGCGGCGCCCGGTTGCGCGGCGTGGACCTGAGCAAGGCCGTGATCCGGGGTGCTGAGCTGGTCGATGTCGAGATCTCCGGCGAGATCGAGAACCTGACCGTCAATGGCGTCGAAATCGGGCCCCTGGTCGAGGCCGAACTCGACCGGCGCGACCCAGAGCGGGTGAAGATGCGCCCGGCGGACCCGGCGGGCTTCCGCCAGGCATGGGACATCCTCGATCGGCTGTGGGGCGAGACCGTCGAACGGGCGCGCCACCTGCCGCCTGAACTGCTGTACGAGTCGGTCGATGGCGAGTGGTCGTTCATCGAGACACTGCGTCACCTGGTGTTCGCGACCGACGCCTGGATCAGGCGGGCGATCCTCGGCGACCCGGCCCCGTGGGATCCCCTGGGCCTGCCATGGGACGAGGCGCCCGACATGCCGGGGGTGCCCCACGACCGTGACGCGCACCCCGCGCTCGACGCAGTGCTCGAACTGCGCCGCGACCGGGCGTCCACCGTCCGGGAGGTCATCGACGGGCTGACCGAGGCGTCGCTGGACGGCCACACCACACCGGTCGAGGGGCCCGGCTGGCCACAGCCGCGCAGCTACCCGGTACGTCAGTGCCTGCTGATCGTCCTCAACGAGGAATGGGAACACCGGCGGTACGCCGAGCGGGACCTGGCTGCTTTGGCGGCGCGCACCACGTAACCGGACACCGCATCACAGCAACACAACGGTGATGGCCAGCAGGGCCGCCCTAACTTCCCTTGGCCGCGGCAGCGATGAGGTGGAGGCTGAAGCCGGCCATGGCGGGCTGGGTCTCGACGGACCGTGCCGCGAATAGGATCTGCTCGCGCCGCCGCGGGTCTGCCCACTCCTGTCGCAGCGGCCACCCGGGCCCCTCGACCCCGTAGACCGCCACGCTGGTGAAGCCAGCCTGCCCGACCTCCTCCGCCAGGCCGTCGGGGGTGTGGAAGTAGGCGGTGGTGAAGAACTCGGGCCTGCCGACCGGGTCGGGGTTGCGGTGCTGCCCATCCGCCAGGTCCTGGTCCACGATCGGCCGGAAGTCCGGGTCGTCCAGCCAGCCCCGGTACAGCCCGTCGAGCAGTGAGGCGAACCGGCACACCGCAACCGCCAGCAGCCGGCCACCGGGGACCAGCACCCGCCGGGCCTCAGCTAGGGCCTGCTGACGGTCTGCCGCGTCAGTCAGGTGGTACAGCGGACCGAACAGCAGGACCGCGTCCTGCGACTCATCGGGCACGGCCAGCTCCCGCGCATCCCCCAGCGCCGCGGTGAAGCTGGCCGCCGGGTCGCTGCCAGCAGCCCGGCTGGCCTGCTCCACGTGCAACGGCACCGGGTCCACCAGATGCACGCGGTACCCGCGCCTGGCCAACGGCGCGGCATAGGTGCCCGGGCCGCCGCCCACATCCAGCACCCGCGCGGGCGGCGCAGGCAGCAGCCGTCCCAGCAACTCCAGAGACCGGACGAACTCCAGCGACGGACGGCCGCCCGGGAACAGGCGAGACCGTTCGTAACCGGTGCTGTAGTGACTCTCGATAGCCGGATCGACCACCACTCCAGGCTGCCGCTAACCATCCACCGGGGCCAGCGGATTTCGGCCTGGCATGAAGAGCCCAGCTAATGGCTGGCAGGGCACCCCGGCCAGCACGCACCGGTACGCGGACTCGTAGCGCTGGGCCATGGCCGGGACCGAGAAGCACGTCTCCACGTGCTTGCGGCACACGGCCGGGTCGAGCCTGCGGGCCTGGGCGATCGCTGCGGCCAGCTCGTCCGGGCGGTCCACGACGACGCCGGTGACACCGTGCTCCACCACTTCCGGGACCGAGCCCCGGCGCAGCGCGACCACGGGCGTGCCAGCGGCCATCGCCTCGATCATGACGAGGCCGAACGGCTCC
>DASYYE010000281.1:0-15147 GCA_035946955.1 Streptosporangiaceae bacterium | reverse complement strand
GTAACACCGGGGGGTAGGACTTTATTTCACGTCTTCGCCGGCCGGCGGGGACGTTCTTGTTTCCGTGGGTGTTTCGGGCGCGTCCGGGGTGCGGACGAACGCAGACCCGGGCTCCGGGTTGCTCCGGAGCCCGGGTCTTTGTCGCGCTGAGCCCGTCGCCGGGCCCGCGCTGGGGCCGCCTAGCGCAGCCGGTGCGGCTACTTGACGGTGACGGTGGCGCCCGCAGCTTCCAGCTGCGCGCGTGCCTTCTCCGCCGTCTCCTTGTTCACGCGGTCGAGCAGCGGCTTGGGTGCGCCGTCCACCAGGTCCTTGGCCTCCTTGAGGCCCAGGCTGGTCAGGGAACGCACCTCCTTGATGACCTGGATCTTCTTGTCACCGGCCGCTTCGAGGATGACGTCGAACTCATCCTTCTCCTCGACCTCGGGCTCGGCTGGGCCACCGGCCCCAGGCACTGCCGCGGTCATCGCGACCGGGGCGGCGGCCTTGACGTCAAAGGTCTCCTCGAACTGCTTCACGAAGTCCGACAGTTCCAGGAGGGTCATCTCCTTGAACGCGTCGAGCAGGTCTTCCGTGCTGAGCTTCGCCATGGCTGGTCATTCCTCCGTTGTTCTGGACTCAGGCTCCGTCTGTGCCGGCGGCACCAGCCCCGGCGTCGGGTGTTTCGTCTGCTGGCTCGGTTGAGGGTGCGGCGTCCTCGACCGGTGCTGCATCCTCAATCGGTGCCGCATCCTCGACTGGTGCGCTGTCGCCTTCGGCCTGGCGCTTGTCCACGAGGGCCGCGGCCAGCCTGGCCATCTGCGTCGGCAGCGCCGCGAAGGTCGCCGCCGCGCGTGCCTGGGACGCCTTCATGGCGCCAGCCAGCTTGGCGAGCAGCACTTCCCGCGACTCGAGGTCGGCGAGCTTCTCGATCTCGGCCGGGGCCATCGGCCGGCCGTCGATGACACCGCCCTTGATCACCAGGGCCGGGTTGGCCTTGGCGAAGTCGCGCAGGCCCCTGGCCGCCTCCACCACGTCGCCCCGGATGAAGGCGATCGCGGAAGGGCCAGCCAGCAGGCTCTCGATCTGGGGGGCAAGACCCGCCTCAGTCGCGGCGATCTTGGTCAGCGTGTTCTTCACCACGGCAAACGTGGCCTGCTCGCCGAGCGAGCGACGCAACTCGGCCAGTTGCGCCACGGTGAGGCCGCGGTATTCGGTCAGGACGGCACCGCTCGCCCCCTGGAACCGCTCTGTGAGCTCGGCAACCGCAGCTACCTTTTCCGCCCGCGCCATGGGCCTCCTCTCAGGCTGGGACCACCCCGTAGCCGGGGCGCTCAGGCAGAGACCGAAGGCAGCGAAGAGGGCCCGGCAGCAGAACGCCCCGGCACAGGGTGCCAGGGCGGGCAAGCAGCCCAGACTCCTTGAGGAGGTCCGGGAACGCTTATTCAGCTCGGGCGCCTGCGCGGGCCGTCCGCTTGCGCGGATCCTTCGGCCACCGCCCACGAAGATGGAGGTGACAACCGACGGTCTTGGGCAGCGTCCACTGTACGCGGCGCATCCCCACCCCACCAAATCCGTTCCGAGCGCCACCCCATCTCGCCACCGAGCGAAGCCCATCACCATGATCGTGGTCGTCTTTACTGCTATGCGCAGTAAGAGTCACCGCGATCGTGGGAGGCGGGGTGGGGGGTGCGCGGGAAGCAGTGAGGCGAGGTGACTGGGACGGCAACCGCCGCGGCCGTTGGGGGCCGCGGCGGTCAGCGGGTCAGGTTGGCGGGTGCTCAGGAGGCTGAGGGCTCCAGTTCCTCGGTGAGGGCGCGGGTCTTGCTGGGGTCCACCGGGATGCTCGGGCCCATCGAGGTCGTGAAGGCCACCTTCTTGAGGTAGCGGCCCTTTGCGGCCGACGGCTTGAGACGCAGCACCTCGTCCAGGGCAGCGGCGTAGTTCTCCACCAGTGCCGTGTCGGGGAAGGATGCCTTGCCGATGATGAAGTGCAGGTTCCCGTGCCGGTCCACCCGGAACTCGATCTTCCCGCCCTTGATCTCGGTAACGGCCTTGGCCACATCCGGGGTGACCGTGCCGGTCTTGGGGTTGGGCATGAGGCCCCGGGGGCCGAGGACGCGGCCGAGCCGGCCCACCTTGCCCATCATGTCCGGGGTCGCCACGACCGCGTCGAAGTCGAGCCACCCGCCCTGGATGCGCTCGATCAGGTCATCGGAGCCGACATAGTCGGCCCCGGCCCCCCGGGCGTCCTCGGCGCGCTCCCCCGTGGCGAACACGAGCACCCGCGCGGTCTTACCCGTGCCGTGCGGGAGGTTCACGGTGCCGCGGACCATCTGGTCGGCCTTGCGGGGGTCCACCCCCAGCCGGAGCGCCACTTCGACCGTGGGGTCGAACTTGGTGGGTGAGGTCTTGCGGGCCAGCGCCACCGCCTCGGCGGGGCTGTACAGGCGCTCCCGGTCGATCTCAACGGCCGCCGCGCGATATGCCTTGCTGCGCTTCATAGTGTCTGTCTCCCTGTGGTTTGAAGGAGGTCGTGGTCAGCGGGCCGAAGCGGGCCCTGCCACGTGGCTGTCCTGCGTTTAGGCAGGTCCGGCGGATCAGCGTTGGACGTTGATGCCCATGGACCGGGCTGTGCCGGCGATGGTCTTCTCCGCGGCCTCGAGTGAGGTGGCGTTGAGGTCGGGCATCTTGACCTGAGCGATCTCACGGACCTGGGCGGCGGTGATCGTGCCGACCTTCGTCAGGTGCGGCTGGCCACTGCCCTTGGGCACGCCCGCGGCCTTCTTGATGAGCTCCGGCGCAGGGGGGGTCTTGGTGATGAACGAGAACGTGCGGTCCTCGTAGATCGTGATCTCCACCGGGATGACATTGCCGCGCTGGGACTCTGTGGCCGCGTTGTACTGCTTGCAGAAGTCCATGATGTTCACGCCGTGCGGGCCAAGTGCTGTGCCCACCGGTGGGGCCGGGGTGGCCGCACCCGCATTGAGCTGCACTTTGACAACTGCGGCAATCTTCTTCTTTCTGGGAGCCGCCATGTTGGGTTCCTTGGTTCCTTACGTTGCACCGACTGGGACTGATCAGATCTTGGCGACCTGGTCAAAGGACAGCTCGACCGGAGTCTCGCGGCCGAAGATCGACACCAGCACCTTGAGCTTCTGGGTGTCGGGGTTGATCTCGTTCACGGTCGCCGGGAGGGTCGCGAACGGGCCATCCATTACGGTAACGGATTCGCCGACGTCAAATTCCACAGCCGCCCGCCTGACCTCCGCCTTGGCCGTCGGCTCCTCGGGCTCAGGCGCGAGCAGCGAGGCCACCTCACCGATGCTCAGCGGCGACGGCTTACTCGACAGCCCCACGAAACCGGTTACCCCGGGCGTGTTGCGGACAGCGGCCCACGACTCGTCGGTGAGTTCCATGCGGACCAGGATGTAGCCCGGCAGCACCTTCTCGGAGACCTGCTGCCGCTTGCCTCCCTTGATCTCGGTCACCTGGTGCACAGGCACCTCGATCTGGAAGATGTAGTCCTCCATGTTGAGTGACTGCGTCCGGCTCTCCAGGTTCGCCTTCACCCGGTTCTCGTAGCCCGCGTAGGAATGGACCACGTACCACTCACCCGGCAATTCGGCCATTTCCGCGCTGAGTCGCGCGACCGGGTCGAGGCCGCGTGACTCCTCGGCCTCCTCCGCCACGGCCACACCGTCCACGGCCGCACCGTCCACGGCCGCACCGTCCTCAGCCGCGTCATCACCGGCCGCGTCGTCCTCGGCAGCGCTGTCCTCGGCGCCGTCGTCAGACGTGTCAGCCTCGCCGCTGCCCTGGAACACACCGGTGTCCCCACCGTCGGCCGCGTCAGCCTCACCATCGGTGAGGGGCGCTTCTTCCGGCTCGTCTCCAGCGTGCTCTTCGAACTCGGACACGATCGCTGCCTCTCCGCTCTTTATGACGGCACCAGCGCAGGACGCGCCAGCGGCGCCGTTTCCCCCGTTCTTGCTCCAGCGCCAGCCACCGGACGCCCGTGCCCTGGTGCATCACTGCCGGTGCCCAGTGGCACCGTGGCGCGGTCCCCGCGCGCCCTCACGCCCTATGGGCGTGTGTCGCAGAACCCCACGCGGCTAGGCACAGGGTCATGGACCACTGACACACCTTAGCCGAAGGCGGCAAAAATCAATTGGGTGAAGCCGTAGTCCAGGCTGGTGACGATCGCGGTGAGGACGCATACGAACACGACCGCCACGACCGTGTAGGTACGCAGTTCATGACGGGTCGGCCAGATCACCTTGCGCAGTTCGGCAACGACCTGCCGCACGAAGAGCGCCGGGGTGGTCCGGGGCGCCTTCGCAGGACTCCCCGACTTGGCCCGGGTGTCGCGCTGGCCGCGCAGTTGGGTCGCCATGTCATCACCTGAACAACGCTGATCGATACCTACTGACACCGGCGGTCGGTGACCACCGGCCATGGCCGCAGGGCAGGAGGGACTCGAACCCCCAACCACCGGTTTTGGAGACCGGGACTCTAGCCAATTGAGCTACTGCCCTCTGGAGCGAACCACCGCCAATGCGTGAAGTCTACGTTGCGCGCCCCCCGTCGTCGAACGCCACCCGGCAGCAACCGTGCTACCTGGTCCCATGGGGGTGACAGTATGGACCGCATGACCAAGCCTGCCATCTCTGTGCGTGTCGCTGCGATCGCGGAGTCGGCGACGCTCGCCGTCGATGCGAAGGCCAAGGCTCTCAAAGCCGCGGGCCGTCCAGTCATTGGTTTTGGCGCGGGCGAGCCAGACTTCCCCACCCCGGGTTACATCGTCGAGGCGGCCCAGCAGGCCTGCGCGCAGCCCCGGTTCCACAAGTACTCACCCACTGCTGGCCTGCCCGAACTCCGTGAGGCAGTAGCAGCCAAAACCGCCCGCGACTCTGGCTACCAGGTCAGTGCGAGCCAGGTGCTCATCACCAACGGCGGCAAGCAGGCGGTGTATGAGGCGTTCGCCACGCTGATCGACCCCGGCGACGAGGTGCTCCTGCCCACGCCGTACTGGACCACCTACCCGGAGTCGATCACACTCGCCGGGGGTGTGGCCGTACCGGTCATGACCGACGAGCACACCGGCTACCGGGCGAGCGTCGCCGACCTGGAGGCGGCCTGCACACCGCGCACCAAGGCGCTGCTGTTCGTGTCGCCGTCCAACCCGACCGGGGCCGTGTACCCCCCTGAAGAGGTCGCCGAGATCGGGCACTGGGCCGCGGCGCGGGGCCTGTGGGTCATTACCGACGAGATCTACGAGCACCTCACCTACGGGGACGCGCGCTTCACCTCCATGCCCGTGGCGGCCCCGGAGGCCGCCGAACGCTGCGTGGTGGTCAATGGCGTGGCCAAGACCTACGCCATGACCGGCTGGCGGGTCGGCTGGCTGATTGGCCCGGCTGCCGTGGTCAAGGCAGCCGGCAACCTGCAGTCCCACGCCACCTCCAATGTCTGCAATGTCGCGCAGGCGGCGGCGCTGGCGGCCGTCAGCGGTGACCTGTCCGCGGTGGCGGAGATGCGCACTGCTTTCGACCGGCGCAGGCGGACCATGACCACGATGCTGAACGACATCCCCGGGGTGGTATGCCCGACACCCGAGGGGGCCTTCTACTGCTACCCCAGCGTGGCCGGGGTTCTTGGCAAGCAGGTCGGGGGCGCCCAGCCTGCCACCTCGCTGGAGTTGGCCGAGGTCATCCTGGAGCACGCCGACGTGGCCGTGGTCCCTGGTGAGGCGTTCGGCACGCCCGGCTACTTCCGGCTCTCGTACGCGCTCGGCGACGCGGACCTGGAAGAAGGCATCGCCAGGATGGGCAAGCTGCTCACGCAGGCCCGCTGACACAGCTCGCGCGCATGTATGGGACGGTCACTGGCCGCACTGCCCAAGGCACACCTGCACCTGCACTTCACGGGGGCGATGCGCCATGCCACGCTGGTCGAACTCGCCCGCGCCCGCCGGGTACACCTGCCCGAGGCGCTGACGACCGCCTGGCCACCCCATCTGTCCGGCACTGACGAGCGCGGCTGGTTCAGGTTCCAGCGGCTGTACGACATCGCGCGGTCGGTGGTGCGCACCCCGGCCGACATGGCGCGGCTGCTGCGTGAGACGGCCCAGGACGAGGGGGCAGACGGGTCGGGCTGGCTGGAGATCCAACTGGACCCGTCCGGGTACGGCACCCGTTTCGGGGGTCTCACCCCCACGGTTGAGCTGGTGCTGGAGGCCGCCAAGCAGGCGAGCGCCGCGACCGGCGTGGGCATCGGCGTCATCATCGCGGCCAACCGCACCAAGCACCCACTGGAGGCCCGCACCCTGGCCAGGCTCGCCGCCCAGTACGTGGGCCGTGGCGTGGTGGGGTTCGGCCTGAGCAATGACGAACGGCGCGGCCCGGCCGCGGCTTTCGCACCCGCGTTCCGCATCGCGGACCGGGCCGGGCTGCTGCTCACCCCCCACGGCGGTGAGCTGGTAGGCCCCGACAGCGTGCGTGCCTGCCTGGACGACCTGCACGCCCACCGGATCGGCCACGGCGTCACCTCCGTGTTCGACACCGCCCTCACCAAACGCCTGGCCGCGTGCGGGACCACCCTGGAGGTGTGCCCCGCCTCCAACGTGGCCATGGGCGTCGCCCCCGTCCCCGCCGACGTGCCTCTGCTCACGCTGCTCGACGCCGGTGTGCGGGTCGCACTCTCGGCTGACGACCCGCTGCTCTTCGGCTCCCGGCTCACGGCCCAGTACGAGATGGCCCGCCACGTGCACGGCCTGGACGACGCCGCACTCGCCGAACTGGCGCGCATGTCCATACGCGGTTCCGTCGCACCCCCCGCCACCGCCACCCGCCTGCTCGCCGGCATCGACGCCTGGCTCGCCAGCGACTGAACTCCCCCGCAAGCCGGGGATGAGGCTAGGTCATTCGACGGGCAGAAGCCTGGTGCCCAGGCAGGGCGGTATCGTGCGAGCCGTGATCGCGGAGCGGCCAGGAGCCGGGCGGCGCGGGTGGGGTAAGGCCGTAGCCGCGGTTTCCGCGTGGCCCGCGTACCGCCAAACCGCAGCCTGGTATCTGGTGTTCGCGCTGTTCGCGGCGCTCATGACGGTCTTGTCCGGGCTGCCGGTGGAGCGGTCGTGGGGGGCATGGGCGGCGGCGGGTTATGGCGTGGCCGCGCTGGCCGCTGTTGTGTGGCGCTCACGCGGGCGGTGGGCCGCGTTGCTGATCAGCCTGGCAGGGGCCCTGGTGGCTCCGCTGGTTTGGCAGGTCACGGGCGGCCGCCACATGTCCACGGTGGGCGAGGGGGCGCTTGATGTGGTCGCCCGGGCGGGGTGGCTGCTGGCGCACCATGGGACGCCGTACCTGTCCGCCGCCAGGCTGGACGGCCCGCAGTCCTACAACCCGTACGGACCCGCCCTGGCCGTGTTCGGCTTGCCAGGTGCGCTCGGCGCGCCGGGGTGGACCGGCAACCCGCGGCTGTGGCTGACGCTCACTGGTGTCGTTGCCCTGTGGGGGTCGTTGCGGCCGAGTACCGCGTCCAGTCGCACGGCCTGGGCACTGACCGCTTTTGCCACTGCTTCCCCAGTGCTCGCGTTGCCGGTGGTGGCTGGCGGGACTGACGCGCCGATCCTTGGGCTGTTGTGCCTGGCCCTGGCGCTGACCGGGCGGGCACGGCCGGGGTGGGCAGGCCTGGTGCTTGGGGTGGCCTGCGCCATGAAGAGCACGGCCTGGCTGGCCGTCCCGGTGCTGCTGGCGTTCTGCGCTGGCTCGGCGGGGCGCGCGGCGTGCCGCCGGTTCGGCCTTACCTGCGTGGGGGCGGCGATGGCTGGGACCGTGCTGGCCGCGCCGGCCGCGCTGAGTGAGCCGTCGAGTCTGGTCGGCAACACTGTGCTGTTCCCGCTCGGCCTCACCCACCGCAAGACGACAGCGGCCAGCCCACTCCCCGGGCACCTGCTGGCCATGACCGGGCCGCTCGGACGCTGGGCTGTGATCGGGCTGCTGGGCGCGGTGATCCTCGCCATGACGGTGTGGCTGGTGGCGCGCCCGCCGGTCACCCTCACTCAGACCGTGTACCACCTCGCCCTGTTCTACACTCTGGTCTTCATCCTGGCCCCGGCCACACGCTGGGGTTACTTCGGCTATCCCCTCGGGCTGCTCGGCTGGCTCGCACTGAGAGACGCCCTGACGCCCGGCACCCCGGCCCTAGGCGCAGATGCGCGTGGGTTCTCCCGGGCATTCGTGGCCGGAGACGAGGCGGCACTGACTAAGGGCTGAGACCTGAGGTCAAGGGTGACACCAGTGTTACTCATGTGGCTGGTGGTGTCGGTCGGGCCCCTTTTGCAGGCAGAGTAACGCAAGCTATCCCGAAATCGTTAACTCCGTGGCCAGCCGGGTGTAGCGTCCCGGCACACATGCACCTCACCTCCGAGTAAAGAACTGTAAAGAACTCTTCCTAGGGGCCGAGGATTAGATCATGAGTGCTAATAAGTTGCGGACGGGCTGGGCCCGTCTGCTTATCGGCTGTGCCGCAGCCAGCCTCCTTACAGGAGTGGTGTCCGTAACCGCAGCGTCGGCGGCCGTCACCGGGCTGGTCCGTGTGGACCAGGTGGGCTTCCTTCCGGGGGACACCAAGCAGGCATACCTGATGACCAGTGGCGCGGTGTCAGGCGAGACGTATGCCGTGATCAACTCCGCTGGCACGACCGTGGCGTCGGGGAGCGTCACCTCGACCAGCAGGGGGTCATGGAACACCAACTACCCCGATGTGTACCTGATCGACTTCAGCAGCGTCACCGCTGCAGACACCTACCACATCCAGGTCAGCGGCGGCGTCAGCGCGACGTCTCCGACCTTTTCCATAGCGAGCGCCAGTGGGCTGTACGGCAAGCTGGTCGGCGATGGGGTCAACTTCTTCCAGGTCCAGCGTGACGGCCCCAACGTCATCGCCGGGGCCTTGAACCGGCAGGCCTCGCACCTGAACGACCAGAGCGCGAGCGTCTACGCCACGCCCCACTTCGCATCCGGCAGCGACACCATCACCGACAGCAGCCTGACGAAGATCGGCGGCCCGGTGGACGTCTCGGGCGGCTGGGCCGACGCTGGCGACTACCTCAAGTTCACCTACACGACGGCCTATGCCGACACGCTGCTTGCCGCCGCCCAGCGGGTGCTCGGCAGTTCCGCTCCGGCCACCCTCGGCGCGGAGGCGAGCTACGGCGAGTCCTGGCTGAACAAGATGTGGGACCAGACCTCCAAGACGCTGTACCTGCAGGTCGGCATCGGCACCGGCAACTCCACGGGCACGTTCAACGGAGACCACGACATCTGGCGGCTGCCACAAGCCGACGACGCCGACAGCGCAAGCGCTGACAAATACATCAAGAACCGTCCAGTGTTCGAGGCCGCGTCACCCGGCACAGCGGTCAGCCCGAACCTGGCCGGCATGGTCTCGGCCGCGTTCGCGCTCAACGCGCAGAACGACGCCACCAGCAACCCGACCCAGGCAGCCGCTGAGTACCAGGCCGCGACCTCCATGTACGCGGACGCGAGCACCAGCAGCCCGCCCAACCCGCTGGTCACCGCGGACCCGAACTCCTACTACGCAGGTAGCCTCTGGCACCCTTACATGGAACTCGGCGCAGCTGAGATCGCCCTGGCCGCACAGGCTCTCGGCCACGACGCGTCCACGTACCTGTCGCAGGCGGCGACCTGGGCCAGCGACTACATCGCCACCGACACCGGCGACACCTTCAACCTCTACGACCCGAGCGCGCTCGCCCACGCCGACCTCATCCAGGCCATGGACAACGCGGGTGACCCGACCAACCTCGCCGTCAGCAGGACCACCCTCATCAACGACCTGAAACGCCAGCTGACAGCGCCGTCCAACACCGCCAGCTCGAACATGTTCCACGCAGCCGGCAACATCACCGCCTTCGACGTGGACTCGCACACCTTCGGGTTCATGACCACCGAGGCGCTGTACCAGAAGATCACCGGCGACACCACGTATGCCCCGTTCGCCACCGAACAGCGCAACTGGCTGATGGGCGCCAACGCATGGGGCACCAGCTTCATGGTCGGTGAGGGCACCACGTTCCCCGACTGCATGCAGCACCAGGTGGCCAACCTTTCCGGCAGCCTGAACGGCTCCGCCCCGATCGCCACCGGTGCCGTGGTGAACGGGCCGAACAACACGAGCCAGTTCAGCGGCGGCCTCGGCAGCTACGAGACCGGGATGAAGGCCTGCCCAGCCAATGGTGTGGACCAGTTCTCCGCGTTCGATGGGCAGGGCAGCGAGTTCGTCGACGATGTCCGTTCCTGGCAGACCGACGAGCCCGGGCTCGACATGACGGGTGGCGCGGTCCTCGCGTCGGCGCTGCAGGAGGCCGTGAACTCCAGCGCCCCCGCGAACGACTTCTCGCTGGCGGTCAGCCCCACCTCCGGGACGGTGACGGCGGGTCAGTCCGCAACGGGCACGGTGTCGACCGCGATCACGTCGGGGAGCGCCGAATCCATCACGCTGTCCGCCACCGGCCTGCCCACCGGGGCGACCGCGTCGTTCAGCGCCTCACCGATCAACTCCGGCGCCAGCTCGACCCTGACAGTTGCCACCGCGTCCTCGACTCCGGCCGGGACGTACTCGGTCACGGTCACCGGCACCGCTCCCTCTGGTTCGCATACCGCGACCTACACCCTCACGGTGAACGCACCGGCGAACGACTTCTCGCTGTCGCTGAGCCCCACCTCGGGGACGGTGACAGCGGGGCAGTCGGCGACATCGACGGTGTCCACCGCGGTGACCGCGGGCAGCGCCGAGTCCGTCACCTTGTCGGCGGCGGGGCTGCCCAGCGGCGCCACCGCGTCGTTCGGCACCTCACTGGTCACCTCCGGTGGCAGCTCGAGCCTGACCATCGCCACCACCTCCTCGACCCCGGCCGGCACCTACCCGGTGACCGTCACCGGCACCGCCAGTTCCGGGTCACACACCGCCACCTACACACTCACGGTGAACGCGGCCGCGAACTGCACGGCGGCGCAGCTCATGGGAGACCCGGGGTTCGAGAACGGGACCACCAATGTCGCCCCGTGGACGCAGTCCTCAACCCTTGGCTTCAGCCCGATCACCGGCACCAGCAGTGCTGAGCCAGCGCACTCGGGCAGCTTCGAGGCCTGGTTCAACGGCAATGGCAGTGCCGACACCGACACCGAGGCCCAGCCGGTCAGCATCCCGGCGGGCTGCACCACGGCGAACCTGTCGTTCTGGCTGCACGTCGACACCACCGAGAACACCACCACCGCCACCCCCGACACGTTCAAGGTCCAGCTGCTCAACAGCGCCGGCACCGTGCTGACCACCCTGGCGACCTTCTCCAACCTCAGCCACAACACCGGCTACACCCAGCACACCTACGACGTGTCCGCCTACGACGGCCAGACCGTCACCGTGAAGTTCACCGGCACCGAGACCGACGCCAACGGCGGCACGACCGACTTCGTCCTCGACGACACCGCACTCAACGTGAGCGGGACCGTCACGAACGGCTTCTCCCTGTCACTCAGCCCCACGTCGGGGACGGTGACAGCGGGGCAGTCGGCGACGTCGACGGTGTCCACCGCAGTGACCTCGGGGAACTCCGAGGCGGTCACGCTGTCCACGTCGGGGCTGCCCATCGGCGCCACCGCGTCGTTCAGCACCTCACCGGTCAACTCGGGCAGCAACTCGACCCTGACCATCGCCACCACCTCCTCCACCCCGACCGGGACATACCCGGTCACGGTCACCGGCACCGACGCCTCCGGGACGACGCACTCCGCCACCTACACCCTCACCGTCAACTCGGGTGCGGGCTGCACGGCAGCGCAACTCCTCGGAGACCCAGGGTTCGAGAACGGCACCACCAACATCGCACCGTGGGTCCAGTCCTCGACCGTTGGTTCCAACCCGATCACCGGCACCTCCAGCGCTGAGCCAGCACACTCAGGCAGCTATGAGGCCTGGCTCAACGGGGACGGCGTCGCGGACACCGACAGCGTGGAGCAGACGGTCACCGTGCCGGCTGGCTGCACGACGGCGACGCTGTCGTTCTGGCTGCACATCGACACCACCGAGAACACGACAACTGCCACCCCCGACAAACTGAGGGTCCAGTTGCTCACCACGGGCGGCACCGTGATAACCACGCTGGCGACCTTCTCCAACCTGAACGCCAACACCGGCTACGCCCAGTACACCTACAACCTTTCCAGCTACATCGGTCAGACCTTCAAAGTGAAGTGGATCGGCACGGAGACCGATGCCAACGGCGGCACGACCGATTTCGTCGTCGATGACACCGCGCTCAACGTGAACTAACCAGTCCCCTAGCCGATAGCCGGTGGCCGGCGGCGCGACAGCGCCGCCGGCCACCGGCGTTTCAGGCTACCGACCAGCGCCAACTGGGGAGCAGGTCGTCCATGAGGCCCTCGGTCTCGGGGGACATCGCGACGGCGGTGCCGTCCAGGCAGGCCCACGAGCGGATCTCCTTGACCACGCCGCGCAGCAGGTCCTCGTGGCCCGTGTCGTCCGCGGCCTCCAGCAGGTCCCGCCAGAGCAGTTCGTCGTAGGGGGCCAGGCGCAGCCCCGACCGCGCGGCCTCCATGGCACCGTGCGGGTCGCCCGCGGCCATCCGCAGCTCCCAGAGCCGGTGCGCGGCGTCGCAGACCCGTGCCGCCACGTCATACTCCAGGCCGTCAGTGGCCAGCCAGGCGTAGCGGCCCTGTTCCCGGTCGGCCAGGAACGGGCCGTTGACCAGGTTCAGCGCCTGGGCCAGCAGCGTGGCCTCATCAGGCGCACCGCGCTGGCCATTGTGGGCAGCGCTGGCATGTGCTCCCCGGCGAGACCCGGCGCCCGAGGAGGCCTGTGCGGCCTGCGCCACCAGCACGCAGAACACGTGCCAGTCCACCGAGACGCCGGACCCGAGGCGGACCCGGCCAGTGGTGTCACAGGCCAGGTGCGGCCGGCCGATCCCGTCGCTGCCGAGCCAGTCCCTGACCCGGTCCACCATCGCGTCGCGCTCGTCCGGACTGACCCCGCGTGGCCACAGGGCCGCGCCCAGCATGTTCGGGTGGACTCCTTCGGGGTGGGCGGCCAGGTAGACGACGAGTTCGGTGGCCGTGGCGAGCTTGTCCCGCTCGACCTCACCCGGCGCCTCCACCGACACCGCGCCCAGCAGGCTGACCCTGGGAGCGGGACCAGCCTCCGTCACCACGCCGGTGGGGACGTCCATAGCGATGGGGGCCTCCATGACCGATGACGGCATGGACAGCGGCGGTGCGGAAAGCGGCATGGGCTCCAGGGGCTCCAGCGTTTCCAGGTCCAGGTCTGCCAGCGGCGCGGACAGGACAGCGTCCGGCAGAGGCTCACCGTCGAGGTCGTCGGCCGTGACGAACAGGTCGGCAAGAGCCGATTGCTGCTCGGCCGGGATGACCTGTGCCTGCACGTCAAGCCCTAGCTCACGGGCGTTGAGCCGGCCGCCGCGTGTGACGTCCCACGTCCAGACCGCACCCTCGACCTCACCGGCGACCAGGTAGGCGCCTCCAGCCGCCTGCCCGGCGCGGGCCAGCGCCAGCAACCGGTCACATTCGGCCGCCGACGCTGGCGGGACCGCGCTGATCAAGTACTGCGGCTCCGCTGGGACGTCAGGCTCCTCCGCAGCCCAGCTCTCCAGATCCGACAGTGCCTCGTCGATTGCCGCTACCTGGTGGACCCGGCCGGGTGCCATCGCAGCCAGGTTGACCGGGAAACCCACCAGTGTCAGGTGAATGCCTTCTGACCAGCGGCTGGTGGCGAGTTCCATGGCAATCGTGGCCAGCACGTCGCAGGCGGTGTCTTCGGCCCCGGTGACCGCGATGAGCCCGTGCGCGGACGTCACGTCCACCAGCACGCGGCCGGTGTCGTCGGTCCCGACCGACACGAGCCCGGGGTACGGCGTCTCGGAACTGCCGACCAGCCCGGGGTTGAGGACGGGCACGGCCGCCAGCGGCAGCCGCCACACCTGCCCGTCGCCCACTGCGAACCAGGGCGCGGGCGCGTCATGGCTCGCGGGGTCCACCCACAGGTCCACGCTGTCGGTGCCGATGTGGGCCGCGAACACGGTGGGTGGCGTGCGGTCGGCCTGCGCCAGTGCCCCGCCGAGGTAGCGCAGCCCGGTGTCGAGCAGGCCGGCGGAGTGACTGTCCTCCCCGAGTCGCAAGGCCACTTCGGCCCAGGCGGCGTCCGGGCGGGGCTTGGCGACCCGCCGCCCGTACCCCCGGCGGCGGGCCTGCAGACGGCGGCGCCTGCCCAGTGCGTACAAGACGCCCGCCGCCAGGAACCCGGCGGCGGCAAGCTCGAACGGGAGCATCGGGCGCTGCTGGTCGGACGTGGCCTGGGCGTGTGCGGGGGCCGTGGCCGCTGGTGCCGGGGCGGTCGGCACCGACTCGACGGGGGTGGCGGGTGCCACCGCGGGCGCTGGTGCCCCTCGGCTGTGCTCACCACGGTGCTCGGAGCCGCCTGTTTGCGTGCGGTGGTGGTCCGGCCTGGCGTGGGCCGGACGGTGTGGCTGCGAGTCGCTGGGCTGTGAGCTGCCGGGTTGCGAGTGGCTGGGCGGAGGCTGACTGGGCGGAGGGCTGGTCTGCGGTGGGCGTTGGGACGGCTCGACCGTGACGAGCTTGATGCCGGGGCCGTAGGCGTCGTGGGGCATCACGAGCACCCAGCCCGGGCGGATCAGGCTGGCGATCGTGAGCGTGGTGCCGTCGGGCTGCGAGCGGTCCTTGTTGAGCTGGAAGATCTCGTTGTAGCGGCGGCCGTCGCCGAGGTGGTTCTGTGCGATCTCCCAGAGGCTTTCGTGGAACCTGCCGACGGGTGGCTTGACCACGTAGACCTTTTCGGTCCGCGGCTGAGAGGCCAAGGCCCAGCCCGCGTCGCTCAGGTCGTCGGCCAGGCGGCCTTCGTGGTGACCTGCCCCATTGGCTGACTGGCTGTCCGCGCTGGCCACCAGCGGGACCGCGGCATTGCCTGGCGCGAGGACGGCACCCGCCGAGTCGGGTATCCCAGTGAGGATGACAGAGGCCGTGCCCGCCGTATTGGCGGGGCCATGTGCGCCCATGAACTGACCAGGCCGGCCCGGGTCGGAAATCCCGGTGCCGGTGC
>DASYYE010000280.1:0-21292 GCA_035946955.1 Streptosporangiaceae bacterium | reverse complement strand
CCGACCACACCGGTGAGGGCAGAAATGCGCGCATGGAGCCGGGTGATGGTGTGGCGCAGGGCGTCTTGGGTGCGGTGGTGGGCGCGTTCGGCTCGTTCGAGGCGGGTCAGTTCGGCGTCGGCTGCGGCTTTGTCCATCAGCAGTGGGTTGCCGGTGGCGAGGGCCTTGACCTCGGTGTAGGACAGAGCGGCGTCGCCGATGTCGTCGATCTCGCGGACGTCGAGGCGGCCGCGCATCACCTGGGCGACGAACCGGCCTTTGCGTTCGAGGGCTTGCCAGACGTAGCCGTCGAAGCTGCGCTGGACCACGTGGCGGTAGATGCGTACCTCGGGGTTGTGGTTGCCCTGGCGGAGGATGCGGCCTTCTCGCTGGGCGACGTCGGCGGGGCGCCAGGGTGCGTCGAGGTGGTGCAGCGCGACCGCGCGAGTCTGGACGTTGGTGCCCACGCCCATCTTCTCGGTCGAGCCGACGAGGACCGCGACCTCGCCTGCCCGGCAGGCGGCGAACAGCTCGGCCTTCTCCTGGTCCGTGCGAGCCTCGTGGATGAACCGGACCTGTCCGCGTGGCATGCCGTGGTCCGTGAGCTGGTCCCGCAGATAGTCGTAGGCGTTCCAGCCTGGTCCCGGTGTGCCGAGGTCGCAGAACACGATCTGCAGCGATCCGCGGACCGGGCTCGGACCACCGTCCGGACCGGGGTATTCGTCGTCGCGGTGGTCCCGCCAGATGCCGACGATCAGCCTGGCCGCGTTGTCGAGCTTGCCGGGCGTGGTCTGGGGCAGCCCGGCCAGCCGCAGATCCAGCGCCGCCCGTCGGCCATCGCCTGAGACCTTCAGCATGTTGTCTTCCTGCGGTGCCACAGCCCGGCAGCGCACGGCATCCGCCCGCGCACCAAGTTCCGTGACGTAGGCGGCCAGCTCCGGGGATGGCTCGGTGACCACGGTCTCTGGTGCCCGCTGCCCGTCACCGGCACGCGCCCCCAGCAACGGGACCGGCAGCTTGAGGTCTTCTCCCGTCTTCACATCGGCGCACACGTGGAGCAGGCGAAGGAACTCGGGCACGTTCCGGAACTTGGCAAAACGGCTGTTCAACCGGAAGTTGCTGCCACCTTCGGGGGCCAACTCCACCTGGGTGACGACCTGGCCGAACGTGGCAGCCCAGGAGTCGAACACCGAGATCCCGGCTGCTTCCAACAGGTCAGGCCGCAGATAGCGCTGCATCACGTACGCCTCGGTGACCGAATTGGCGATCGGGGTCGCGGTCGCGAAGGTGACGACCCGCTTGCCGTTGCGCCGCCGCAGGTAGTCGATCTTCATATCGAGATCAGAGGCGCGCATCGACCCGTCGATGGCCGCATCGCGGATCACTGAAGGCGTGCGAAGTGCCTTGTAACCGTGTGCCTCATCGACCCCGAGCCAGTCGATCCCGGTGGCCTCGAACGTGATTCCGGGATCGCGTGGGCGGTCCAGTTTGGCCTTGATCCGTTCCTCGGCCCGCAGCAGCGTCGCCTCAAGGCGCTTGACCGACAGCCTCTCCCCCTTCTCCGCCTCGGCGATCCACTCGCGGAGCTGATCCAGTTCACGGTCCAGGTAGTCGCGCTGGGCCTGGGGGCTCATAGGGATACGCTCGAACGCCGAGCGGGACATGATGATCCCGTCCCACTCGCCGGTCGCGCACCGGGCGACGAACTGACGGCGGCGTTCCCCTTGCAGTTCTTCTCGCCGGGCTACCAGGACGCGGGCTTGGGGATAGAGCTGGAGCCATTCCCGCGCGAACTGCTCGATCATGTGGTTGGGCACGACGATGGCGGGCTTGCGGGCCAGACCGAGCCGCCGTAGCTCCATGGCCCCCATCACCAGTTCGGCGGTCTTCCCTGCACCGACCTCGTGCGCGAGCAGGACGGCGGGCTCGTGGATGATCCGGGCCACAGCGGCGACCTGGTGCGGCCGGGGTTCGAAGTCTTCCGACAGACCGGGCAGGCTGAGGCTAACGTCGTCGTAGTTGCGCAGGACGATCCCGTTGAATCTGTCGTTATAGATGCGAGCGAGTTCGTCGGCCCGGCTGGAGTCTTCCCAGGCCCACTCCGCGAACCGCTCCCCCAGTTCGCTGGCCTTCTCCTGCGCAGCCAGTGTGGCGTCGAGGTTCAGCACCCACGTGTCATCGAAGGTCTTGTCGCGGACCTCGATCGCCCGCTGTTCCAATACCGCCTGTGCCAGTGCTGGGGCGGGGTAACTGGTGGTGCCCCAGGTCGAGGTAGCGAGCACGGTGCCGCGCCTGCCGCGCACCGTCCATACCTGCCCGCCCGGGTGCTCGACCTGCAGGGTGTCGTCGTCGAGGATTTCGCTCAGGAACTGCCTTATATATGGAGCGTCGATCCAGGCGGCGCCGAGCCGTGCGTCGATCTCGCCTGGGGTGAGGTTGCGGGGGATCACTTTCCGGAGTTCGGCGACGTTGACCGCGTACCGCGGGTCGTCAGCCGCCACTGCTTCAGCGGTCTTGAGCTTGTCACGCACCTGGCCGGACAGGTACTCCGCAGCAGGCACCAGCCGGTCTGAGCCGGGCTCGTCGAACACTAGGGCACCGAGTTCCGCCCGGGCACGTTCTTGGTCGGTGCCGAGCAGCCGGGCGATCTCAGTGAGCCGGACCTCGCCACAGGTATCGAGGCAGACCGCCAGCGCGTCAGCGGGGCTGTCTGCACCCAGCCTGGGTGCGCGGGGAGCGACGACCCGGCGAGTGAAGATGGCGGTCTTGACGGCTCGCTGTTCGGTGGGTTCGAAGTCCTCCAGCGCGTACACGAGCGCGCAGAACGGGTCGGTGCGGAACCCGCCCTGCGGCGGACGGACCCTGGCGAGCGCTTCCCGGCCGTCAGCGTTCGTGCGTCCCGTCCTTCGCCAGGAGAACCGGTTGAGTGGTCCGTACGTGCGGGCGTAGCTGTTGTAGCGGCGGCCGAGTCCACGACGCAGGCCATCGATCTCTGGCGTGTCCTCCGGGGATGCCGATTCGGCGTCTAGCAGCGCCCGGGCGGTGTCTCGCAACCCGAGCAGCGCGCGGAGTTCGCTCGCCTGCCGGCGCGGCACCGGGAACGGCTGTGCGTGCCCCGCGTCGACCTGTGTGAACGTCCCGTCCGGCCGGCCCTCCAGGTACCCGTCAGGCTGAATGGACCGCGGTCCCAGGTCCACGTCCGCTACGGCTGGTTCCGGCGGCGCGGCGGACCACAGCACGGCCCGGTCCCGGGACCGGTCCGCGATGCGGACCAGCACGTCATCGAGGGCCGGGACCAGGTCGCCGGTGGGCCGGACGGCCAGGTCACCGGCCCGGTAGGCGCCGTTCACCGCGGATAGTTCGCCGAGGACCGCGTCCGGGTTGGTGAGGAAGTACTCGTTGATGGGCACGTCTTCGCCGTCGAGCCTGACCGGCCGGGCCTGCTCCCAGGCTGGGCTGTCCGGCTCCCGGCCTGGTTCGCGGCGCCGCAGGATGAGCAGGTCGGTGACGACCTGGGTGCCAGCCGCGCGCTGATGGGCGCCGCTGGGGAGCCGCACCGCGCCCAGCAGGTCCGCCAGGCCACCGATCTCCCGCCGCGCCGCTGGGTTGCGGGCGTCCATGGTGAACCGGGAAGTTAGCACCGCGACCACCCCGCCCGGCCGGGTGAGGTGCAGCGCCTTGATAACGAAGTGGTTGTGGATGAACTCTCCGGTTTTGCATTGGATGCAGGATTCGGAGTCTTGTGAGTGCCCGGAACTGGGGGGTTCGGGTGCTGCTGGTCTGCGGATGGCCCTTCTCTGATGTGGCAGATGAGCTGGGCGCTCACCTGCCGCGCTTGCATCTGATATAAGAATCACGCGTTGGTTGCTGGGTGTGTGAGAGGGGCAGGGGTGCGGTCACGGGCGGTGGAGGCGGTGGTGCTGGCGGGTTCGGCGCGGGCGGTGCTGGCGGCTGGGGTGTCGTTCTTGCAGCCGGAGGAGGCGGTGCTGGATGCGATGCTCGCGGGGTGGGCGGCGCAGCAGCGGTCGCGGTTGCTGGCGGCGACGACGGTTGAGAACCGGGGGTTTGCGGTGCGGCGGCTGGTGGCGTTCACGAATGAGTACCCGTGGTCGTGGACGGCGCCGGATGTGGAGGAGTGGACGTCGTCGCTGGTGGAGGCTGGACTGGCACACTCGACGGTCCGTGGCTACCAGATGTCGGTGGCGTTGTTCCTGGGCTATGTCTGCGACGCCCGTTACGAGTGGGCGCAGGTCTGCCAGGAGCGGTTCGGGACTCATCCGGTCCAGGTGTTCCATGAGTGGAACACCGCGGTGCACCGGGTGGAGGGGGAGGCCCGGCCGGAGAACCGCCCGCTGAGCCGGGAGGAGCTGCAGCGGTTCTTCGACTACTGCGATGAGCGGGTGGCGGTGGCTGGCCGGTCTGGCCGTAAGGGATGGCTGGCTGCTTACCGCGATGCGGTGCTGTTCAAGACGGTCTATGCGTGGGGGCTGCGGCGGCGGGAGGCGGTGATGCTGGAGGTGACCGACTGGGGCCGCAACCCTAAGGCGCTGCAGTTCGGCGGCTACGGGGTGGTGAACGTCCGCTATGGCAAGGCCAGCCGCGGCGGCCCGCCGCGGCAGCGGACGGTGCTGACTGTCATGGAGTGGGCTGCGCAGGCGGTGGCGGAGTGGGTGGGTGAGGTCCGCCCGGCCTACCAGGTGGGGGCCGCGCGGATGTTGTGGCCGACCGAGCGGGGCAGCCGGGTGGCGTCGGCGGCGGTCAATGACCGGTTCGCCGCGTACCGGGACGCCCTGGGCCTGGAGGCGGTGCTGTCGCCGCACTGCCTGCGCTACTCCTATATCACCCACCTGCTCGAAGACGGCGCTGACCAGCTGTTCGTGCAGCAGCAGGTGGGTCACCGGTGGGGGTCGTCGACGGCCGGCTATACGAAGGTGGGCAGCGACTACCTGCAGGCCGCGCTGGCGCGGGCGCTGCAGCCCGCCTGGGCGGCAGGCACCGCCGGCGGCCAGGGTGAAGGGTGAGATGGTGATGGCACGCAAGCTCAGCTACCGGTGGAACCTGCGGCTGCTGATGGCCCAGGCAGGCATGTATGCCACCAGCGACCTGGTGCCGCTGCTGGCCGAGCGGGGGGTGGCGCTGTCAGCGGCGCAGGTCTACCGGCTGGTGACCCAGACCCCCGAGCGGCTGTCGCTGCCCACACTGATGGCGTTGTGCGACATCTTGGGCTGCACCCCCAACGACCTGATCGAACCGGTTGCCGCCCCCGCGGCGAAGAAGGCGGCAGCGGGCAGGCCGTCCCCGGTGCAGGAACTGAAGGGGCGCCGGCCCCGGCGAGCCGAGATCACCGGCCGGTGAACGAAACCGGCGGTGGGCGGTGCGCCCACTGCGGCGCCACCGGGCCGCGCACCTGGATGTTTAAGTCCTGGTTGTGCCACCGCTGCGCGCTCGGCGCAGAGTTCGACGCCCGCACCGGCCCGCCCGAACTCCTGCCCCCCGCGCTCGTCCCGGTCCGGGCCGCGGTGATGACCGCCGGGAGCTTCTACATCGCGCGGAAGTGGCTTCGAAACAGCCAGGGCGGCCAGCTGCTCACCCGCCTCGCCGCCGGGGAGGCGGCACTGACCCACGAGACCCTCGACCAGGCCGGCGGCAACCGCAGCGTGGAGCACCTGCGCGCCCTGCTTGTCGCCGCCGGGGCACTGCCCGACACCACCACCATCCGGCGCGTTGAGCGGCTCGGCGACTTCACGGCCGGGCTGCTGGCCGCCGCACGCATCGACACCAGCGACGCCAAGGCCGCGCAGACCTGGCTGCGCTGGCAGGTGCTGCCCCGCCTGCGCCGCCGCGCCGAAACCGGGGCGCCGATGGCCCACAGCCTCAACAACGCCCGCCGCACGCTGCGGGCCGTGCTCGCCCTGCTGGAGGCCACCCACCGCAACGGGCGCACCCTAGCCACCCTCACCCAGGCTGACCTGGACCACTGGTTCGCCCAGCCGGCCGGCACCCACTGGCTGGCCCGCGGGTTCCTGGCCTGGGCCCGCGACCGCCACCACCTGTCCCCGCAGGTCACCATCCCGCCAGCCCCGCCCAAGGTCATGCGATCCCCGCTGAACCACGAACAACGCTGGGCCACCGCCCGCCGCCTGGTCACCGACAACACCATCCCGGCCGATGACCGGGTAGCCGCCGCCCTCCTCGTCCTCTACGGCCAGCCACTCACCCGCATCGCCCGGCTCACCCGCGACGACATCCGCCACGGCAGCGACGGCACCGTACTGGTTGTCCTCGACGGCACCCCCTGCCCATCCACCAGCCATTCGCCACCCTGATCACCCAGCTCCCCACCCGGCGCACCAACGGCGTCGCCGACCAGATCGAAAGCCACTGGCTGTTCCCCGGCCGCCACGCCGGGCGCCCAGCCGGGCCACTGATCCTCGCCAGCCGGCTCAAAGCCCTGGGCATCAGCCCAGCAGCGATGCGCAACACCGCCCGCGCCCAGCTGGCATCCCAGATCCCGCCCGCCATGCTCGGCGAACTCATCGGCGTCGGCGCCACCACCGCCAACCGCTGGGCAACCCAGGCCAGCAGCAACTGGCTCACCTACGCAGCCCCACAACCCGGCCAAGGCCACCAACCATGTGCAAGGTGATCCCCGGACGGCACGACGGCAGGACAAAGGAAGACCTATTCACATGGTTCAGATATGACACTTGCGCCACTCCTGTGGCCACCGCGATTGTGGAGGCGGTCGTGCAGGGTGACATCCCCAAACGGCACGTTGCCGATGACCAATTCGAAAGAGTCTTCAGGCAGCCGGGTGTCGGCGAACGACTCGTACCTGACCGTGGCATCGGGGTAGAGCGCGGCAGCGATCGCCGCGGTGACCGGTTCCAGTTCGATCCCGGTCATCCGGACGCCGGGTGGTGCGAATCCGATGAAGTTGCCCGATCCGCAGCCGGGTTCCAGCACTCGCCCGGCGGTGAAGCCGAGCCTGCGGACGCCCGCCCAGATGGTCTGGACGAGCCCGGCATCGGTGTAGTGGGCGTTGAGCGTGGACCGGGCAGCGGCAGCGGCCTCCTGCGAGCTCAAATGCAAGCCGAGCTGCGCGCGGGCCCACCGGAACTGTTCCCGGTCCTCGTCGAACATTTCCGGGACCGCGCCCCAGCCGGACCAGGCCGCCAGGTGCCGCTGTTCGGCCGGGGTGGGAGACCGCTGCTGGCGCTGGATGGTCCGCAGCACGATGAGAGCGTGGAGGTTCGCCTTGATCCGCGCGTTGGCGCCTGAGGGTGCGAGGTCGTGTTGGCCCGTGGGCTGGTAACGGGCTGGGGCTAGCTGTCCTGGAGGCGTTCCTCTTGGTCCGCGTTCACCTGCTCCCACAGCGGGTGGCTGCGGTCCACTACCACCGGCACTGACCTCATACCGGCCCCCGGCTCCTTCTCTTGGTCTTCTGGGCTCTCGGGAGGCAGCAGAACCCGTTCCTTCAGCACGATCTCTTCCGCCTGGAGCCGGGCCATGTTCAGGCGCCGTACCTTCCCCAGGTAGTCCTCCCCCGCTGGCTCGTTGCCCGCCAGGTCCAGCGTCAAGTCGCCGACCTGGTGGGCCACTTCCTCGCCCAGAGTGGAGAAGAAGCTGTCCGGATCCTCGATCTGCGTGTACCGCTGGGGCAGCCACCTCGCCCAGTGGTCGCGTGCCATCGTCCCGTACTGGTTCATGCTCGGTCTCCTGCCCAGCCGGCTCCCCCGCGTTGAAGAGGTCGTCGAAGGAGAGCTGGCCCTCTATCTTCCCGCGTCCCCGCCGACGCCCCACAGTCCGTCATCCCTCGCCCAGATCCCACCACCCAGACGGTGCCTGGGTGTTCTTCGCTTGACGTGGCTCGATGTGCTCGTCTTCGCTGCAGTGGGCGAACGGGCCGAGCCTGCCCATGAGCACGGGGAGCTGGTGGTCGAGGTGGTCGCGGAACCAGGTGGCCATGCCGGTGCCCGGCTCCAGCCGCAGCACTTCCCAGGCGTGCCACAAGGCGGTGAGCCGGGTGATGGCTTCGGCGTGCTGCCACCATTGACGGCACCACCGGTACTCACCTCCGAGCGGGCGGCGGAACATGGGCAGGAACTGGCCGGTCACCCAGGCCTCGACGCTGCCGTACACGGGCTTCGGCGCGGGCTTGCCGTTGCCGTCGCTGGTCTTGGCGGTGGGGCTCGCGGCGGTCATCCGTGCCATCCGTTGCGCTCACCCATGGCCGCCATGGCGATGTCATCGGCGGCCGACATCCAGTGGCGGGGAGCGGCTTGCGCGCCGGGTGTGTCCCGGGATGCTGCCATCCGTCGGGCGCCTTCTCGCATGGCGTGCTCCGCCTGCCGGGTGGCGTCGGCGACCAGGGCTGCGTCAGGGCCTGTGTACCAGGGGCGGAGCTTGATCAGCGCGGGCCGGGCACCGGTGGCGAGCAGGAGCGCGGTGCCTGGTAGCAGGGCGCGGATGTCGGCGGCTTGCATGATGTCCTGGCGGCGCAGTGAGATCTGCTCGCTGGCCCGGCCGTCACCGTAGCTGGCTGAGCGGACGGGGACGTCATGCTGGCCGATCAGTACTGCCAAGTCGCGGGCGAGGCGGGGGTCATCGATGCCCGCGCCGATGACCTTGCGGGTGGCCGCGCCCCACAGGGAGGCCATCCCCGCCTCGCCCCACACGGTCACCCCCTGCTGGTAGGACTGCAGGATGGTCACCGGCACCATGCCGCGTGACCCGAGGTGACTGTAGAGGTCGGGCAGGTCGCCGATCCGGCAGATGTTGGCCGCCTCGTCGAGGATCAGCACCATGGGCGGGTCGAGCCTGCCGCCCTCGGTCTCGGCGAGCCGCCGCCCGGCTCGCATGACCGTGTCGGTGAGCGCGGCGATTAGCGGGGACGCCGAGGCCCGGGACTCGGTCAGCAGGTACAACGTGTCCCGTGAGGCAGCGAACCCGTCCGGGCGGAACACGGGCAGCGGCGAGGATGGCGGGGCTACCCAGCGCATGATCTCTTCGTCGTGCAGGCATGCTGCGGCTGTCCTGGCGGTCTGGTAGATGCCGTCGCGGGTCTCGGGTGCGCCGTTCTGTGCACCTCGCAGCGACGAACCCAGCGCCCGGAACCCCGCGGTGTCCAGGAGTTCCGCAGGTGTCGGCGAGGCGGTGTCGTCCAGCCACCGCGCCACGTCCCGCAGGGACCGGCCTGAGACCGCTGCCGCGAGGAACAGCGCGCATAGCAGTTCCTGCGCGGCCGGCCCCCACAGGTCACGTTGCCGACCGTCGGCCACGGTGAGCACGAAGTGCGATGACATCCGGTGCGCCGCTTCAACGCTGGCCAGCCCATGCAGCGGATCCCACCACCATTCCTGGTGCTGGCAGGTGATGTGCTGTGGGTCGAACAGCCATACCCGGCAGCCCCGTGTGGCACGCAACCGCGCGGTAGCCGCCCACAGGTCGGCTTTGATACTGGTCGCGACAACGGGACCAGGTGCGGACAGCACGTAGGGCACCCCGAGCGCGGTGGTCTTTCCCGACCGAGGCGCCATGAACGCCACCACCGTGTCTTCCCACGAGGCGTACAGCGCCGGGCCGCGCATGCCCGGCCGCATGAGGTTGCCGAGGATGAGCCCGGTATCGGCTGGAGTCAACTTCCTTGGGCCGGTGGTGGCCAGTGACGCGCGCAGCCTGACCGCTGTCCGGGCCGACGGCTCTGGAGTGAGGGGCAGGACGCCGGGGTTGTGCCGCAAGGCCGCGACCGGGTCGCTCTGATGCGGCAGCCACCCGGACACCCAATGCCATGTCGACATGACGACACCTGCTGCGGTCCCCGTGAGCAGGAGTGTCAGGCATGCGACCAGGATGCTGGGGGTACCTGGCCAGGTGCTGGTGGTCCGGCCCCGTACGAGCGCCGCTACCCAGCTTCCCCCGAACGCAGGCACGTGGCCGCCCGCGAGTGCAGCGCTGGCCCATGCCGCGACCCAGACCAGGCCGGAGAGGCCGACCAGGCCCCAGCCCAGGGCGAGCACCCACCACATGCCGGTGTTTCCACCAGCGACTGGTGCCCGAGGGCCAGGTGCACGGATCATCCGGACACCTCGCCCTGACCGTGACCGCGACGCCCTACCAGGAGGTGGGCCAAGGGCGGCCCGGCGTCGGCGGCCTGATCAATGCTGGCCTGCCTAACCAGGTGGCGCGCGAGGGGTGGTTCGGCGCGGATGGCCTGGTCCGTTGCAGGAACTTCCCGCAGTTTGTGATCTTGAGAAGTGGGCTGTCCCGGCTGCGGGTGAGGCCAGGGCGCTGGCAGTGACTTGTGTGCGTAGATTGACGTTTGATCCATAATCTGGAAACCTCGTCCGCATTCGTGACAGGTGGTCGCGGTGGGGGAACGGGGGTGCGCGTGGAGCTGGCGGTAGTCCGGTCCCTGGGTGCTCCGCAGCGGGTCGAGACGACCCAGGAGCGCGAGGACTTCGAGCAGGAACTGGTGGACCAGTACCTGCTGGCGGCCGTCGGCGCGGGTGTGGGCGACGCGACGGTGAACGAGAACCGGTCGGTGATCTTCGAGTTCGCCCGGTTCCTGGGCCGCCCCGTGTGGACCGCCCAGCCGCAGGATGCTGACGTGTTCCTGGCCCGGCAGCGCACGGTGCTGGGGCGGGCGCGGCTGACGGTGCAGCACAAGGCGTGGGCGCTGGCCCGGTTCTACGACTTCCTGGTGCTGCGGTATCAGGGTGATATTCACCGGCTGACCGGTCATGTCGTGATCCAGGTGATCGATGAATTCAACCGGCCGGCCAAAGCCGATTACGGCGTGCTGCGGGTGCCGCCGCCTGAGGATGAGGTGGAGGCGCTGTTCGCGGCGTGGCGGGCCTGGCTGCCGCACGCCCGCAAGTTCCTCCCCGCCGCGCGGGATTACCTGGCGGCGTCGCTGTGGCGGCGGACCGGGCTGCGGATCCGGGAGACGTACATGCTGGACATCCGGGACTGGCGCCGCGACCTGGGTGAGTACGGCAAGATCCATGTCCGGTATGGCAAGGGCAGCCGGGGCCGTGGCCCGAAGACCCGGCTGGTCCCGGCGATCAACCAGGCGGGTGACCTGCTGGATTGGTGGCTGGCTGAGGTGCGCCACCAGTTCGGCGACGATTACGCCTGCCTGGATGCGCCGCTGCTGCCCAGTGAGCGCCATGACCTGGCGACGGGGATGTGCAGCCGGATCGGGGACCAGGCGCTGCGGGACGGGCTGGCGAACGCGGTTGCGCGGTCGCTGCCGGAGTGGTCGGGGCGGCTGAGCCCGCATACGCTGCGGCATTTTTGCGCGTCGTCGATGTATGCCCGGGGAATGGATTTGAAAGCGATCCAGGAATTGCTGGGCCATGAATGGCTTTCCACGACGACCCGTTATATTCACGTCCACGCTGATCACATTGAGCATGCGTGGGCGAAGGCGAATGCCCGGGTCGCCGCACGGCTTGGTGAGGGAATGAGGTGAGCAGGTGCGCTGGAATCTGCGGATGACCGCCGCGGAACGCGGGATCTGGAAATCGACGGAAATGCGCCACCGGCTGGCTGAGGCCGGGCTGGAGATCAGCGCCGGGAAGATGTCACGGTGGTGGACCACGACGCCGGTGTCGATCCGGCTGGAAGATCTCGACGTGATCTGCGCGGTGCTGGAGTGCACCCCAGCAGACCTGCTGATCTGCGAACCCGGCCAGGTCGCCGCCCGCAGGCCGCCGGTGGCCGCGGCCGGGGAACGGCCGCAGATCACCCCCCGGCTGGGCCGGCACCGGTCGGTGCCCCCGGCGTGAGCGTCATGAAGAACCGCTGCCAGGTCTGCGGGGTGCGGCCACCGGCGATGCGGGAGATCCCGTTCTGCTTCGAATGCTGGCCCGGCGGGCCGGTCACCCCGCCGCCTTGCCGCCGCTGCGGGTCGGCCGAGAACTATTTCACCTCCGGGCTGTGCACCCACTGCCACTTCCACGCACCGGGCCCTAAATCGCCGGTCTGGGAATCGCCGGGGAAACTGCGCCGGCGGCCCGTTGTGGTGAGCTCGTGCCCGGACTGCGGCGCCTGGGGCGTCACCGCCCGCTACGGGTGGATCTGTGCGGCGTGCAAGGCCTGGCGGGAGAAATACGGGCGCCCGGCGTCCTGCCCGACCTGCGGGCAGCAGGCCCCGCTGGGCCCCGCCGGGTCGTGCCGGCTGTGCTGCAAACAGCGCCACCACGCCGCCCGCCTGCTCGGCCGCAGGATCGAGACGGTCAGCCTGGCCGAGGCCAACGCCCACGGCCAGCAGCTGTTCATCGCCGGCATGTGGCGCCCGCCCGGCACCCCCCGCCGCGACTATCAGAAGAAGACCGTCCCGGCGGACATGAGCCTGCTGCGCCCGGTGCCCTGGCGCCAGCTCGTGCTCACCGAGACTCCACGCAACCTGCGGCTGGGCATCACCAAGGGCTTCCCGCCGCCACCCGACCCCGCGCTTGCCGCCGCGTTCGCGCAGTTCGTCCGCGGCCACGCACAACAGGTCGGCTGGAGCACCAACCGGACCGCGCTGATCCAGCGGTCTACCCGGATCATGCTCGGCATCCAGGACACCCCCGGCGCCCCCATCCGCCGCAGCGACATCCTGCTGCTCACCCAGATCCGCCACCCCGCCGCTGCCGTCGCCGAGGTCATCGCCGCAGCCGGCATGCTGGAGGACGACCGCCAGCCCGCCGTGCTGCGCTGGTTCGAGGTCACCGTGGCACCACTGCCCGCTCCGATGCGCCACGAACTGCGAACCTGGCTGGCCACCATGCGCGATGGCCGCACCACCCCGCCCCGCCGCAAACCCCGCTCCGACCAGACCATCCGCAACCACCTGGGCTTCGCACTGCCCGCGCTGAAAACCTGGGCGGCCATCCATGCCTCGCTGCGCGAGATCAGCCGCGCCGAGGTGCTCGCTGTCCTGCCACCCTCCGGGGCGCCCCGCGCCACCACCGTCCAGGGCCTGCGCTCGATCTTCCGGGCACTCAAAGCCGCCAAGATCGTCTTCAGCGACCCGACGTTCCGGATCCACGTCCCCGCCGCCCAGTTCAAGATCCCCCCAGCCGTCGAGCTGGCCACCCTGCGCGGCGCGCTGAACTCCCCCCGCCCCGCCCAAGCCGCCATCGCCGCCCTGCTCGGCTTCCACGCCACCCGCGTCGGCCACCTGTGCACGCTGCAGCTCACCGACACCCGCGACGGCCGCATCCACATCGGCGAACAGGTCATCCTGCTCGCCGCCCCAGCCCGCGAGCGGCTGGGCGCCTACCTCAGCTACCGCACCGCCACCTGGCCAGCCAGCATCAACCCGCACCTGTTCATCCACGCCCGCAACTGGGCCAGCACCCGGCCGGTCACCTCCGCGTGGATCGGCAACCAGCTCGGCATGTCGGCCCAGCACATCCGGCTGGACCGCATCCTGGATGAAGCCCACGCCACCCACGGCGACGTCCGCGCCCTGTGCGACCTGTTCGGCATGTCGGTCAGCAACGCCGCCCGCTACGCCACCGCCATCGACCGCATCACCGGCCCCCACGGCGCAGCCACCGGCCCCTGACTCCCGGCTCAGAACACCGACAGCACAACCCCCGCCGCCACCTTGCGACCCAGGCCGCCGGCCCGGCCAGGCAGCTAGACCGCCACCCTCGCCCAATGCAGCGCATACCGGCGCTATCATCGGTCTATGGCGATGGATCGTGCGATGGCGCCCGCTGCGACGGGGCTCGCGGCCAAGCTGTTCCGCGGCCTGGCCGACCCGACACGGCTGGCCATCTTGCTCACCTTGCAGGCCGGCGAGCGGCGGGTCACCGATCTGGTCGCCGAGCTGGGTACTTCCCAGGCCAACGTGTCCGGGCACCTGGCCTGCCTGAAGGACTGCGGGCTGGTCACCGACCGGGCGCAAGGCCGGGCCAACTATTACCAGCTGGCACACCCCGAGCTGGCCGAACTGCTGCACGCCGCCGAGGCCCTGCTCGCCGCGACCGGGGACAACGTCGACCTGTGCCGCAACTACGGCACCGGCAGCCGGTGAGGGAGCACGGTGAGCGCCCCCACCCCAAGTCACGCGCTGGAATATGGTTCCCCCGGCTGGCAGCGCGCCGCGGCCCAGGCCAGCCGGCTGTCTTGGGCGAGCCTGTTCTACATGGCCGCCGAAGGTGCCATCGCGATCGCCGCTGCCGTCCTGGCCGGGTCGGTCGCCCTGCTCGGGCTCGGCGTGGACTCCATCATCGAGGGTGCGGGCAGCGTGATCATCGTATGGCGGTTCTCCGGCACCCGCACCCTGTCCGAAACCGCTGAGAGCCGCGCCCAGAAGGCAATCGCGGTCAGCTTCTTCCTGCTCGCCCCCTACATCGCTTACGAGGCCATCACCAAGCTGGCCGGCGGTGAGCACCCATCGACCAGCTGGCTCGGGATCGGGCTGGCCGTCACCAGCCTGATCATCATGCCGTTCCTCGGCACCGCGAAGAAACGCCTCGGGACACAGCTGGACTCCGAGGCCACCACCGAAGCAGGCGTACAGAACCTGCTGTGCGCCTACCTTGCCGCCGCGGTCCTGGCCGGGCTGCTCGCCAACACGATCCTGGGCTGGTGGTGGCTCGACCCGACCATCGGACTGGGCATCGCCGCCTGGGCCATCTGGGAAGGCATCGAATCCTGGCGCGGGGAAGAAGCCGGCTGAACGGACTCCCAGCCGGGCTGTGGCCTGGCCGGTTCGGCGAACCCACGGCCCGGATAGCCGCTTCACGGGGCATCCACCCCGGAGTTCCGCGCAGACCACTCAGAAAATGACTCGAACTTCGGGTCTGTGTCATAGATGGACCATTCGGCGCCGACGAGGGCCAGTTCGACCGGCAGGCCGAGCCGCTCCCCTGTCTTGATGAGGTACTTGCCGCGGCCTGGATGGCGAGCGCCGGGCTGCCAGGAGTCCGGTGCGGACCAGGACGCGACGAGTTCCTGCTCCGGGCCGGTCAGCGGGGTGATCTCGCTGACGCGGGCGAGTTCGCGGGGCGGCAGTCCGGCCAGCACGGTGATGGCGCAGCGGTCTGCGAACCCGCGTGCCTTGGCGCGGTCTTCCTCGGTGGCGAGCGCGTCGAGGTCGGCGAGTGAGTGGGTGACCATGATGCTGGCCATGCCTTTGGCCCGGTTGAGCCTGGTCAGGCTGTCGGCGTATTCGACGAGGCCGGGAGCGCCGCGCAGCGCCCGCCACAGCTCGTCCATCACAGCCAGGTAGGGCCGCCGCCGGGCGATCCCCAACTCGGCCAAGACCGCGGCGGCGTCCGCGACCGCGAACCCGTAAGCCCAGGTGCACAACATGGCTGCGGTGAGCAGCTTGTCCCCGGCGGCTCCCACATGTGAGATGTCGACTGACACGATTGGTGCGTCCAGGTCGATGGGGTGGGAGGTCGGCCCGTCGAACACCCCGGCGAGTGAGCCCGTGCAGAGCAGGTCGAGGGTGAACATAAGGTCCGCGACCCGGTCGTGGTACCTGCCGACCGTGGTAGCGCGGGCCGCCGAGCGGACAGTGTCGGGCCCTTGCTCGATGACCGTGAGAACGTCGGGCACCGTGGGGTCGCGGGTTCCGGCAAGCCGTTCGTCGAGCAGGTCGATGGCGCGGCCAAGGACAACCTCCTCGGCGTTGCTGATCCTCGCGTCGCGAACCAGAGTGCACAAGGCCATGAGCAGCGACAGGCGGCGGCTGCGGACCTCCCACCGCAGCATCCCCGCCTCCTGCCCGGACATCTGGCGCAGCGCCTGGCCGAGCGGCCCAGCGTCCAGCGGGTTTAGCCGGTCCAGGCCCCGGCCGACGCGGATGACCTGGCCCTCGAGGTGTTCGGTGAGCATCGCGTAGTCGGGTTTGGTGTCGCCGAGGACCAGCGCGGTGGCGCCGGTCGCGACCGCCCCGGTGACCAGCCGTTTGACGAGGGTGGACTTGCCGGTGCCGGGCTGGCCGAGGACGAACATCCCCGGGTTGGTCACCAGCCCCGCCCGCAGCCAGGCCAGCGGGTCCAGGCACACCACCTCACCCCAGAGCTGGTGCCTGCCCACGGGTGTCCCGGCGGTCGGGGTGCCGCCACCGGCGACAAACGGGAACAGGCCACATGCCTGTGTGGTGGTGGCCTGGTACTCCGGTGCCGCGCTCACGTGGGCGGCCCGCCCAGCGTCCGGGGCCTTCCATCCCCACGCGGGTGCGACCGGCTGTACTTCCGCGTGGTTGTCATCCATGCGCGTGCCACGCTTGGGAGTCGTCCCTCGTGAAGGTCGCTGCCGTTCGGGCTGGCCGAATTCGGACGGTGGGCCGCCATTGGCTAGCCATGTCAGGGGCCGGCGGTTTCGCAGGCTGACCATGCATGCGCCTTTCGTTTGGTCTAGTGAGGGAACCGGCGGGAAAGCTCAGCCGGGCAGATTCCGCAGGGCAATGCGGCGGCGAAACCGGCGGCCTGGCTGTAGTCCATCCGGCGCAGCCTGACCTTGGAGGAGTCGGCGGCGGCCTCCACCCACGCGGTCGCGCGCGGCAGGTCACCAGGGCTGGCCACGGTGACCGTGACATACAGGGAGACCAGGCACACTCCCGCTCCAGCGGCTTCCTCGGCGGCGGCCTGCCGGGCGCGGGCCTGGTCGTGAGCGTCACGGGCGGTCTCGTCGCGACCGGTACGGTGCCGGTAGTGCGCCCGGAACGCGGCGGCGTTGACTTCACCCTCCAGCACGCGGGTCGCGGCGGCAGCCGGGAACGGCCGGTACTGCAGGGCAACCCGCTTCGGGTACGGGCCGGGGGCGAGCAGGCAGGCCAGGACGCCAGCGGTCACGTTCTGCCGGGGTGCTTCGCACCATGCCCAGGTCACGGACATGGCGCTGCCGTGCAGGTAGTGACTGGGGAGCTCCTCCGCGGTCATCGGCCCCACACCAGCCCACCCGATCCGCTGAGTGCCCGTGCCCGCACTGTGCCGACGAGTGGTGCGGGGTGTCTGGGCGCGGGCGGCGGGGTTGAAGGCGGTCCGAACCACACCTGCGATCTCGGCCGGGCCGAGCCGGCCGAGCACTGAGGCCCCGCAAGTGCCGAGCGCGGACTCCAGCCCATACATCACCCCGCCGGTCTCCGCGGCTGCGGCGGCGAGGTTTTTGGGGGCGGCCGGTGATGCTTGAGGGTCGAAGGTGAGGCTTACTCTCGTGTCCACGTCGGCGGCGGTCGCGGGGGCGGCTTCGACGAGCTGGCCTAGGATCTGGCGGGCAGCGAACGGGGCGGACGGGTCGATCACGTGAGCGACCGAGCCCGCCAGCGTGGACCCAGGTTCGGGGGCGGTGTCCACCGTGACTGTCACCCATTTGAGCATGGGGTGGTGGCCCAGGCTGGCCAGCCATGCGCCCCAGTTCGCCACCCAGGTGTCGGCGTCGGCCCGCTCGGCGAGCCAGGTCGAGGCGGGGACCACCCGCAGGGTCGCGGTGAGCAGTCCGGTCCGGCGGTCCCAGACCAGTCCGTACTTGCCGCCGTACCCGTCCTCGGCAGAGACCAGCGCCAGCGGGGCGAGGACTCCCGGCAGAGCAGGCTCACGTCCGTACCCGGCTGCTGCCGTGGACTGGTAGGCGGTGTAGCCCCGCGCGGTAGCCAAGGACCAACGCAGCCGCCGCAAGGCCCGGACCGCGAGTGACTCGCCGCCGACCCTGGCCACGCCGAGCCCAGCAGCAACCGCAGCGGGCGGAGTGACGTACACCAGCGTGGCTGAGTGGACTGCCGCCACCAAGACCAGCACGAGCGCTGCGGCCAGGACGGCGAACGTGCCGGCAGGGCCGAGGCCCCACAGGCCAATGCCGCGCCGTCGCCGCCAGCCGCCGTAGGTCCGGGGAAGCTGTGGCTGGTCCGCGGACATCGCCTACTCCCCCAGCTGGGCCGGTGGCTGAGCCAGAGATGCCCCGTCAGGCTGTGTTGCTGGTCCCGCAGGTGCAGCTGTACCGGGTTGTGTCGCGTCCGCCGCCCGCTGGACCGCATGGGCGGCGCCGCTCGCTGCTTCACTGGCCGCACCTACAGCCATCCCTACTGGGCCACCAGCGGCTCTTGCAGCACCCATGCCCGCAGCGGATGCGGCACCTGATCCGGTCAGGCCCCCGGTGGAAGCACTCCCCGCTCCGGTACTACTTCCAGCGCGGCCCACGCTGCTACCGACTGGCGGCCCGACGCCACCCGAGCTGGTCCCGGCACCTGCCGGGCCAGCCGGACTGGTCCCCGGACCACTCCCACCGGGTGGGACACCTGGTCCTTGCGGTCCCGCGCCAGTGCCCGGTCCGGGACCACCCGATGGGCCGAGCTGCGCGGACATCATCCTGGCCTGGTCGATGGCAGAGGCGCCCCACCCGCCGCCCGCCGAAGCACGGACGGCACCCACCGCGATCGCCCCACTCACGACGGTGCCCAGGAACCCTCCCCCAGCCGCCCCCGCCTCGACCGCCCCGGTGGTCCAAGTGAAGAACCTCATGAGTACGGGCAGGGCCAGCAGCGACAGCAACACCATCGCGAACGCCATCAGCACCGTGCGAGGGTCACGGCCCCGCCCGATCATGGTGAACGCGGCCGCATACACCGCCGCCGCTGCAGGCTTGTAGAAGACCAGCGCGAGCATCCATCCCGTGACCCGGCGAAACCATGCCCGCGTGCCCTGCGCCAGGGTTCCCGCAGCAGCCAGCGGCAGCACCCCCGCGAGGATGACAAGCGCGACCTGGCGGAAGAGCATGAGCACCGCCTGGATCGAGCTCATGATGATCGCCACCACGCCGAGCACCAGGACCACGCCCTTAGGGGCGCCGGTCAGCATCAGCAGGTGGGTGAGCCGGGTAGCGAACTGCCCGCTCGTCGAAGCGTTCAGCACCCAGCTAGACCAGGCGTCGCCTGCTTTGACCAGCATGGACGGGAGCAGCACTCCCAGCGCCGACGTCGCCGCGATCACCACCAGGCCGGAGGCCACGTCGACCAGCGGGTTCGCCTTACGGGTGAGTGCCATCTTCGCGGCAGCGGCCAGCATCGCCATGACAGCCACCGTGACCGTGACTGGCAACAGCCACCGCTGGAGTGCACCTACGGCCGGATCCGACGCCAGGTCGGGGGACGGGATCTGGACCCACCAGTCGACCGTGTGGGACACGACCCAGCCGACGCCCGACTGGATAGCGTCCGCGACCCCACCGACCGCGCTGTCAGTCACGGTACTGACTGCGCTGCCGACGACGGAACGGGCGACGCATGCCGGGTCGATCAATGGCTGACATGGCATGGCGCCTCACCGCCTTCCCGCGCTCACGCTGCGCCGATGGTGAGGAGCAGCAGGAAAGGAGTGGTGCAGCCGGTGCCCAGCATGACGAGGCGGGCCAGGGGTCCAGCCACCGGTCCTCGCTGGGGCCGGCTGGTTGCCGAAACCGTTGTAGCCGGTGAGGGAGTGGACGGGAGCGGCGTCGTTCGACCATTCACCGCCGAGCGGCGCGACCACGCGCCAGTCCCCGCGCTGCCAGACGACCTGGATGCGGGTCACCGCGCGGTCAGTGACTCCATTGCCGCCGGGACCGGCGCTGACCACGTCGACCGTGGCGGCGCTGGGGGTGTAGGCCACCCAGCGGAACGCGTCCTCGCTGACGTAGGCGGGCCCCAGTGGTTGCCCGGCTGGGACTCCTGCCTGGCTGCGTGCCTGCCAATAGCCCGACTCGCAAGCACTCATCAGCGCGGCGGTGCCCGGACCGGTGACCTGGCCGCGGATGGTCGGGCCGAAGATGTTTGGCCCCCACTGGGCGTTCGCGCGGACTCCGATGTTCACTGCGGCCAGGAGCGCGCCCACCGGGGTGTCGCTGAAACCCCATGCGAGGCCATCGCGGATGTCCCGGGGCCCGCCAGAGCGTGAAGTGGGCAGCTCGACCCCATCGAAGTCCACCCACCGCAGGCCCGGCAGCCGGGTCGGCAAGACCTGGTGCCCTGGACCGGTAGCCGAAGACGGCGATGGCGTGCCTGTGTGTTCCGGTACGAGAGTGGAGGCCGACTGCTTTCCGGCTGAGGCCGGTGAGCTGGTGCTGTTTGCGCTAAGAGACACGACCCATACGGTGACCGCGGTGAGCGTGGTGAGGCTGAGTGCGACGAGCACTTGGCGAGGGCGCCGGGGTGTCAGATGGCGCATCGCGGTCACCGGAGGAAGACCCCGACTATGGCCGCCGCGACGGCCGCCAGGCTCAGGCCGCCCAGCACCCACGGGACGCCGATTGCGCCATCAGCCGCGAAGCTCGCCCGGTTGCGGTGGCCGATCGCCATCTTCCCCGCGCAGATCAGCAGCCCAGCCACCCCGCACACCAGGACTCCCCACTTGCCCCACGCGATGATCGTAGTCACAGGTCGAGTGAGTCCAGGTGGTGCCTGTGGCGCGGGGTTGGGTGGCGGTGCCAGTGCGGCCGATGGCGGGTGCAGCCCGGTCGTGAAGAACGCCGCGTGGTCGCGGAGTGCGAGTAAATACAGCGTGTGGGTCATTTCCCCCGGCCCCTCGAGATGGTGCGCTGACTGGCTGGTGGGTCACATGTCCGCCGTGGCATCCACAGGCTGTGGATGTGGCGGGAGCACAAGTGGCGGCGCGGTGCCCGTCCGCGTCTGCGGTGGACCGGCTGGTCCTGCCCACGCTGCCGTTGATGGCTGATCCGGGGGTGGGGGTGGCGAGAGTTGCTGCATGACCTGCACTACCGGGCCGATGGGGGTCACCGACCGGCACGCGAGGGCCAGCGCGACGACCCACCCGATGAAAGTCCAGCCCAGCAAGATGTCGATCACCGCGACCGCACCGATGTCGGGGGTATGGCGGAGCCAGCCGATCAGGATCGGCAGGAGGTACATCGCCACTGCCGCCGTCACGAAGCCCCCGAGCACGACGACGGTGATGAGCTTTGCGATCACTGACACTCCTTACGTCTTGGCGTGGTCACCAGCCCGCTCCCCCGTGGGCCGCACCCTTGCGCTATGGCCCGAAGCGGACACTTCCCACGATGCATGGCCAAGGTTGGTATGTCAACCTTGAATGTCTCGGCTTGCCTGTGCCGAGCTGACCAGCTAACCTGAGGGTTCGGGTCTGCGGGGAGGAGGCGAGAGTGGACAGCAAACCGTCTATGGGTGGCTTGCCGCTGTACGCCAAGATCGCCAACGACCTGCGGGACAAGATCAAGGACGGCACGTACGGGCCTGGTGCGCTGCTGCCGTCCCGCAACGAGATCGCCGAGCTGTATGGGGTGTCACCGATCACCGCCCGCGACGCGCTGTCGGTGCTCAGCCACGAGGGCTACGCTCGCGCGCTACGCGGCC
>DASYYE010000279.1:0-24516 GCA_035946955.1 Streptosporangiaceae bacterium | reverse complement strand
GGCGCGACTCTGCTCACTATGGTGCGCACCGCCTACGACGCCGCGGGGAAACCGGTGGAGCACGGCATGCACGCCTACCTCGCCGACCGTTACTCGTTCAAGATGACCCTCGTAAACCAGTAACGCCGCCAGTCCCCGAGGGTTACAGGCATGAGCGCCTGGCGTGAGATAACGATGTCATACCATTATGCGACCGAGGTCGGGGCCCGTCTGCCGATCCCGGAGGAAGCACCCGCGCTCAGAGATAAGGGCGCTGTCTTGGTTTTGCGGCGTCGTACGCGCGGCGCGCGGCAACGGCCGAGGGCAGTGTCGAGGTCTCGGCCACCGGGACGTCCCACCATGCCTCACTCGACGGCACCGCCACGAGCGGGTCCACCTGGACATCCACCATGGCAGGCCCGGTGGACTCACGGGCTTTGGCCAGCGCGGCACGGAACTCCTCGATGGTGGCGGCCCGCGAAACCTCGACGCCCAGGCTGGCCGCGTTGGCCGCGAGGTCCACGGGGAGGTAGCGGCCGTCGAGGCGGCCAGACGGGCCACGGTAGCGGTAGCTGGTGCCGAAACGCTGTGAGCCCACGGACTCCGACAGGCTGCCGATCGAGGCGAACCCGTGGTTGTCCACGCAGACCACCACCAGCTTGAGGCCCTCCTGCACGGCGGTGACCAGTTCGCTGGACATCATCAGGTACGACCCGTCCCCGACCAGTACGAAGACCTCACGGCCGGGAGCGGCCAGCTTCACGCCCAGGCCCCCCGCGATCTCATAACCCATGCACGAGTACCCGTACTCGACGTGGTAGCCCAGTGGGTCGCGTGCCCGCCACAGCTTGTGCAGGTCCCCGGGCATCGACCCGGCCGCGCACACGACGATGCCGGTCCGGCCAGCGGCGTCGTTCACGGCGCCAATGACTTCGGCCTGCGACGGCAGCGGGCTGTGCCGGGTGCCCACCACACGCTCGACGGTCTCGTCCCAGCGCGCGGCCAGGGCCGCGGCCCGTTCCCGCCAACGTGGGTCAGCGCCCCAGCCCTCGGTGGCTGCCAGCAACGCGGCGAGGGCGGCACGGGCGTCGGCCACCAGCGCGGTCCCGGCGTGCTTGGCGGCGTCGAACGCGGCGATGTTGACGTTGACGAACCGGACGTCCGGGTTGGTGAACAGGCTGTGTGAGGCGGTCGTGAAGTCGGTCCAGCGGGTGCCGATGCCGACCACCACGTCCGCCTCGGCGGCGAGTTCGTTGGCCGCGGTAGTTCCGGTCACACCGATGGCGCCCACACAGAGCGGGTTGTCGTAGGGCAGTGAGCCCTTGCCCGCCTGGGTCTCGGCGACCGGCACTCCCCTGGCTGAGGCGAACTCCGCCAGTGCCGCCGTGGCCTCGGCGTACTTGACTCCGCCGCCAGCCACGATGAGGGGGCGGCGACAGACGCGGATGACGTCAACGGCGCGGGCCAGCGCCGCCGGTTCCGGTTCGGGGCGGGGGATGTGCCACACGCGTTCATGGAACAGTGCGGCAGGCCAGTCGTAGGCCTGTGCCTGTACGTCCTGGGGCAGGCATACCGTGACAGCGCCAGTCTCGGCGGGGTCGGTGAGTACCCGCATGGCAGCGGGCAGTGCGGCGATGAGCTGCTCGGGGCGGGTGATGCGGTCGAAGAACTTCGACACCGGCCGGAAGCAGTCGTTCACGCTGATGTCCGGGCTGCCCGGGACCTCCAGTTGCTGCAGGACCGGGTCGGCCACCCTGGTCGCGAAGACGTCCCCCGGCAGGAGCAGGACCGGCAGCCGGCTGATGGTCGCCAGAGCGGCGCCCGTGACCATGTTTGTGGCCCCCGGCCCGACCGAGGTGGTGCAGGCGATCGTGGACATCCGGTTGCGGGTACGGGCGAAGGCGGCTGCCGCATGCACCATGGCTTGCTCGTTTCGGGCCTGCCGGTACAGCAGCCTGGGCTGGCCGCTGACCTCGTCCTGCAGCAGCGCCTGGCCGAGGCCTGCGACATTGCCGTGGCCGAAGATGCCGAAGCAGCCGTCGACCAGCCGGTGCTGGACGCCGTCGCGCTCACTGCGCTGGGCGGCGAGGAACGCCACGATGGCCTGGCCCACGGTCAGCTGGACGGTTGTCATTGCGCCTGCCTCACTTGGGTGAGCGGGAGCCTGGGGTCGACTCCTTGAGAGGCCCACTCCTGCCGCACCCAGGCGTGGTCGGGGTCGTCACAGATGAGCCATGCCCGCTCCCCGGGGCCGGCCATCACATTCAGGTAGTACAGGTCGTAGCCGGGCGCGGCCATGGCCGGGCCGTGCCAGCCATGCGGGATGATCACCACGTCGCCCGTGCGGACTTCGGCGAGCACATCGGCAGGGCGTTCCGGGGTGCCATAGACCCGCTGGTAGGCGAGGCCGGGGCCGGCTGGGCCGGCCGCGACCTCGAAGTAGTAGACCTCCTCGAGCACGCTCTCCCCGCGACGCTCGGTGTCGTGCTTGTGCGGGGGGTAGGACGACCAGTTCCCGCCGGGCGTGAGCACCTCACAGGCGATGAGCCGGTCGGCATCCAGCACGTCAGGGGTGGCGAAGTTGTTGACCTGGCGTGAGCAGGCGCCTGCCCCCCGCAGTTCCACCCTCACCTCGTCCGCCGCGACGTAGCGGAATGGCCGGGCTCGCCGGGCCCGGGCATGGGTCAGGGCAAACCGCCCGCCACCGGCCGTGGTGAGGATGAGCTGGGTGTCCCTGGGCACGTACGCGCAGTCGGTGACCGCCGCGAACACGCTGGTGCGCCCGCTGAGTTCCGCGGCGCCGGCCGGAGAGTCCACGGCACACGATCCGGCGAGCGGCAGCACGACGAATTCGTCGTCCCCGGTCTCACACCGGAACTCCGCCCCGGGAGCCAGGCTGACGACGGTGAGGCCGGTGTAGCCCCAGCCCGCGCTGTGCGGGGTGATGACGACCTCGGCCGCGCCGTCCGCAGTGCTGCCAGCGGGCAGGTACCAGTCTTGGCTACGGGGGGGCTGCTGGTCCCGTTCGCCTTCGCTCATGGCTGGGCCGCCACGGTCGCGTGGACGAGTGCGCAGGCCGCGTCCACGGCCGCGGCCACGTCACCGTCGGGGGGGTACAGCAGGGCCCGGCCGACCACGAAGCCCCGCACCCCCGGCAGCGCGAGTGCCGCGGACCAGCGGGCCTGCGTCTCGGATGGCGGGTCGTCGGGATCCCCGCCGAGCAGCAGCGTGGGCAGGGTCGTGGCGGCCATCACCTCGGCCATGCCGTCGACCACGGGCAGTTTCAGCCAGGTGTGGCTGCTCCGTGCGCCCAGGCCAGCGGCAACCGCCACGGACCGGACGACGGCGGGCGTTGACAGGTCATTCACCAGGCGGCCTTCGGCCCGGTGGGACCAGAAGGGTTCCAGCAGTGCCATCAGCCCGCGGGAGCTGAGCCTGGTGACCGCCTGGCCCGCTGCCTCCAGTGTCGCCACGCTGCCTGGGTCGTCCGGGTCGATCCGGGTGAGCATCTTCCCGCCGTCCAGGCCCATGGCCGCGATCGTCGCGACGTCATAGGCGGTGAACCGGTCGTCCATCTCGAAGCTCGCGCCCGCCAGGCCGCCACGGTTCATGGATCCGATGACGACCTTGTCGTCCAGTGCCCCCAGCAGCAGCAGGTCCTCGATGATGTCCGCGGTGGCGAGCAACCCGTCGACCCCTGGCCGGGCGAGCGCGGTGAGCAGGCGGTTCAGGAGGTCGTAGCGGTTGGCCATGGCAGCGGCCTGGCCGCGCACCCCCAGGGCAGCCCGCGCGGGATGGTCGGCCGCGACGATCATCAGCCGGCCGTCGGCCCCGAGCAGTGGCCGCCGTTTGCGGGCAGCGGCCCGGGCGGCCACCAGCTCAGGCTGGGTGGCCCGTACCTCGCGCAGCCAGGCGAACTGCTCACCCTGCATGGGTCATCTCCAGGAACTCCTCGACTTCCGCGGTGGTGGGCATGGCGGAGGAGCATTCCAGGCGCCCGGCCACGATGGCCCCCGCCGCATTGGCGAACCGGACCGTCCGCTCCAGTGGCCAGCCCGCGAGCAGCCCGTGGCACAGTGCGCCACCGAACCCGTCCCCCGCGCCCAGCCCGTTGACCACCTCGATGCGCAGCGCGGGGACCTCCACGACGGTGTCGCGGGTGCGCGCGTACACGCCACGTGGGCCCTGCTTGACCACTGCCAGGTCTACGCCGAGGTCAAGGAGGGCACGGGCTGCCTCGTGCGGATGGCTTGTCCCGACCGCGGTCTCACACTCGTCCAGGTTTCCGACCGCCACGCTCACCTGGGCCAGAGCGCCACGCATGGCAGCGCTGGCCGCCTCCCGCGACTCCCAGAACATTGGCCGGTAGTCGAGGTCGAGCACGGTCAGCGGAGCCCGGCCGCGCGCCTGCCACGCGGCGGCGTGCGCCGAGCGGCTGGGCTCGGCGCACAGGCCGGTCCCGGTCGCCCACAGCAGGCGCGCCGAGCGCACCACGTCCACGGGGATCTCCTCGGGCCGGATCTCCAGGTCGGGTGCTTTCGGGTAGCGGTAGAACCAGATAGGGAAGTGGTCCGGGGGGAACACTTCGCAGAAGGTCACCGGGGTGGGCAGGCCGGGCACAGCCGTCACGAAGGTGTCGTCCACGCCGAAGCCGCGCAGGGCCTGGTGGATGTACCGGCCGAACGGGTCTTCGCCGGTGCGCGTGATCACGGCGGATCCCCGGCCGTGCCGGGCGGCGGCCACGGCCACGTTCGTGGCACTGCCGCCGAGGAACTTCCGGAACGTCTCCACCTCTTCCAGGCCCACGCCGGTCTGCAACGGGTAGATGTCCACACCCACACGCCCGATCGTCAGCACGTCATAGGCGGTCATCGCAGCAGCCCCCGCAGGCAGGCAACGCTGGTGCGGACATCGGAGACGGGCCCGGCGCCGTCCGGCTCCCCTGTCAGCACCGTGTCCTGTTCCAGCACGTACCAGCCCCGGTACCCGGCTGTCTCCAGCGCGCCGACCACGTCGGCGACATCGACATCGCCCTGGCCGAGCGGGCAGTACATCCCGCCGCGCACAGCGTCGGTGTAGCTGACATCGCCCGCCTGCACCCGGCTGGCCCAGTTGGCGCGGACGTCCTTGAGGTGGACGTGGGCTATGCGCGACGGGGCGACCCGGGCGAGCCACGCGGGGTCGGTGCCTCCGATCAGCAGGTGCCCGGTGTCGAGGCACAGCGGGACGCCGCTGCCCTCCAGCACCCGCTCTACATCAGCGCGGGTCTCCACCATGGTCCCGACGTGGGGGTGCAACGTGGCTGTGTACCCATGCCCCGCGGCGGCCGATGCCAGGCGGTCCAGGTTGGCCAGCAGCATCGACCAGCCAGCGCTGTCGAGTTCTGGGCGTTTGTCATACCCATGGGCGCCAGTGGCGGCGGCGAGCACCAGCACCGCGGTGCTGGGCGGGCCGAAGCCAGCCAGTGCGCTGCCGGCCGCGGGTACCGGGTCCAGGTCCGGGCGGTGCGCGACCACGGGCACGAACCCACCGGCCGCGGTGAGCCCATGGTGGGCCAGGACGGCGGCGCGGGTGGCCGGGCTGGCCGGGAGGAAGCCGTCCGGCCCGTACTCGGTGGCGGCCAGGCCAGCTTCACCCATCTCACGCAGGACACGCTCCACCGGCAGCTGGTATCCCCAGCCATCGACCTCACAGACCCCCCAGGAGATCGGCGCCCCGGCGATGCGGGCGGGCAGTGGGGTCATCGCCGGACCTCGGCCAACCGTACGGGCTCATGCCTGGCGCGGGAGACCTCGCAAGCCTCGGCGATGTAGAACGCCTCGAGCGCGTCCTCCATGGTGGGGTGTTCCGGCGAGCCGCCGGCGGCCAGGTCGAGGAATGCGGCCAGTTCGGCTTCGTAGGCACTGCGGAACCGCTCCGTGAACCCCGGGTAGGGACGGCCCGCGGGGAATCCGACGCCCGTCTCAGCCGACCGCAGCGGCACCCGGTCGTCGAGGCCTGCGCTGATGCTGCCGAGCGACCCGAGCACTTCCAGCCGCACGTCATAGCCAGCGCCGTTGTACCGGGAGTTCGACACCAGGGCGAGGGCGCCGTCGTCCATGGTGAGCATGGCCGACGCGGTGTCCACGTCCCCCGCCTCCCGGAAGAACTCGGCACCCCGGTTGGCACCGAGGGCGTACACCTCGGCGGCCTCACGGCCGGTCACCCAGCGCACCGCATCGAAGTCATGGACCGCACAGTCGCGAAACAGCCCCCCGGAACTTGCGATGTATTCCGCTGGTGGCGGCTCGGGGTCCAGGGTCGTGGCCCGCAGCGTGTGGATCCACCCGAGTCCCCCTGACTGCACCGCCTGCCTGGCCGCACAATATCCGGAGTCGAACCGCCGCTGGAAGCCGACCTGGACGGGGATGGCCCGGTCACCAGCCTGTTTGATCGTGTCCAGTGTCCCCTCGATATCAGGCGCCACCGGCTTCTCGCAGAAGACCGGGATCCCGGCCCGGACGCCCCGCACGATCAGTTCTGCGTGTGCGCCGGTGGGGGTGGCTATCACGAGGCCGTCGAGTCCCGCGTCCAGCAGGGCGTCCACTGAATGGGCTGTCTCGATGCCGAGGCGATCGGCCAGGCGCGTCGCGCGCAGGGAGTCTGGGTCATAGACGACCATGGACCGGACCTGTGGCAGGCGGTGCAGCGCATCGGCGTGGAACGTTCCGATTCGCCCGACACCTGCGACTCCTACGCGCATGGAAAGGTTCCTCCGGCAGTGAGGGCTGTCGTCAGTGACAGGCCCGGACGGTACCCGCATTTGGGCTGGTGGTGCCAGCTTGAGTCGCCACCACTGAGCTTGTCAAGATGTTGTCCTTATGTCATGTCATTACAACATGACGAAGACCGCCTCAGCAGCGGCCTGTGTTATGGCCATAGGCTGGGCATATGCGGGAAATTGCGGTCTTCGGCGGGACGGCGCACCCTGAACTGGCGGCAGAGATCTGCGGTCACCTCGGGGTGCCCCTGCGGCCCGCGACGCTGCAGCGGTTCGCCAATGACTGCCTCGAGGTTCAGCTCCAGTCCAACTGCCGGGAACGGGACGTCTTCCTGATCCAGCCGCTGTCCGCCCCGGTGCAGGAGCACCTGGTCGAGTTGCTGCTGATGCTGGACGCCGCCCGGGGGGCGTCCGCGGCCCGGGTGAGTGCGGTGGTCCCGCACTACGCCTACGCCCGGTCCGACAAGAAGACCATGCCGAGAGTCTCTATCGGCGGCCGTCTCGTCGCCGACCTGCTGGTCACTGCTGGCGCGAGCCGGGTACTCACGATGACGCTGCACGCACCACAGGTGCATGGGTTCTTCTCAGTCCCGGTGGACCACCTGCACGCGCTCCGGGAGATCGCGGCGCACTTCCGCAACCTGGACGGCCTGGACCTCTCCCGCACCGTCGTGGTCTCGCCCGACCTCGGCAACGCGAAAGCCGCCGCAGCGCTGGCGCGGCGGCTCGGGCTGCCTGTCGCCGCCGGTGCCAAGGAGCGGCTGAGCGACCAGAAGGTCACGGTCACCTCCATCATCGGCGACGTGGCCGACCGCGACGTGATCGTGCTCGATGACGAGATCGCCAGGGGGAGCACGCTGGTCGAACTGCTGCGGCGACTACGCGAGCGTGGCTCACGAGACGTCTGGGTCGCCTGCACCCACGGCCTGTTCTGCGATGGCGCGCTCAAGCGGATCGCCGCACACCCCGAGGTCCGCCAGGTGGTCTGCACCAACACCGTGGCCATCGCCGAGCCGGAAGGCAGAGAGAAACTGCACGTGATCTCGGTGGCTCCGGCACTGGCGGAGGCGATCAGGCGGATCCACGTGGGCGAGTCGGTGAGCTCGCTCTTCCACGACCAGTGACGTGCCGCGCCGACACCATTCGGGCACTATCGGTTAACCCAGATGAGTTTGGCGTAATAGCGAGGTAAAGGATCTTTATTGCGATCGGTTGATTTATGCGTGTTTCGGCCCAGTTTATTGCGTTATCCGGGCGCAGGTGGCACCCTCGCCTGTGTCACGGGGGATCCTTGGCTGGTTCGAGGAGGAATACAGCATGGTCGCCCGGTGGATCACCGCCTCGAAACGTGTGAGGCGCAGGCTAACTCCTGTGGCAGTAGTAGTAACAGCGGCTGGGTTGGTGCTGGCTGTCAGTATTGGCGAGGCGAGCGCCCGGCCGCGCGCCATCGGGGCCACGGCAGCCTGGGTCACCACGGCCGGAATGGCGTCAACCCTCGCGGGCGGTCCAGGCGGCCCCGCCAAGGCCACCACGGTCTCCCTGTACAGCGCCAGCGGGCCCGACTGGCCCTGTGGCGTGGCATTCGGCTCAGACCATGCCTACCTAGCTGACGGCGGGGCCGTCCGCCAGCTCACCCAGGCGGGCAGCTCACTCACCAACCCGGTGGGCACGGGGGACGCCGGGCCCGTGGCCCAGGGTGGCCCGGCGACCGCTGCCAGCATCGAGACCTGCGGCGTAGCGGTCGACCACGCAGGCAACCTCGTGGTCGCCGATGACCGCAGCAACATGATCCGCGTGGCGGCCGCGCAGTCCGGCACCTTCTACGGGCAGGCGATGACCGCGGGCGACGTCTATACCGTGGCCGGCAATGGGTCATTCGGCTACACCGGAGACGGTGGCAAGGCGACCGCGGCTGGGCTCTTCCTGCCAGAGGCCGTGACGGTCGACACAGCGGGGAACCTGGTCATCGCGGACACCGACAACTCCGTGGTCCGTGTGGTCGCGGTCAAGTCCGGCACGTTCTATGGCCAGGCCATGACCGGCGGGGACATCTACACCGTGGCCGGGGACGGCAGCGTCGGGTCCACCGGGGACGGCGGCCCCGCCATCAGCGCCCGGCTCAACAACCCGGACAGCGCCGCGGTCGACACGGCGGGCAACCTGGTGGTCGCCGACGCGGGCAACAACCGGGTCCGGGTCGTGGCCGCCACCTCCGGGAGGTTCTACGGCCAGGTGATGACCGGCGGGGACATCTACACGGTGGCCGGGGACGGCACGCAGGGCTTCTCCGGCGACGGCGGCCCAGCCACCAGCGCCGCTTTCCACCTCGACGGCGGCACCGCCACCGTGGGCGGCGGCATCACCCTGGACAGCGGCGGGAACATCGTGGTCGCCGACACCGGCAACAACCGTGTCCGGGTGGCGGCGGCCAGGACCGGCACGTTCTACGGGCAGCCGATGACCGCCGGTGACGTCTACACCGTGGCCGGAACCGGGACGGCCGGCTTCGGCGGCGACGGCGGGCCAGCCACCAAGGCCAGACTCAGTGCACCGTCCGGGGTGGCGGTCGACAACTCCGGGAACCTGCTGATCGCCGACCTGTCGAACTACCGGCTGCGGATGGTGGCCACCATCGCGGGCACCTGCTACGGCCAGCAGGTGAGCACCGGCAACATCTACAGCGTCGCGGGCAACGGCTCACCGACCGGCTTCTCCGGCGACGGCGGCCTGGCCAAGGCGTCCGTGCTGGACGCGCCGCAGGGCGTGGCCGTCGACGGCTCGGGGAACCTGATGATCAGCGACACCGGCAACAGCAGGGTGCGGGCGGCGGCGGCCAAGACCGCGACGCTGTACGGCCACCCGGTGACCCATGGCGACGTCTCCACGGTCGCCGGGAACGGGACGGCAGGTTTTGGTGGCGATGGCGGGCCGGCCACGGCCGCGGAACTCAGCCATCCACATGGCGTGGCCGTGGACACTGCGCACAACCTGGTGATTGCTGACACCTACAACCAGCGGATCCGGGTGGTCGCGGCCAGGACCGGCACGTTCTACGGGCAGTCGATGACTGTCGGGGACATCTACACCGTGGCCGGAGACGGCATCCAGGGCTTCACCGGGGACGGCGGCCCCGCCACCCAAGCCCAGCTCAACTACCCGGGCGGCGTGGCCGTGGACCGCGCCGGCAACCTGGTGGTCGCCGACACCAATGACAACGTCATCCAGGTGGTAGCGGCCACCACTGGAACCTTCTACGGGCAGCCCATGACCGCCGGGGACATCTACAAGGTCGCCGGCACCGGCGGGATCGGTTTCTCCGGTGACGGCGGGAAGGCTGTCCGGGCCGCCATGGCCAACCCAGGCAGCGTGGCGGTGGACAAGGCCGGCAACCTGGTCATCACCGACACCGCCAACCAGCGGGTGCGGGTGGTGGCCGTGACGGGCGGCACGTTCTACGGCCAGGCCATGACCGCCGGTTTCATCTACACCGTCGCCGGAGACGGCACCCAGGGATCCACCGGGGACGGCGGCCCCGCGGTCAAGGCCGCGCTCGACTTCCCGGGCGGAGTCACCGTGGACAGCATGGGCAACCTGCTGATCGCCGACACCACCAGCCAGCGGGTGCGGGTGGTGGCCGTGACAGACGGCACGTTCTACGGGCAGGCGATGACCGCCAAGGACATCTACACCGTGGCGGGAGACGGTACCCAGGGCTTCACCGGAGACGGTGGCCAGGCCACCAATGCCGAGCTCGACGACCCAGCCGCAGTCGCGGTCGGCGGGGCAGGCAACGTGGTGGTCGCCGACACGGGAAATGGCCGGGTACGCGGGGTCACCGGCTGACTCGCGCATGATGTCGCACAAGGAGACGCAAATGTCACGGCCAGACAGTGCTGCCCCCCGCTGGCCCGGGCAGCGACCGACGCAGGCAACGACAGGACACACGATCAGCAGGCGGGGCCTGCTGATCGCAGGCGGCGCCGGGGCGGCAGTACTCGCCGCATCACCGCTGCTGGTACCGGGCATCAGCGCCGCAGCCAGGCGGGCCGGCACGCCAGGGCTCCACGGCGCCACGCTGTCCAAGTCGGCGTTCCCGCCGAACACGACCTTCAGCCAGGCGATCAAGCTCTGGGAAGGTTACACCGGCACCACCATCCAGACGTCAAAGGTGTACTACGAGCGGAACCACTTCCCCACAACCATCGACGACCGCATCGCGGCGCTGCTGGCCAATGGCATCCGTGGCCTGCTCTGCTTCCGGCCGGACTTCAACCCGGTCTCACAGGGCAACCTGACCCGGATGGAAGCCACCCTGAAGCTGTACAAGCAGGCCGGGCTGGACGCCGAAGTGACCATCTGGCAGGAGCCGCAGGTCAGCAAGGGCCATCCGTCGGCGTCCCGGTACATCGCGGCCGTGGCCTACTACGGCCCCATGATCCGCCAGTACTACCCGCTCGTCTATGACGCCTCCGGAGCGGCCGGCCCAGTCGGGTGGACGCAGTACTACCCCGGCGACGACCAGGTGGACAAGGTCGTGGTCGACTACTACGGCCACCACTACGCGACCGGGGAGCGGATCGATGCCATCGCCGCGATCGCTGACAGCGCCAACCCGCCCAAGCCGTTCGGCATCTGGGAGATGGGAGACCGTTCGTCCCATGTCCGGGTGCCCACACCGGCCGAGATGACCGCCTACTTCCAGTACGTGCAGTCGCTGATGGCACAGCGGCTCGCCAACGGCAGGGTCAACGCGGACGTGACCTGGTACAACCACGGAGTCAGTGCCATCAAGGGCAGCTCAGACTTCCGCGTGCCGCTATGGCAGCGGCTGGTATCCACCACGAGCTAGCGCCGCGGACCGCCCCGGCCTAGTGCGGCCTCAGGTGGAGGTCGGCGGTGACGGTGCCGCCTGACGGAGCCGCCACGACCGTCCCGGCTGAGATGACGGGCTGAGACCCACGGCCAAGGCGACCCCGGAGGTGACGAGCACGACGGCGGCGGCCACCGCACCAAGGACCAGGCGACCCATTGGCAACCTCCTCACCTGTCGATCATAGCCACCGGGGGCTAGGCATAAGGAGGCCCAGGAGTTCCATTCCAGCCCGGCAAAATCATGACCGATATGGGTCACGTCATCTGTTGGCCGACACGCTGGCCGAAAACCCGTGCCGTGAAACCATGAGTATGGCTCGGTCCAGCCGAATGCCGGGGTCCAGGTTTGGCGCCAGAAATCACCGTTGCTGGCGCTCGCCGTCAGCAACGTTCAGCGCGCTTGCGGGCTGTCACAGGTTGTCGTCAGTACCGTCCGGCAACGGGGAACCGGTTGTCATAGGCGGCAATGGCTTGGCTGGCGAGGATGTCGCGTAGCTCATGTGTGATGCCGTCCGGGTACCGGTCAAGAGTCGACTCGAGATCGCGCCGCTGGGCTGGAGTTGAGCATGCGGCCAGTTCGTGCGCCAACTTGGCCCGCTGGTTGCGGGTCGCCGGAGGGCTGTCGGGAGCCACCAGGGCGTAAAGGAGGAACAGGACTCCGGGGAAGTAGACCACGCTGCCCGCGTTATTGCGCAGCATGACACCGGCCGCCGTGAGCACCGTCCCAGTCAGCACGAACCGCCAGCGAGCCGGGACGGCACGCACGAGGCCCATCAGGCCGGCAAGTATGAGCAGCGCACCGGTTCGGATAAACCTGCGAGTCCGCTTGGCGCGTGTGGGTCTTATGAACCGCGAGGCACCGTGTTTGTTATCCGGTCCGCCGGATTTGCCCCATATCACCAGGTTCCGCCGACGCGGTCGCAGCCACATCAGAGCCTCCTACACTCGACTCGGCTCTGCGTGCACTTAATGCTACGCCTCTAGGACATCGCCAGCTAAGTGACGACTTCCGGCCAGGCGGCGGTTACATCACCCTTATCTCGCATGCTGGATGTAGCCGGCTTGCCGGCCGGCCACCATAGGCAGATGACCACCCAGGACCAGCCCGAGACGCCACGCGAGCAACTCGTCAAGCAGGCTGTCGAGGCCTATAACGAGCTGACCGCACATGCTGGAGAGCTCTCACCGCTGGCGGCAAAAGCAGTCGACGACCTCCGGGAAGCGCTGACCAGCCTCGTCGCCCTCAGCACGATCGCCGACCAGCAGATCGCGGACATGGAACGGACCATGCAGGAGTTCGAGTCCATCTTCTACAGCGGTGATGTCGCTGTATCCGCCCGTCTGCTGCGCCGCCACCTGGAGCCAGCGCAGCGCACCGAGCTAGCCCGGCTCATCACCGAGCCTGAGCCCAAGTGACAAGAATCCGCATGGTTGCTGACCCGCGTCGCCTACGACCACCCAGTGCCCGGCCTCAGTCTCGCGCAGCACCATGTGGCGCACCCTTGCAGGAGGACTTGTGGCGATCGGAAGGGACGCGCGCAGGGCCGAGCGCGCGCCTTTGGTGGAATCCGTCCTGGGCAAGTCAGCGGCGTCCGCCGGCCTCGACCTGCTTGAGCTGACCGAGTATGCCTGGCATGACTGTTATGGAGAGATCACGCCGCCCGATGATGTGATCCTCAACATCCTCATCTGCTCCCGCGGGGATCTGGCGACGATGGTCCATGCCGCCAAGATGGCGGTCATCGACTGGCGGGACCTGCAACTGTGGGCACAGGACGTACGCGGCGAGCAGCAGCCGTAACGCCGGACGCCGGCATTAGGAGATCCCGCTGACTGACGCCTGGGAGGCAGTGGCGGCATGACGGTTCTCGTCTTCGTGGGCGATCTGCAGCAGTGAACGCCAGATGAGAACGAGGATGAGCGCTGAGCCGACGAAGGCGAACCAGAACGGCGCGGTGATGCCCCACACCGAGGCAACGACGCCGCCCAGGGCGGAGCCGATCACGATGCCTCCGACCACGCCGGTTATGTAGACGCTGCTGACGCGGCCCTGGAACTCGGTGGGCACAGCCCGCTGCCGCACGCTCGTCGATGTCGTGCCCCAGATAGACGCGTGCGCGCCGAAGATGGTGAAGACGATCAGCGCGAACCAGATCCAGCGGGTCAGTGCGAGCGCGAGGTGGGTCAGTGTCTCGATGATCAGGCCGCCCCGCATGATGACGCCCAGCGGGATGCGCCGCTCCAGCCAGCCGTAGGAAGCGGTACCGAGCAGGCCTCCCACCGCCGACGCGGTCATGATCAGCCCGAAGCCGAACGCGCTCATGCCCAGCCGTTCCCGCGCGTAGAGGACCATCACCGACCACGCGGCACCGAAGGTGACGTTGAAAGTGAAGATCGTGATCGCCAGAGTCCGGACCGCGGGGTGCGTCCACAGCCAGCGCCATCCCTCGCGGATGTCCTGGCTGACCCGGGTGGCCCGGGACTGGCCGGAGTGGACCGGCAGCCGCACGCGCATGATCAGCAGCACCCCGGCGAGCACGCACACGGTCTCGCTGACGAAGGGGAGCACCATCCCCACCGCGAACAGGGCAGCGCCGATCGGTGGTCCGGCCATCTGGTTCCACACGATCACGCCGCTGAACGAGCGCGCATTCGCTATCCCAAGGTCTTCCTTGCCGACCAGCATCGGCAGCAGGGTGGATGTGGTGGTGTCACCGAAGGTCTCATTCACCCCGAAGAGGAACAGGGCGGCCAGGACCACCGCGGTGTCGACGCGGTGGGTGAGGATCGACGCGCTGAGCAGGAGAAGGATCACCGCCCGGACCAGCCCGGTGGTGATCACGATGGCCCGCCGATTGACCCGGTCCGCCACCACCCCGGCGTAAAGGCCGAACATCAGCCAGGGCAGCCGCTGCAGGAACGCCGCCATCGCCACGGCGAGCGGGTTGTGCGTCTGCGAGGCCACGAGCAGCGGCCCGGCGGCGAGCGTGATCCCGTCACCAAGATTGGTCACCCATGATGAGGCCAGCAGCCACCGGAAGTCGCGGCCGAGGCGTGCCGGTGCGACCAGGTCAGCCAGCCGGTTCACGGTGATGCACCCCCTGTTCATCACGGGTTGAGCCCGAGGTTGCCACCGCTGCGGGTGTGCCGGAAGCGTTCTATGCCCATGGCGGACTATGCCCATGGCGGACAGGCCGAGGCCCTGCTGGTCATGGTGACCCCCGTCCGGAACCGCCTTGGCCCTGCGCCGTGTCAAGTAACTCACCTTCGAGCTACGCCGCTAACCAGGTGTGGCAAGCCGGCCCAGCCCCGCTGGCCGACGGCGGCCGGCAGCCGGCTTGCCCCGCGCTGTCTTTAACGGCAGCGCCCGAATTCGTCCCACGTTCCCCCAATAGTCGCAATGATGGTTTCGGGGAGCGCAGGAGGTCGTGTATGCGCTTGGAAGGCGTAGGCAAACGTTACGGGCTGCGGCAGCCGTGGGTCATCCGCGATGTCAGCCTGGACCTGACGGCCGGGCGGCTCGTCCGGGTGGAAGGCCGCAACGGCACCGGGAAGACCACGTTGCTGCGGGTGGTCGCGGGCGTGTGCGTGCCGAGCGCTGGCCAGATCACCGGCAGGCCGCATACCGGGTACGTGCCGGAGAGGTTCCCTCCGGCGCTCCCGTTCACGGCCCGCGACTACCTGGTTCACATGGGCCGGATCCACGGGCTGGCTGGCAAGACGCTGACGGCCAGGATCGACGAATACCTGGAGCGGCTCGGCGCGGCCCATGACGCCAGCCTGCCGATGCGCACCATGTCCAAGGGGATGTGCCAGAAGGTGGCCGTTGCGCAGGCACTGCTGGCCCAGCCGGGCCTGCTCGTGCTGGACGAAGCGTGGACCGGCCTCGACCTTGCCGCGCGGGACGCGATCGATGGCGCCGTGCTGGAACGGCTGGCCGATGGTGGGCTGGTCATGTTCGTGGACCATGACCTGCGCCGGCTGGCGAGCGTGGTGGACGAGCGGTGGCAGATCCACGCCGGCCTGGTGACCGTGAGCGAGGGCCCGGGGCCGGTCGCGGCCGCCCGCCCGGACGACGCACCAGTAGCGGCGATAGAACTGTCCCAAGCCAGTCCCGAGCTGATAGCCGGCCTCCGCCGGATCCCAGGTGTCCGGAACGTCTCCGCCGAGCCAGGCCGCACCGTGGTCCGCGCTGACACCGATGTCTCCGACGACGTACTGAGGATCCTCCTCGCTGACGGCCGCGCACACGTCCTGGCCGTGCGCGAGGAGACGAGGATGCCATCATGATTGCGCTGATCAGATACCAGATAGGGCTGCTGCTGCGGTCGCACCGCTGGGTCGGGCCGGTGATCCTCTATGCGACGGGTGTCGTGGTCATCGGCATCGGGGGTTCCGGCGGCCAGCCACTCAGCACCGGGCTTGACTGGAGCGCGGCGGTACTGGTCCCTACGGCGGCGTGGCTGACGCGGTCGGCCCTGACCGCTGAGCCAACCGCCGCCCGCGCGTGTACCGCAGCCGCCGGAAACCCGTTCAAGACACATCTCTCGGTGCTGGTGGCGGGGCTGGGCTGTGGGGCTGTCCTGGCGCTGGTCGGCGCGGCCTATCAGGTCGTCACGGACACCAGGCCCCATGGTGGGGTGCTCCCGCTGGTCACCGCGATCGCGGTCGGGCTCGCCACAGCGGCCATCTGCCTCGGCATGGGTTCAGCCGTGGGGGCATTCTTCAACCCGCCTGTGGTCCGGCGAACGGCCTACGCCATCCTGAGCACCATGTCCGCCGTGATCATCGTCCTGGTGGTGGGCATCTCGCCAGCGAACGCCACGCTCCAGCAGATCAGGTCGCACTCTCACATAGGGGCCTGGCTGCCCGGCCTGTTCGAGTCAGCAATCCTGCTGGCGCTGGCGTGGACAGTCTCGACCATGCTGGCAGTCCGGCGCGTCGGGTGGACATCCGTCGACGACGACTAGTTCGGCTCGGCAAAGCACATGCTGGTAGGTTCCAGCCGTGTCCGCGTCTGAGGTCCGCACGCCCGGTCAGGCCGAGTCCGGGGGGAATCTGCCATCGGCCGTGAGCCATGGCGTCCGCACCATGCTCGCCGACCTGTTCCCGGCACCCGCCGAGCCAGCCCCCCGTGCTGGTCTATCGCGCTGGGCGTTCCTTCCCGTCCAGGTCGTGGTCGTGGCCCTCGGAGCGCTAGTGATGCTGGCGCGTGTCGGCGGCACGCCCTGGGAGCGGGTCTACGCGGAAGATCCAGGTGTCTACCTCCCCCAGGCGCTCGCGCATCCCTGGCAGCTGCTGCAGTCCTATGCCGGGTACCTGCAACTGGTCCCGCGCCTGATCGGCCAGGCTGCCGCGCTGGTGCCGGTCAAGGACGCCTCGGCCGTGCTCGCGGTCGGCGGTGCGCTCGTCGCGGCCGGGTGCGGGCTGTTCGCTTACCACGCCAGCGCAGGCCATGTCAGCTCACGCTGGCTGCGTGCCCTGGTCGGCCTGTCAGTGGTGCTGCTGCCGGTGGCGCCGCTGGAAGTCGCCGACAACGGCGTCAACTCCATCTGGTACCTGCTCGCCGCGCTGTTCTGGGCGGCGCTGTGGCGGCCCCGCTCCGGGGGCGGCGCGGCCGTTACCGCGGTGGTGGCGTTCGCCGCAGTGGCCTCCACCTCGATCGCCCTGCTGTTCGCACCGCTGTTCGTGGCCCGTGCGGTCGCGGTGCCCCGGCGACCGCGCGAACACGCGGCGGCCGCAGGGTGGGTGCTCGGCAGCCTGCTGCAGGTCATTGTCATCCTGACCAGCCATCTGTCCCGGTTCGTGCCTCGAAAGCCGGTCAATGCGGTGCTGTACTACCTCCACGAGGTTGTGCTGCCGGCGCTCGGCTGGCACATCTCCTGGGGGCTGCGCCACGCCCTGGGGATGACCGGCGCCACCGTGATCATGGGCGGCTTCATCGCCGTCGTCCTCGCCGTCGTGGTCCTCACCCAGCCCGGGCGGTGCCGGGTGTTCGTGGTGACCGCCGTGACGAGTGGCTTCCTGCTCGCTGCGTTCAGCGGAGTGTTCGGCTGGGGCGGGCCAGGCCTGCGAGTCACACCCAGGCTGGAGCACGGCGCCCGCTACTCCACGGTGCCGATCCTGCTACTCGATGCGGCGCTGATCGTGGCGGCCGACGCCTACACACGCCGGTGGCGGCCGCACCCCAAGGCCGTCGTCGCGGCCGCCGCGCTGGTCGCCGTCCTGGGAGCCGGCTGGGCCAGCGACTTCCGCTACTCGGTCCACCGCCTCGACGGACATGCCTCGGCCTGGCAACCCACCGCCAGCAGGTGGCTCCGCCAGTGCCAGCGGAAACCCGCCAGCACGATCACGGTCACCTTCCCCTACGCATGGGGATCGGGCAAGCTGGCCACCACGTTCAGTTGCGCCAGCGTGCGTCGCTGACCGCCGGGCGCATGTGCGTGAGTGCCAGGAGCCACGTGGCTGGCGATTGTCACAGTCGTATCCAGTAGCGGCAGGTTCCGTCGGTCACCGCCGCCAGGACACCACCGTTGGCTTCGATGACCCGCCGTGAGCCGGTGTTGTCCTCACCGCAGGTCAGCAGCAGGTCTGTCATGCCCCACGTACGGCAGATGGTGCATGCACCGGCAAGCATGGCCGTGGCATGCCCGCGGCGCCGATAGGCGGGCACCACGATGTAGCCGATGTGGCCGCCTTCGCGGCGCAGTTGCGGCGTCAGCCGCTGCCTGATGGTGATGGCGCCGTAGTAGACCGGGCCGCTGACGAACCAGAACTCGCTTGTTGGGACACCCCACAACTGCCGGGTCTGGCGGCATCGTGCCACATAGGCGCCGAAATCGGCTTCAGCGCTGTCCAGCCACGAAGGGGACGTGCCATCGACGGCGCAGGCCGCACGCTCGCCTGCCAGGAACGAATCCCGGACAACTAGGGTCGGGAGCACCAGCTCAGGCACAGCCAATTCCCGTAGATCAGCACAACCCGGCTCACCCGGGCGGTGCTGGCCATCGATCCTGGCATCGGCTGACGGCCTTCCAGCAAAGCGCCCGAGCCGGCGGGTCAGCCTGAGGTGATCTCGGGCGTGGGTGAGCCGGAGCCGATCTGCGCCTTGAGAGCGGCCAGTTCGCTGTCCACCTGGGCGGCCGTCCCGGCCTCGTCCAGCTCCTTCTGAATGTCGTCGGTGTTCCCGCCGACGTCCTCGAGAACCCCGGACTGCAGGAGCTCGTCGACGGCACCGGCCCGGGCCTGCATGTTGGCGATCTTGTCCTGGGCGCGCTGGAGCGCCTCCCCGGTGTCGCCGAACGTCGTGGAGATGCCTGCCGCTGTCTCGCCTACCGCAGACTCCGCCTTGGCCGCGGTGTACTGGGCCTTCAGCACCTCCTTCTGGGAGCGGAACGTGTTCACCCGCTCCTGCAGCGCCGTGAGCGTCTGCTCGAGCTTCTCCTCCTGTTCGGTGAGCTGCTGGTGCTGGGGCTCCAAGGCCTCGATCTGCTGCTGCGCGGCGGCCTTGCGGGAGAGCGCCTCTTTTGCCAGGTCTTCGTTGCCCTGGGCGAGGGCGGCCTTGGCCTGGTCCTGAAGATGGTCCACCGAGTGCTGGAGCTGCTGTTCCTGGAGCTCGATCTGCTTGCGTGACGCGGCAATAGCCACCAGGCCACGGCGCACCTGGGTGAGCTGGTCGAGCATCTGCTCATAGGAAAGGTCGAGCATCTCGTCGGGCTTCTCGGCCGCGTCGAGTGCCTTGTTGGCCTTGGCTGCCACGATGTCGTGTGCCCGCTGGAAAAGGGACATGGCGGTTTGCTCCTCGTCGAGTGACAGAGCCCGCAGCGGTTCCGCAGGCGAGCCCGCTCCAGGTCGGTGCCGGCGCTCTTACGGCAAGGACCACCCAAAGGCTACTCCCGAGATCATCGGGCAGGCCGAACCTGGACATGGATGCCCGGCTGACCGAGCCCCCTATCCGGGACAGGCCGCCAGACCGAGGCAGAACGACCAGGGCTGCGGCGCGCTCGCCTGCGAGGAACGAGTCCCGGGCAGCCAGTGTCGGGAGCACTGGCTCGGGCATAACCCATTCCGACCTCAGGTGACCCCCGTACGCGAGCATGAATTGGACGGGACTGAGACGACGATCCGGCTCGTGTGAGGTGCCGAGTTGGGGTCTACCCGTGGCAGGACCAGATCGAGGACAGTATGAGCGTCATCCCGACCGTGACCGTTGCACAGATGCGGGAGGTCGACCGGATCATGGTCGACGAACTCCACATCGAACTACTGCAGATGATGGAGAACGCCGGCCGATGCCTGGCGGCTCATACCCGCAACTGGCTCGGCGGGCAATTGACGGGGCGACAGGTCGTGGTGCTGGCCGGCAGCGGCGGAAACGGCGGTGGGGGCCTGGTCGCCGCACGCCGGCTGACGATCTGGGGTGCCACGGTGGCAGTCGTCCTTGGTCAGTCGCGGCGCGAAGTCTGGGGAGTCCCCGCTCATCAACTGGAGATCCTTGGCCGCATGGGAGTCCCAGTGTGGAGTGCGGAACAGTTCGTGCCCGACACGCTTGCGCACGCTGACGTCGTCCTCGACGCCCTGATCGGCTACAGCCTGCAGGGAATGCCGCGGGAACCCATCGCATCCCTGATCCGGGCGGCCAACCGAGCCGACGCACCGGCTATCGCGCTGGACATCCCCTCCGGTCTCGATGGGGATTCTGGCCAGGCCTTCGACCCGACGACCAGGGCGGCAACCACCCTCACCCTGGCTCTGCCCAAGGCAGGGCTGATACGGCCCGCAGCGCGGGACTGGGCCGGCGACCTCTACCTCGCGGACATATCCGTGCCCGTTCAGGTCTACCAGCGGCTCGGCATCGAGATAGGGCCCGTCTTTGCCGCGTCCGATATCGTTCCGGTTCCGCTAGATGGCAGCGCAGAGCACGGCTAGCGGCGACCAAGCGTCTGGCTATTCCGGTGGGGGCGAGGCGGTTCCGCCTTGCCATGGCCAACGGCCGGTCAGCTCTACCTCCAGCGAGAAGCTGAGGAAGGTTCGGATCAAGACGATGATGGCGAGCACCGCCACGCTGGTGAGGGTGGGTTCAGCGGCGACAGTGCGGACGATGTCGCCGACTACCAGCAACTCCAGGCCGAGCAGGATCGTCCGGCCGAGTTGCTGGCGGAAGCGCCGGTAGTTGCCGGTCTCATGACGGCCGAGCCCGACCGCGGCAGCACCGGCGCCGATCAGCATGCCGATGACGATGACGGCGACCCCGGCGGCGTCGATGACCTGCCCGATCGTCTCGACCGCGTGGTTGTAGTCCATGGCGCTCCGCTGCCGGTTTGTTCCAGCCTCCGGCCGAGCCGAAATGATCAAGGATGCGCTGAGCGTGGTAGGCCCCAGGCCGCGACGGGGAAACTCCACATGGATTCAGCACCCTGCCTATCCGGTCTGCCCCGGATGCAGACGAAGCAACCCCGGGACTTGGTGCGCAGGGACGCGGCTGTAGTTGACACGGGCTGGGCGCCGGCCGGTGGCCCGGCGGCCGAGTACCTCCCCAGCAGAACCACAGACGATCGGAAATACAGCGGCGTCCTGCTCTGGGGGCGTGCATCTTGTGCGCACCATCGCCAGGAGAATTCCGTCAAAACGGCCCCACCATCGGTCACGCGCCGGCGCCTGGCGGCGAAGAGAGGACTTCCGTTTCTCCTGGTCAAGGCGCCAGGCTCCCTGGCCTACACTGGCCACGACGAATGCCGGGTCGCTTGTCAGCGGTCTGCCTGCTCGGCCAGGGAGAATACGCGATGCCGTCGCTCCGCCATTGCCGCCACTGCCTAGGGAACTGCTCTGGGGACTGCCTGCTGCCAGGCGACCAAGGGCTGTGCATCCACAAGCCCGTGCTGCGGTGGTCGGCGCGCGAGTGGCTGTTCCTGCTACGGACGCGGCGATTCTGGCGCCGCGTCCTGTGGGGGCGGTAAACGGGCGAAGCCGCAAGGCCCTACGTGGGCCCGGCTCGCTCAGATCGCTTCCTGGACAACCGGGTGTCCGGCTGCCCAACACCGAACGCCGGGAGGCTGGGGCAAGCTCAGAGGCCCGGGCCGGGTGAGAAGGTGGGGGTTAGACCAGTGACCAGGCTGACGGTGACGATGGCGTTCCCTGACAAGGCCGACCGTGACCACATCACCAAGCACGACAGCCAGGAGTGAAGCTTCGGCGAACTGGAGGATTACCTGATGTCACTGCTCGATAAAGAGGGAACGTCATGAGACTTCTGCTGACGTCTTCTGGCATCGCGAACACGAGCATCCACGACGCGCTTCTTGGCCTGCTGGGCAAGCCGATTGAGGAGTCCAGCGCCCTTGTCATTCCAACCGCGATATACCCCTTCCCCGGCGGTGCTGGCCACGCATGGGAGGCGATCTGCGGGAGGAGCAAGAGTCCCTTCGCCGGATTGGGCTGGAAGTCTTTGGGAGTGCTGGAACTCTCCGTGCTGCCCAGCATCGACGAAGAATGCTGGGTCCCGGCGGTCCAGGAGACCGACGCCCTGCTGGTCTGGGGCGGTGACCCAGTGTTCTTGTCGTACTGGATGCGGCAGTCCGGGCTCGCAGACGTCTTGCCGTCGCTGCCTAGCGAGACGGTCTACCTAGGGGTGAGCGCCGGGAGCATCGCAGCGGCCTCCACCTTTGCCGAGACCTACCATGAACCGCGCCGCGGCAGCGGTGAAGCGCTGTCGACGGAAGACATCGTGTTCGATACAGCCGATGGCGAACTCCGCATGATCCTGGTCAAAGCCCGGGGAGCCGGACTGGTTGATTTCGCGGTCATTCCGCATGTGGACAACGCGGACCACCAAGACATGGCCATCGCAGAACAATGGGCCGCGAAGATACCAGCGCCGACGTACGCGATCGACGACCAGACCGCCATCAAGGTGACCGAGGGCAACGTCGAAGTCGTCTCCGAGGGGCACTGGAGGTTGTTTACCCCCTAGTACCAAACGCATCACTATGCGAACCACGGCCTGTTGGTCGAAGGTGACCCGCTGACGATACGTTTGCCCAGGTCACAGGAACAGATGATGATCAAATCACCCGCCGGACCCACCCATGCCGGGCCTGTCCTGGTGGGACCGGTGGCAGCGGTCCCACCAGGACAGGCGGTTAGTGAGCGGTCAGTGGGATGGTGGGCCGGAAGGCGGGCGATGCCGTAGCCGCTCGTCGGCCAGGCGCGGCGCGGTGGGTTCCGCCGGCCACGGCTAGGCCGCCGTTAGGGGCATACATCGCCAGGTCGAACGTGGAGCCCGTGGGCGCGTTGGCGATCGGCAGGATCGGGTAAGCGTTGCCGCCAGGGGGGATCGAGGTGGAGATGTAGTCGCCGAACATCCTGCCTTGTGAGGTGTTCGGCAGCCAGGACAAGGTCATCGGGCCAGCCAGTTGGGTGGCCGCGCTCCATGTGGATCCGCCATTCACCGACGAGATGAAGCCGGCGTCCAACTGGCAGGTCGAGGCCGTGCAGGATGCGGTCGGGTAGTAGTAGTACGTCAGGCCGATCCGGGCGGTCGCGCCGGAGGTCGAGCGGTCCACGGCGATGCCGGGGGTGAAGTGGTCGACGGTGCTGGTGACCGGGTCGATCGGAACCCGGATGGGGGCCGCCCAGGTGGTCTCGCTGGTGGACTTGGACAGCACGATGTCGTTGCTGGGGCAGCCCGAGCGGAACCGGCAGTCCGCCCAGGTCACATACACGGTGCCGGCCGCGTCGGCCTCGGCCGATGGCAGCGGGCTCTCGCGCAGTGACCCTGCGACGTTGTGGTGGCTGATGTTGGAGACCAGCACCGTGCCGCGCCAGGACACTCCGCCGTTGGTGCTGCGGAACGAGCGGATGCTGCCGTTCAGTGACTCAAACGGCACTACGACATCGCCGTTGGGGAGCGCGACCGGCTGGCCGCCGAGCCCACTGGGGCTGCCGCGGGGCGCGAGCGCCCCGCCCCAGCTAGCGCCGCCGTTGGTGGAAGTCCGCATCCGGAGCGAGTCACCGGCGCTGGTGTTGTCGTACTCGGTGTAGCAGTTGCCGTAATGAGGGCTGGTGCTGTTGTCGTCGCAGACGGTCCAGTTCTTGTCGTTCGAGCCGGTGGCGGCGATGACCGGGTTGTTCCACGTCAGGCCGCCGTCGGTGGAGCGGCTGACGAGTACTTCCACGGCGGAGCCGCTGATACCGAGGGATGAGATCATCCAGACGTTGTCCCTGGCGTCGAATGCCACGGACGCGTCACTTGCCTGCCCGAACGTGCCGCCTGCGTTGGTCGTGATACCGGGGAGGTAACCGTGTGTCCAGGTGGCGCCGCCGTCGGTGGAGGTAGCCCAGCCGATGTTGGACGAGCCGCCGCCGAAGACCCGGCCAACCTGGAACGCCGAGACGATGGTATTGCCGAAGGCGAACGTGTCCGGTTCGACTTCGGTGTTGTGCTGGGCCTGCGTATCGGTGTAGATGTCGTGACTGACCTGGGTGACTGTCACGTTGGCGCTGGCAGTGGTGCTGACCAGCAGGACTAACGCGCAAGCGACAGGAGCCGCGAAAGTGACGGCACGCGCAGACCTCAGTGGTGTCAGCGATTGCACTGGATGCATAGCTACCTCGCCTTTCTGGCCGGGTACGGCCGCTAGCGCGGAGCGTATGACGAAGCAGCGCGGCTGAGAACCCTGCGCGCGCGGATAAGCCCTCGCTTGCCCAGCTCCCGCCGGCTGCGCCCTGCCTCCCCGACCGGCGCACCCATCCAACTCGGCCACCAGCGCCTTGGTCTCGGCACGCCTCTGGTGCGAGCAGCTCACCGCCGTGCGACCGGTCCGCCAGCCCTTCCAGGCCATCGAGATAATCTCTTGGGCGGCGCGCTGGCCGCCATCGAAGAAGCCGTCACCGCCTACCGCCAGCTC
>DASYYE010000278.1:0-13014 GCA_035946955.1 Streptosporangiaceae bacterium | reverse complement strand
CTGCCACGCGGCCCTGACCCGTCTGTTCGACTACTACCTGGCCGCGAGCGCCGCCGCCATGGACGGCCTCGCCCCGGCCCTGCGCCACCGCCGTCCAGACCCGCCGCCCACAGCCGCGCCACTGCCCGATGTTGGTGAGGCCACCCGGGCACGGGCGTGGCTGGACAAGGAACTGGCCACCCTGGCGACGGTCGCCGCCCACACCGCCGGCCACGGCTGGCCCACCCACACCACGCGCCTGGCCGACACGATCTCGGGCAGCTACCTCGACATCGACCACTACACCGACGGGGTCGTGATCCTGCGTCATGCGGTGGCGGCCGCACAGTCCTGCGGCAACGACGCGGCCCAGGCCCGTGCCCTGATCGGGCTGGGCCACATCCACTCCCGGGGAGGCCGCCCTGGGCAGGCAGCACGGTGCCTCGGCCAGGCCATCGACCTCGCCGCCAGCACGGACGACCGGCTGCTGCAGGCCCGCAGCCTCGGCGCGAGTGCTTCCGCCTCCTCGTTGCAGGGCCACTACCGGCAGGCGCGCGAGCGCTATGACCGGGCCCGCGCGCTCTACCGCGAGGTGGGTGACCGCCTCGGCGAGGCGGTCAACCTGACCAACGTGGGCCTGCTCGACCTGCGGCAGGGCTGCTACCACCAGGCCGCTGGCCACTATCAGCAGGCCCTCGTGCTGCTCCGGGAGATCGGCCACCGGTTCGCCGAGGCGAACGCCCTGCACAACCTGGGCGAGGCGTACTGCCGGCAGGGAGCTTACGAGCAGGCCGTGACCTACCAGCGCCAGGCGGTCGCGGTCGCCCGGGAGGTCGGCTCGTCCTACATCGAGGCCCATGCGCTCAACGGGCTCGCGGACGTGTGGCACCGGCGGGGCAGTTACGACGAGGCGTCCACCAGCCGCCAGCAGTCACTGGCCCTGTTCGCGGAGGTCGGCGACCGGGCCGGGGAGTCCGATGCGCTCAACGGGGCGGGGGAGACGTTGCTCGCCACCGGCCAGCCCGAACAGGCGTACAAGTGCCACTCCAAGGCACTGGCGCTGGCCCGCGAGGCGGGCAGCCAGCGGGAGGAGGCACGGGCTCTGGCCAGGCTGGGGGAGACCTGCCGCGCTCGCGGTGAACCGGGCCAGGCCGCCAGCCATCACGAGGCGGCCCTGACCCTGTACCGGCAGATCGGCGACCGCGGCGGCGAGGCGGACGCGCTCAACGGTGACGGGGAGGCGCTGCTCGCGGCCGGGCAGGCAGCACAGGCGCAGGCCTGCCACAGTGCCGCGCTCGCCCTCACCGACCAGACCGGCGACCGCTACCAGCAGGCACGCGCCCTGGCGGGCCTCGCCGCAGCCTGCCACGCCATGGGCGAGCGCGAGCAGGCACGCCGCCACGGCGAGCAGGCCCGGGAGGTCTTTGGGGAGCTCGGGGTCCCGTCCGTGGTGGCGCTGCCCACCGTACCCGCGGTCCCTGGCCTGGCCGCGTCCTCGCGTCTCGCGTCCGCGCGCCCCTCCCCCCGGGTCGGCCTGATGCTGGTCTCCTCCGCTGGGCCGGGCAGAGCCGGGCCGGACCCGGTCGTCCCGGAACCTGCCCCGCCGGGGCTGCGGTTCAAGATCCTGGGCCCGCTGGAGGTCTGCGACGGCGAGGCCGCCTGCACCCCCACGGCCCCCAAGGTCCGCCGGGTGTTCGCCCTGCTGCTGTTGCAGACCAACCAGGTCGTGCCGACCGGCTCACTCATCGAGGAACTGTGGGGGCAGGAGCCGCCGCACAGTGCGACCACAACCGTGGCGACCTACATCTACCAGCTGCGCCGGGCCTTCAGCCAGCGCCAGGTCAGCCTGGGTGTGCGCGACTGGCTGGTCACGGCCGCCCCCGGCTACCTGCTGCGCGTCAGCCCGGAACAGGTGGACGCGCACGCCTTCAAGGCGCTCTCCCGCCAGGGCCGCCAGTTGCTGGAGTCCGGCCAGCCGCAGGCCGCGGCAGACGTGCTCCGCCGGGCACTGGACCTGTGGCGTGGCCCGGCCCTGGCGAACGTGACCACCGGCCGGCTCCTGGCGGGGCACGCGGTCCACTTGGAAGAGGAACGCCTGCGCACACTGGAACTGCGGATCCTCGCCGACGCCGAGCTGGGCCGCCACCATGCCCTGGTTGGTGAGTTGCGTGCCCTGGTCGCGGTTCACCCACTGAACGAGTGGCTGCACGGTCAGCTCATCGCCGCGCTGAGCCGCTCGGGCAGGCGCAGTGAGGCGCTCCAGGCCTACCGGCACCTGCAGGCGCTGCTGCGTGACGAACTCGGCCTCGACCCTCACCCAGGACTGCAGCGCCTGCACCAGGACGTGCTGAACGACGACCTGCCGCAAGCACCGCTGTTCGGCCTGTCAGTGCCGTCCGCCACCCTCCGGTAGCACCCCTGTCACAGAGCCGGGCTCGCGAGGCGGGCCTCGGCCAGAAGGGCACGGGCGGCTTCGAAGGACCGGTGGTCGGCGTGCTCGTCGTAGGCCACGCCCGGGACAGCACCGGGGACGGCGTGTGAGTGGGTGAAGCCGTGGACCGCGCCGCCGTACATGGTGAGCTGCCAGTCAGCCTGGGCATGGTCCATCTCTGCGGCAAAGGCGACGACGTCGGTCAGTGGCACGTGTGGGTCCTCGGCGCCATGGCACGCGAGCACCTTGGCCGTGACCGCGCCGGGCTCGGCAGGCTCCCGCGTAGCCAGGGATCCGTGCATGCTGACGACGGCCCTCAGGTCAGCCCCGCGCCGGGCGAGCGTGAGAACGGTCAGCCCGCCGAAGCAGAAGCCGACCGCGGCGAAGCACCCACCGGCCTCCGGGCACGATGCCAGGGCCGCCATCCCGGCGCTGGCCCGGCGGGCTAGGCCCGCAGGGTCGTCACGCAGCGCCATCAGGCACGCCATTACGCGCTCCCGGTCACCGGCCACCCCTTCCCCGAACATGTCACCGGCCAGCACCGCGTACCCGAGTGCCGCGTAACGCTCCGCCTGGCCCCTGGCGTGGTCGTCCAGGCCCCCGCCGCCATGCACGAGCAGGATGCCGGGCAAGGGCTGGCGTGCTGTCTCATCCCAGGCGAGGAACCCGGTCAGGTGGGTGTCCTGGTCCTGGTAGGACACCAGGCGTGTCGCGGTCATTCAGCCTCCATGCCGGCCGGGTCTGGTCCGCCATCACGATGTCGAGGATGACGCTGGAGTCCACCAAGGTAGTCAACGGCCCAGGGAGCGGGTGGTGTTGTGTGGCGGTGAGCTGGCGGGGCTGTTGGCGGTGGAGAAGAGCGTCTTGGGGCGTGGCAGGGGCTCGCCGTCGAGGAAGAGGTCCACGCGTTCGTTGTAGAAGGCCACCAGGCCCGCGATGGCCTGCACCTGCAGGGTCGGGAAGTCATAGGACCAGGCGATGTCGCGATGGACCGTGTCGCCGATGCTGGCTGACCAGTACCGGCTGGTGGTGCCCTTGTAAGGGCAGCTGGTGACGGTGTCGCTCGGGGAGAGGTGCTGTGCTGCGATCTCTGCCTTGTTGATGTAGTACCGGGTGGGCAGGCCGGTCTCGAACAGCATCACGGGCGAGGAGGTCTCGGCGAGGACCACGCCGTCGAGTTCGGCGCGCACCCGGCGGGTGGAGCGCAGCACGTCGACCCGCACGTACGGGTTGCGGGGGTGCACGAACACCTGCTCGTCTTCCTCGAACCAGGCATCCAGTGCCGCCCAGTCGAACCGGACCGTCCCGCTCAGGCCCGCCACCGGGGAGTCAGCGAACACGCGGGCGGCACCAGGCCGGGTCACCTCCCCGACCCGGAGTGTGTGGGACTGCGCGGCGCCACGCCGGGTCTGCTGGGTACCGCCTTCGGGGAGGAGGAGACCTGCGCTGACGTCGGCGAGCGGGATGTAGTACTGGGGGAAGTTGGGCCACTCCCACACATACAGTGCCCGGGTCGTGTCGAGCACCTTCTCACCGGCCAGGAACGCGCGGATGCGCCGCGGAACGGGCTCGACGTGGTTGGTGGTGACGATCATCGCCGGGTAGTCGTTCACAGCAAGCCCCCCTCGGGTGGATCCGCTAGGTCACGCTGATACCAGGTGCCTGGCTTACCGCCAATATGAGCCGGGTCGGCCGGGCCGACCGGGACGAACCCGGCCTTGGTCAGTACTTTCTGGGACGCGAAATTCGCCTGGGTGGTGGCCGCTCGGAGTGTGCGCAGCCCGTGCCGCTCCGCCGCCAGCTGACACAGTTCCCGGACGGTCGCGGTCGCCACGCCGTGGCCAGCGACGTGCTGGGCCACCCGGTAGCCGAGTTCGGCAGCGCCGTCCTCGGCGAAAACCAGGTTGAACCGGCCCAGGACCGAGCCGTCATCGGCGACGAGCACGTAGAAGGCGCCGACGTCGGCGGCCTGCTCAGCCAGCAAGGCGTTGTGCCGGTCGGTGAAGTGATCGTAGAACTCATCGCCGCGGTCGGAGATCGAGGCCGCGAAGTAGGCGCGGTTGGCCAGCTCGAAGGCCAGGACTGCCGGGGCATGGTCAGCGTGCAGCGGCTGCAGTTCAGGCACCACCCGACTCTACCCAGCCCGGCCCTGTCCGGATGGTGCCGCCAGCCCGGCGACGATGGCCCGCGCCACCGGCGAGGGGTCCGTGCCGTCCACCGCGAACCCATCAGCGGCGTGCACGGCGGGCTGGGCGATCATCCGCGGGCCCGTCCCGCGGTGCGGCCAGGTCGCGGTATGCACGATGAACGGGTGGCACAAGAACACGTCCCCGGCGGAGCCGGTCGCATGCGCGACCGGCCGGCACAGCGTCGACGGGTACCAGAACTCGTTGTCCGAGTCGGTGCCGTCCTCGCCGTAGGGTGCGAGGAACTGGGGGACCGCCAGGTGTGAGCCGCACACCAGCCGGGTTGGCGCGTCATCTGGCCCAACGTCGGTGAACAGGAACAGCGCCAGCAGCCCTCGTGCGCGGGAGTGGATGTTCACCCACCAGTGCTGGCCCGCCGGGCCGGGGTAACTGCCCTCGATGTGGTATCCGGCGTCCGTGCGCTCCTGCGACGGGAACCGCACCACCACGGCGTTGCCGGCTTCGTGCGGCGGGCTCCACCGGCCCGGGCCGATCAGTTCGTCATAGGCGGCGGTCAGGGCTGCAGACATGCCGGCGGTGGCGAACGGCCCGGCCCTCAGGTCAGCGATCTGGACCAGCGGCGGCCAGGTCGCAGGATCGTCGCGGTGTATGTCCTGCCTGGCCATGGACTCCCAGATCAGCTCCTGGCACGTGGCAACAGTGGCAGGGTCCACAGCGCCACGGACCGCTACGAACCCGTCGCGGATGAACCTGGCAACGTCCACTACGGCAGTCTGGGCCACACGCTGGCGCGGGTCATCTGGTTTATGACCCGGGTGTGCCTCTTACCGGGCGCACACTGGGCTGGTGCGGGTCACGATCTGGGTCAAGCCCGGGGCCAGGCGGCCGGGCGTGGGCGGCGGACACGATGGCGCCCTGGTGGTGCGGGTCAGCCCGCCCGCCGTGGATGGGCGGGCAACCGCGGCGGCACTGGCCGCGGTCGCCGCAGCGTTCGGTGTCCGCCCGCAAGCGGTCACGCTGGTGTCGGGCATGACCAGCCGGTCCAAGGTGGTGGACGTGGCAGGTGCTGACCCGGCCGTGCTCACCAAGCTGCTGACGCAGTGACGAAGAGGTTCCTTGCCATGGCACTTGAACCGCACCTCGGTGGCCGCCAGGGCTCTCTCCTCAGGGCACCACCGTCACCGGCCAGCGGGCCGCCTTCACCAGCCGCACCGCCAGCGACCCGACCAGCCTGTGCCCGGCGCGCGCGGACGCGCCTACCACCACCGCGTCGGCGCGGGTCTGCTCGGCGATACGGGACAACTCGGTGAACGGGTCGCCCCGGGCGGCGACGAACGTGATCTCGACGCCCAGCTCCTGGGCGAATGCCGCGGTCCTGCGGCGCATGTCCTCAGCGGCCCGGTCCTGCGCGTCCCGGCGGGCGACCTCCAGGTCAGAACCGCCAGGCACCGATGCCGCCAGCGACGATACGGGGGCGACATAGACCACGGTCACCCTGGCGTGCTGTCGCCGCGCCAGGCCGGCCGCGTACCAGGCAGCCCGCGCCGCGGTGACCGAACCATCAACACCGACGACGATCGACGTGGGGCCGTCAGTCCCCAGCTCGAACGGGCCCTCACCTGGTGGCGGCACACCTGACAGCGTAGAGATTCGGCAGGGTCAAGACCCGCCTCGAGCGCTCACGGATCGCGCCAGGGGGTGGGTCAGTTCCGCCAGCCGCTGCCCGGTCTCGGCGTCGGCGGGGGTGTAGGTGGTCACCCGAGTGCCGAGCCGCTGGCCAAGCCAGAGGTGGGTGTAGTTGAGCCGCAGCAGCCCGGCCTGCGGGTGCAGGTAGCGCTTGGTCAGGTTCTCCGGCTGGGCCACCTCGTGCCGCTGCCACAGTTCCGCGAACTCCACCGACGCCTTGGTGAGGCGGCTGACCAGGCACTTCCAGGCCGGCTCGGCCACGTGCTCGGCCATGGCCGCCCGGTACTCGGCGACCATGCGGCGCACGCTCACCTCCCAGTCCAGCGTCCCCTCGCGGCACTGCGGGTTGGTGAACATCAGCCACAACGTGTTGCGCTCCTCGAACGGCCGTCCCGCGAGCGGGCCGACCAGGCTTTCGTAGGCGTCGTTGAAGGCCAGGATGTCGAAGCGGGCGTTGCGGGCCACGGCGGGGTAGGGGTCGAGCTTGTCCAGCAGTACCTGCACGGTGGGCGGCACCGCCTGGCAGTCGCTGTGGCCGTTGCCGTCGGGCAGGTCGGCGAGCCGGAACAGGTGCTCGCGTTCGTGTGGGTCGAGCAGCAGCGTGCGCGCCACGGCGTCGAGCACCTGCGGAGAGGCATTGATGTCGCGGCCCTGTTCCAGCCAGGTGTACCAGGTCACGCCGACCCCGGCCAGCGTGGCGACCTCCTCGCGGCGCAGCCCCGGCGTGCGCCGCCGGGGAGCGGGCGGCAGCCCGACGTCTTCCGGGGTGATCCGCTCCCGGCGGCTGCGCAGGAACCCGGCCAGTTCGTGGCGGCGCATGTTCCGCTCGTCGGCGAGTGGTGGCCGCTCGGAAATGTCAGTGGTCACAGCTACCATGATGCATCCAACCTAAGGCTGTTGCCAGGTAGTGATGGTACCAGTATAAGCAGGCTCTAGTACCTGGCTAAGGTGGCCGTGCAGGCTGGTGGCATGTCTTCGGATATCGCGCAGATCACGCTCGACACACGGGAACCAGAACGTGCTGGCGCGGGCACGCTCAGCCCGGCGGCCACGGGGCCGCTCAGCCCACTGGGCCTGGCCACGGTGCTCATCGGCGTCCTGCTGCCGATGGTCGACTTTTTCATCGTCAACGTCGCCTTGCCGACGATTGCTGCTGACCTGCGCGCCAGCCAGCCGCTACTGGAACTGGTGGTGTCCGGGTATGCCACCGCCTATGCGCTGCTGCTGGTGCTCGGCGGCCGGCTCGGCGACGCGGCCGGGCGCAGGCGGCTCTTCTTCGCGGGCATGGCCGCCTTCACCGTCACCTCGCTCGCCTGCGGCCTGGCGCCGGACGCCTGGGCGCTCGTGGTCGGCCGTGCCGCGCAGGGCGCCTCGGCCGCGATGATGGTGCCGCAGGTGCTGTCGACCATCCAGGCCACCACAACGGGGGAGCGGCGGGCACGCGCGCTTGGCCGCTACGGTGCGACCGGCGGGCTGGCCGCGGTCATCGGCCAGCTGCTGGGCGGCCTGATGGTGTCAGCCAACATCGCTGGGCTCGGCTGGCGCCCGATCTTCCTGGTGAACGTGCCGATCGGGGTGGCCGGCCTGATCCTGGCCGGCCGGCATGTGCCAGAGACCCGGGCCCCGGCGGCGGCGCGCATCGACGGCCCCGGCACCGTGCTGCTCGGCGCGGTCGTGCTGGCGGTCCTCATCCCACTCACCGAGGGCCGCTCGCTCGGCTGGCCCGCCTGGACCTGGGTGCTGCTGGGGTTGGCGCCGCTGCTGCTGGCCGCGTTCTGGGTTGCCGAGAGGCGGGCCGAGCGGGCCGGCCGGCACCCGCTGGTGCCGCCTTCGCTGCTGCGCCACGCCAGCATGCGCCGCGGCCTGACGCTGGCGATCCCGTTCTTCGCCGGCTTCGGCGGGTTCATGTTCTGCTACGCACTGCTGGCCCAGCAAGTCCTGGGCGACAGCGCGCTGGCCGCCGGGACGGCCCTGGTGCCCATGGCGGCCGCGTTCCTGGCCGCGTCGCTCTCCACCTCGCGGCTGCTGTCCCGCTACGGCGCCCGGGTGCTCACCGCGGGCGGCATCCTGCAGGGGATCGGCCTGGTCACCATCGCGGCGACCGCCTACCTGGGCTGGCCGCACCTGGCCCAGTCGCCGCCGGCACTGGCCTGGCTCGCCCCCGGCATGGCTGTCGCCGGGTTCGGACAGGGCCTGCTGATGAGCCCGCTGTTCGGCGTCGTGCTGTCCGAGGTTCCGCCGCATGCCGCCGGGGCTGGCAGTGGTGTGCTGGCGACCACCCAGCAGACCGCACTGGCGCTGGGCGTGGCGACACTGGGCAGCCTGTTCCTCGCACTGGCCGGCGACGGCGTCGGCGCCAGGACCGGGGTCGTCGTGGTGCTCGCGATCCAGACCGCCGTGGCCGCGGGGGTTGCCGCTGGCGCCAGGGGCCTGCCTGGGTGGCGGCGCTGAACAACCGCTGGCCCGTCGCCGGCCAGGCTGCCTCACCCGAGGCGTTCGAGATAGTCCTGGTAGAGGGTGACGAACCCGTCCGCGTCGAAGCTGATGTCAGCCGTGTAGCCGGCGGAGCGGTAGCGCACCATCCGGTTGCCTAGTGGCTCGTAACGCTGCCAGGCCGCTTCCGCGGTCAGTTCCGGGACACGGACGAACCGCATGGTGTACTCGCGGGCGGCCGCGCCTTCGGTGAGGAGCCCGTCGCGGGCCACCGGCAGGGAGTTGAAGAACGCGCAGTGGTGCAGGTCGAAGAAGTCCGCGCCGCCCAGCTCGACCCGGACGCCGGGGCCGCCGTCCATGGACAGTTCCAGCACCGCCCCGTCGAGCTCCCACCGCAGCTCGTAGGCGATGCCGATCTGTGTGCCGTGGGCACGGTCGAGGCTCTCGACGTGCACGATCTCCATCCGCGGCTCATCGAGCCCGCGCCACAGCAAGGTCCGTGTTGCCATGATCACTCCTCCGGGCTGGTCCCTCTCACCGGCTCCGCGACCAGTGACTCGGCCAGGTCGCCTTACAGGTGAGCTAACCCTGTCGTTCGTTATTGGCACTATGAGGCGTGGGATACCCGCAGCTGCGCCTGTCTCGCCCGTACGGTGCGGGGGCGCCGCATGGATCGCGCCCGCTGGGCGAGCCCGATGCCGAACTGGTGCGTGCCGCACTCACCGGCGCCAGAGAGCCACTGGCCGAACTCATCGAACGGCACTGGCCGACGGCGGTGTTCCTGGCCGCCCGGCTGCTGGGTTCGGCCGAACTGGGACGTGACGCGGCCCAAGAAGCCGCCGTGGCGGTGCTGACCGACCTTGACCGGCTGCGCTCACCGGACAGGTTCGGCGCCTGGTTCTGCGGCATCGCGCTGAACGTGGCGCGCCGGTGGCGCCGTCAGCTCCGGCTGGAACTGCCGGGCACGCTGCCCGAGCGGCCATCGCAGGCGCCCGGCCCAGCAGAGGCCGCGGAACTCGCCGACATCGCGGCCCGGGTCCGAGGCGCCGTCGCGGCACTGCCGGACGGCCAGCGTGATGCGGTGCTGCTGTTCTACCTGCTGGGCCTGACCCAGCGCGAGGTTGCGGCGGAACTCGGCATCTCGGTGAACGCGGTCAAGGCACGGCTGCACCAGGCCAGGGCATCCCTGGCACCAGGGCTTGCACCGCTGGCCGGCATCGAACAGGTGGAGGCGAAAGTGGCGACGAATACCGCGGAATGGGTCGACGTGATGGTGTCGGGGATCCGCATGTCCCAGGACGGGGACGAGTGGCAGCGCTGCTACGTCATGGCGCTCGCCGAACGCGGCGGGGAGCGCGAGCTGCCGATCTGGATCGGGCCCGCCGAGGCGATCGCCATGGCCATGTCGCTGGAGTCGGCGGAGACCCCGCGGCCATTCACCCATAAGCTCGCGGCCAGCCTGGTCGGCGCCGCTGGCGCCCGCGTCGCGGAGGTCAGGATCACACGTCTGGCCGCCGAGGTGTTCTATGCGCTGGTGGTCGTGGACGGCACAGCCGGACGCCAGGAGGTCGATGCCCGGCCGAGTGACGCGGTGAACCTGGCGCTGGCCACCGGGGCACCGATCCAGGTGGAAGCCGGGCTGTTCGCCGCGGCGCTGACCCATGAGCGAGCCGATGAACTGGCGTCACTGCCGGTCGCCACCGCCGAGATCGCGGTGGGCGCGCAGCGCCGGATCCACGAGCGCCGTCAGTGCCGCCCTTAGCTGGGCGGCCCCCGCTAGCTGCCCTGCTTGTTGATGGTGATCGTGCGGTCCTGCACACCCCACCCGTTGGCCTCGGTGCCGGGCAGCCACACGTCCACCGTGTGGTGCTGGATCCAGGTGCCGATGTCGCCCGCATAGCACCAGCCGTAGTCGGGCACCCAGAAGCGGGTCCCCCAGGGGACCACCCGCGGGTCCACGGCGCACATGCCCGCCCCAACCGGGTAGCCCGACGCGGTGGTGCCGCCGTCGTTGTACGAGGTGACGAGCATGGGCATGGTCTGGCCGGTGGGGATCTTCCAGGGGGTGACCGTGCCATTGGACATGAGCCGGAGCGGGTGGGAGAGCTGGCCTTCGGTGCCGGTGGTGCCGTCGGGGTTGGCGACGAGCGTGTAGAACGCGCCCTGGCACGGGCTGGGGTCGGTGACCGTGTACGTGGCCGCGCCGGTCGACTGGACCCATTCCACCGCGATCGCATTGCGCCACAGCCGGTATGAGCCCGCGCCGGGCACGGCGTCGAAGGTGATCGTCACCTGGCCGTTGACGAGCGACCCCGACACGAACTTCGGTGCTGGCGGCCGGCCTGACAATGAGTACTGGGAGGCAAGCGACGGCGGCGGGATGAACGGCGTGGGCTGGCGCACCGGAGGCGTGGCGTTCGTCCAGAACGGGCACGTCGGGAGGGCATTGGACCTGCCCTGGGCAGCCGCCAGGGCGACGGCACCACCCCCGAGGATGGCCAGGCCCGCGCACGCAATGGCGACGCTGAGGACTGCGGAGACTGCCTGCCGATGCTCCCGCCATAGTGCTCGCATCTTGGGAGGGTACATTTCAGGTAATTCAAGTGTCAATGATCAGTAATGGCACGGTCTTGTGAGTGAGCCATTCCTGGGCGTCTCCGCAGGCCGCGCCGGTGGGTCAGATGCCCGCGCAATCCGCCTTGACTAGGGCAGTGACCGCCGCTACCGGCCCACCGTTGGGCTAGACGGAACGCACCATCCAAAAGGTTGTCACCGCGACCCAGCATGCGACGCTGAGTCCTACCAGAGTGCCTGACCACGAGCGGCCGCGGACCTGCCTCTATGGGCGTTCGTGGGACGCTGGCGCCGGGGATACATTCTGCGACGGTGGAGAGGCTACCGCGGAGGTGGCCACGGGAGGGCTTGACGTGGCGGGCTGGCTGCGAGCACGGAGGGCCCGGCGCCGTGCACAGCATGTGAGCGCAGACAGCGACCTGCTGAGCGCCGTGCCCGTCGGCCCGGACGGCCGCGACTGGCCAGCCACTGCCCCCGGCCTGCTCGCCCGCATCACTGAGCAGACCGCGGACGCCGGGCCCGGCATCTTCGCCACCCTGGTCAACGAGCCCGGTTTCCTCGCGGCGGCCGACCCGGCGACCCTGGGTCCCCTGCTGTGGGCAACGGGCCCGCAGGCCTATGACGCGGTCCGCGCCTACCGCCGTGCCCGCCCTCTGCTCGGCGGCGACGTCAATGCCAATGCCGCCTACCTCGCCGAGGCCACCCGGGCGCTGACCGGCGCACACCTGGCGGCGGGTGCCGGGGTCCGGCCGCTGTACCGCACCCACCTGGCAGCCGCGCGTCGTGACGACACGCTGTTCACCCTGTCCGGCCATAACGGCATGGTGGGCGCTGTGGCGTTCGGCACAGCGAGGGGGGATGGGGAGGCGGGTGAGGGGCGGCTCCTGCTCGCCTCCTGCAGTGACGACCGGACCGTGCGGCTGTGGGATCCCCTCACCGGCATGTCGGTCGGCGGGCCGCTGACCGGCCACAGCGGCGACGTCTACTGGGTGGCGGCCGACAATGCCCCAGACGGGCGGCTCATCCTCGCCTCCGGTGGACTCGACCGGACCGTACAGCTGTGGGACGCATCGACCGGCGTGCCGATCGGTGAGCCGCTGACCGGCCATACGGGCGCCGTATACATGCTGGCGTTCGCCACGGTGAAGAGGGATACAGAGGCGGGTGGGGGGCGCTGGCTGCTCGCCTCCGCCAGCGAGGACACAACGCTGCGGATCTGGGACCCGCTCACCGGCATGCCGATCGGTGAGCCGCTGACCGGTCATAACGATGTGGTGTGGTCGGTCACGTTCGCCACGGCACCCGATGGTGTGCCGTTCCTTGTCTCGGCCAGCTGGGACGGGACAGTCCGGTTCTGGGATCCGCTCACCCAGTCACAGTCCGGTGACCCACTTGAGGAGCCAGGGGTCCGCGTGGTGGCTCCCGCCACGAGCCCGGACGGACGGTTCCTCCTCGCGACCGGCAACATCGATGGGGCGGCGCGGGTCTGGGACCTGTCCAGCCGCACCCTGGTCAGCGGGCCGCTGGCCAGCCACAGCCACCACGTGGGGGCGGTGGCGTTCGCCACCACCCCGGACGGGCAGTTCCTCCTCGCCACCACCGCCCACGATGACCCCGTGCGGCTGTGGGACCCCCTGACCGGCACCCCGGTGGGTGAGCCGCTCACACCACGGTGGGGCTACGGGTATGCGCTCTCCTTCGGCACAGTGAAGGGGGATGGGGAGGCAGGTGGGCAGCGCCTGCTGCTGGCCTCCCACAGCGGAA
>DASYYE010000277.1:0-31847 GCA_035946955.1 Streptosporangiaceae bacterium | reverse complement strand
GCCCGCGGCTGCGTGTCGCAGGTCAGTCACTACCGGGTTCGACCACGTTGTTGGCGAAGTCCGCGATGGCGCCCAGCACCGCAGCGGGCTGCTCGATGTGTGGGAGGTGCCCGGCCTCGGCGATGGGCTGGAAGTGGCCGTTGGCGAACGTCTTGGCGTAGCTGCGCCCGTAGTCTGCCGAAGCCACGCCGTCCTGCTCACCCCAGACGACCAGCACCGGCACAGTGACGCGGTGCAGGCGGCGGCGCAGCTTCGGCGCGAACATGAACTGCTCGCCTGCGTAGGTCGCCAGCACCTGCTGGTTGGCGACCATCACGGCAAGCTGCGCCTCGCTCATCGCAGCCGGGTCGGGCCGGAACGCCGGGTTATGGAACCCGAGCTTGCCGATCGCGGCTGGTGGGAGCGGACGGATGTCAACCAGTTGTGTCGCGTTGTCGGGACGTATGCCGACCGCGTTGATCAGCACCATCGACTTGACCTGGCCCCGGATGTCGCGGAGCGCCATCTCGGATGCGATCCATCCGCCGACGGAGTTGCCGATCACCATCACCTCGCTCAGGCCAAGCGCATCGAGCAGGTCCAGGTACGCGTCGGCCAGGTCGGCGACGGAGTCGGCCCACGGCGGCCGGGGGGTGCCGTCGAAACCGGGGTGCGTTGGGACAACCACGTACGCGTGCTGTGAGAGCGCGGCCGCCAGTCCGGCCACTGACTGTGGTCCGGCACCGCCGTGCAGGACCAGTAGACCCCGGCCGCCGGATGCCGCGGCGTCACCGTACTCGCTGATGGTCACTGCCAGCCTGTTGCCCAGGTCGAGCGTACGGGACGAAGCAGTGAGACGGGTTTCGGTCATGAGAGTCTTTCCCTTTCCTAAGAGCTGACTCGCATGACTATAGTGGCGTCGTTGCAATTTGTGCAAGTCAACTCTCATAAAGAGAGTCGACTCATAAGTCGCCCTTGTGGCCGGACGTGCGCCGCCGTCTGGCCACCACGACCCCAGCGGCCAGCGCGGTCACTGCCGCGAGTGGCACCCACGCCCGCTTCGCCCGCTCAGTACCGGTCGCGACTGCCCGCTGGACAGGGGCCGGGGTCACCTCGCGCACTTTGCTCCCCGCGGCCGTCACCCGCTTACCCACGGGTGTGACCGCACGCGATGTCTGTGCCCGCACGTCCCCCGCGCGCCCTGCCGTCCGCCTGCCCGCCTCGACCGCCGCTGACTTGAGCCGCCTGGTCACCTCAGCGGCCTTCTCCCTGGCGCGTGCCTTGATATCCACCTTGCCTGCCAGGGCTTCGACGGTGTCGCCGAGGTCTCCGCGGGCCTGCTCGATCTGTTCGGTCAGCTCGTCGGCATCCGTTGCCTTCGCCTGGCCGGTCTGTGCCGTCTCATCCACGGCGGACTGCTGGCCGGGATCTTTGCCTCGGCTTGGTCTCATGGTGGTCATGGTGGGCCTTCTCTCTGATCTCCTCGATGTCGGCCTTCACGCTCTCAACCGTGTGTTCGGGCATGGGGGGCACAGCCTTGCGCAGCCGTCCCCGCCCTGCCAGTGCCGCCGCGCCGCTGACCATGAGGAGTGCCGCTCCGACGATCAGCGCTGCCAGCCAGGGCGATACCACGTGGGCGATGGCGAGGACCACGCAGGCGATCAGGCACCCCACGCCATACAGCACCCCGATACCGGCGGCCCCGAACATCCCTACGCCGAGGCCGGCCTGCTGGCCCTTGCGTTTCATCTCCAGGCTGGCGAGCTTCAGTTCATCGCGCACCAGTACTGAAACCTGCTCGGACAACAGCTTGACCAGCTCACTGGTGGAAGCTTGGTGAATCGGAAGTGTCGGGCTGGCGGTGTCGTCCACGGCATCGACCTCCGTCCTTGAGGAGATTCACCTACCCGCCCCGTCCCGTACCTAACGCACCGCAGGTGGCATATGACGCAGGGCGGTGGCGGGGGTTAACCCCGGGGTGAAGACGGGTGACAACCACGTTCCGCCAGGCAGGCCCCGGTTCCTAGCGTGGTCACATCCGTACGCGGCCCGGTGGTTTCGTCCCTGGCCGCACAGTCACCTGGGAGGCACTGTGATCGAGGTGCGCGAGCTGACAAAACGCTATGGCCCGGTGCTGGCAGTGGACGGGCTCAGCTTTGCGGTGCGGCCGGGGGTGGTGACAGGGTTCCTCGGGCCTAATGGGTCGGGGAAGTCGACCACGATGCGGCTGATCCTGGGCCTGGACACCCCGGATGCTGGCAAGGCGCTGGTGGGCGGCAGGCGTTACCAGGATCTGACATGGCCGCTGCGCGAGGTGGGGGCACTGCTCGAAGCCAGGGCGTTCCACCCGGGCCGCAGCGCCCGCGCGCACCTGGCCGCGCTGGCCGCCAGCAACGGGGTTCCTCATCGGCGTGTGGATGAGGTGCTTGCGATGGTGGGCCTGGCGGACGTGGCAGGCAGGCGGGCGGGGACGTTCTCACTCGGTATGTCGCAGCGGCTGGGCCTGGCGGGCGCGCTGCTCGGGGATCCGCCGGTGCTGTTGCTGGACGAGCCGGTCAATGGACTCGACCCGGCCGGCATCCACTGGGTCCGGGACCTGCTGGCATCGCTCGCGGGGCAGGGCCGGACGGTGCTGGTGTCCAGCCACCTGATCAGTGAGGTGGCGCTGATGGCTGGGCAGGTGGTGGTGATCGGCCAGGGCCGGCTGCTCGCCGACGCCCCGCTTACCGAACTGGCTTCGCGGGGCCCGTCGCTGGAAGCGGTGTTCCTGGCGCTCACCAGCGGCAACGCTCCGTTCGCCGCCCCGCACCCGGCCAGCCCGGCCGCCCATATCGAGCAGGGGAGCAGGTGAGTTCCATGGTTGAGACGAGCCTGGGGCACCAGGGGTTTCGGCATGCTGCGCAGATGGAATGGATCAAGCTCCGCACCATGCAGTCCACGTGGTGGACCCTGGCACTCAGTGCCGTGGCAGCGGCGGTGCTGGCGGTCACGATCGGGGTCAACACCCGCAACGCCCACGGTGACCTGACCAACAACGCGCTGGCGGGCATGATCCCGCCGCTGCTGCTCACGGGGGTACTCGGCATCCTGACGATGACGGGGGAGTACTCCTCCGGAATGATCCGCGCGACGCTGGCCGCGGTGCCGCACCGGCCGTTGCTGATGGCCGCGAAGGCGGCGGTGTTCGGCGCGGCTGCGCTGGTGGTGGGAGAGGCTGCGGCGTTCCTGGCGTTCTTCGCTGGCAGTGCCTCGCTGCCAGCCTCGATCCGCGCGCCGTCCCTGGCTGACCCGGGGGTGGCACGAGCCGTGCTGCTGTCCGGGACGAGCTTCTGCCTGGTCGGGCTGATCGGGCTGGGACTGGGCGCCGTCATCCGCCATACCGGGGTGGCGGTCGCGGTGCTGATCGGCGGCGTCTACGTCGGAGCGCAGATCCTCGGCTTCTTCACCCAGGCCATGCTGGCCTGGCTGCCCATCCTGATCATCGGGAACTCCCTGAGCACCACCCAGCCCGAGAACTGCCCCGCGCACGCCGCCATGTGCCCGCGCTTCCTGTCGCCGTGGGCGGGACTGGGGGTGCTGTGCCTGTACGCGGCGGTGGCGCTGGTCGCCGGCGGCTGGGTGCTCACCCGCCGTGACGCCTGAGCAAGCGCACAATTGGTTCCATGGGCGGCACCGACCCTGGCGGCACCACGGCCATGACCGGGACAGCAGGCCGTCTGCCCGGCGCCGCACCGGTCCCGCGGGGCGGCGGGCTGGCCGGCTGGGTGTGGCAGGCGGTGCGGGCGACCTTCAGTGCCCGTTCAGCGCGGGAACTCGCCTACTGCGCGGCTTCGGCGCTGTTCGCCCTGGTTGTCGTGGTCCTGCCATTTCTGGTGCTGGGCGGGGTACCCCTGGCAGGGACGCTGGCGGTCTATGGCGGTAGCCAGCACGTGCCGACAGCCAAGACCCATCCCCCTGCGGCAGCACCGTTCCTGTTCGCCGGCATCCTGCTGGCCGTGCTGGTGTTGCTGGCCATCGTGGCGCCACAGGCGGGCCGGGTGGTGGGTGCCGCCCAGCGCCGCATGGCCGCCCGGCTACTCGGTGAGCGCATCCCACCGCCGCGGCAGCGGCGGGCCGGCCGTGGCCTCGCTGGCCGGCTGTGGGCCAGGCTGGCCGACGGCCCAGGCTGGCGGGCACTGGCCTATCCGCTGGTGAAACTGCCGCTCACGGCCGGGCAGTGCTACGCGGCGTTCATGGCGGTGATTGGCCCGGTGGACATGACCTACCCGCTGTGGTGGCACGGCTTCCGCAACCATCCGCCCACCGTGCACCTGTCGCCCGCGCTCGCGCTGACCCCGCTGGGGGCGCTGCAGGTGGCCACCTTCCCCGGCACGTTCGCCGCCTTCGCCGCCGGAGCGGCCATGCTGGTGGTGGCGCCCTGGCTGGCGCGGGCCGTCAACGCGGGGGACCGGTGGCTGATGCGGGGGATGCTCGGTCCTGGCTGGCTGGCCCAGCGTGTCGCGGACCTGGAGGAGAGCAGGGCACTGGCGGTGGAAGACGCGGCCGCCCGGCTGCGCCACCTCGAACGCGACCTCCACGACGGCACCCAGATCCGGCTCGCCACGCTCGCCATGAACCTCGGCCTGGCCAGCGACAGGCTCGGCGCACACGCCGACCCGCTGGTGGCCGAACTCGTCACAGCCGCCCACCGCGACGCCAAGCAGGCCCTGGCCGAACTGCGCGACCTGGTCAAAGGCATCCACCCACCTGTCCTGGACGCAGGCCTCGCCGAGGCGCTGGCCACCCTGGCCACCACCAGCGCCATCCCCGCCACGCTCGTCACCGACATCCCGGCCCGGCCGGACGCGGCGATCGAGACGATCGCCTACTTCTGCGCCGCCGAACTCCTCGCCAACGCGGTCAAGCACAGCCACGCGCACGCCATCACGATCACCGCCACCGGCACCCCAGCCACCCTGGTGCTGGTGGTCGCGGACGACGGCCGCGGCGGGGCCGCCGCGGCACCTGGTGGCGGCCTGGCCGGCCTGGCCCAGCGGGTGCGGACCGTCGACGGCCACCTGGACCTCACCAGCCCACCGGGCGGCCCCACCCGCGTGAGCATCATGCTGCCGCTGCACACCCGGGACCGGTGAGAATGACCGCACCTCTGCGGGTCGTGATAGCCGAGGACGCGGCCCTCTTCCGGGAGGGCCTCACGCGCCTGCTCACCGAGACCGGTCACCACGTGAGCGCGGCGGTCGGCGACCCCGCTGCCCTGCGTGCCGCCGTCGCCGAACACCACCCCGACGTGGCAGTGGTGGACGTCCGGATGCCGCCAACCCACACCGACGAAGGGCTGCGCGCCGCGATCGAGCTGCGCCGCGACCACCCGGACACCGGTGTGCTGGTCCTGTCGCAGTATGTCGAGACCACCTACGCCGCACGCCTGCTGGGAGCCGACGCTGCCGGGACCGGCTACCTCCTGAAAGACCGGGTCGCCGACCTCACCGAGTTCACCGAAGCCCTCGCCCGGGTCGCGGCCGGCGGGACCGCACTCGACCCGGAAGTCGTCAGCCAGCTCCTGCGCGCCAGCCAGCGCTCAGACACTCTGGCCGCCCTCACCCCACGCGAGAACGAGGTGCTCGCCCTGATGGCCGAAGGCCGGTCCAACAGCGCCATCGCCGCCCTGCTCGTCGTCACCCCCGGAGTGGTCGAGAAACACATCGCGAGCATCTTCACTAAACTCAACCTGCCTCCCTCGGAGGCTGACAACCGCCGCGTGCTCGCCGTGCTGCACTATCTCCGGCCAGCTCCAGCCGCGGGCGGCAAGGCTTGCCAGGGGAGGCAACTGTGGTAGCTGACTCGGTTTCGGTCAAGGACGCCGGCCCGCTGGTGCGGTCGGTGGTCGTTCTGCCGGGGTGCTCGATGGCCCGCGCGATGTCGGCTTTCACTAACGCGCCGCTGCTCGCCCGCTGGTGGGGCGGTGGTGAACTGTCCACCGAACTGACCGTCGGTGGGCCGTACCTGGTGCGGTTCCCGGCGCTCGGGCGGACGATGACTGGGCGTGTCCTCGGCTACGAGCCAGACCGCCAGCTCGAGTTCAGCTGGTCCTGGGACGGGCAGGAGGAGACCGGCCGCACCGTCACGGTCAACGTCTGCGGCGGCCAGCCCGTCAGCCTGACAATCGAGCACGGGAGCTACGGCGACACCGAAGCCGACCTCACCGCCCGCGCCGAGCACCGCGCCGGCTGGCAGTACTTCCTCCCCCAGCTAGCCGCCACCCTCACCCGGGGCTGAAGTCCATGATCATGAAGACTTTTCAGTCGTAGTGACTGAGAGTCCTTCTCCGATCATGGAAATCAGCCAGGCGCGGCGAACTGCCTGTCATCGGCGTAGTCGCAGGTGCCCTCCGCCTGGAACTGACGGGCGGCCCGCACCACCTCGGTGCCGAGTGCGCGCAGTTGCGCGGCGACGGCCTCGTCGGTCAGCTGCCCGTCCGGGCCAAACGACCGCCATGCCTGCGGCACCGGCATGACCAGCGGCACGCTCCAGCCGCGGAGCGCGCGGACGATGAAGTCCATCGAGTTGACCGCCTGCAGCCCCTGCACCCCGCCAGCCGTGGTGACCAGCCCGACCGGCTTGTTCGAGAGGTACGGCGGGTCACTTTCCGCCAACAGCACCAGCCAGTCGAGTGCGTTCTTGAACGAGCCGCTAACCGAACCGTGGTATGTCGGGCTGGCCCAGATCATGGCGTCCGACCGGTGCACGGTATTGGCGAACTCGTGAGCGCCCGGGGGGATCGCATGCTCGGCGGTGTACAGCGGCAGAGCCAGGTCACGGACCCAGATCAGCTCCACCTCGGCGCCGCTCGCGGCCGCACCCTCCAGCGCTGCCTGGAGCGCGGTACGGCTGGTGGATTCCGCCCGCAGAGACCCACCCAAGCCCACTACACGCACCGGTCTGGCCACGGCTTCCCCCTCGCGTCAGATCAGGTATCGGAGCCTACGGCCGTACCAGCCAACCACGCGCGCCGCCCCTAGCGGGTTTCGGGCGGCCTGCCGCGCTGTGGGCGGATGGGCGGGATCGGCGACATCGGGTGCCGGCGCGGGCCCGACCAGAGGGCCGGCACGGCGGAGACCGCGGCGGCCACCGCATAGGCGGCACGCTCGTAATTGACCCGCCATCCGACAAAGTCCGGCCAGGCCTCCTCGGGGTCACGCTCGATCGGGAAGTCGACCTCCCGCATCCGGGCCACCGCCTCCAGGAACTCGTCATAGGTCACGGTCGTCTGGGCATTCGGGCCTGGGTCATCGGGGATGTCGAAGCCCATGGCCTGGGCGATCCGGTTGAGGCAGATGAACCCGCTGCGAAGGCACAGCCGGGCCGGGACCACCGGTGCCTCCTTGGGAGACAGCGCCAGGAACAGCGCGGCGGAGTCCAGCACGGCCAGCAGCGCGGTCACCCAGGATGACAGCTTCCCCGGCGAGCGGAACCGGACCAGCGGCTGGTAGGTGGTGTGGCTCTCGGCAACGTCCGCTGCCCAGCGTTCCCAGCGGGCGTACAGGTCCGGCATGGTGTCCAGAGTCGACACGCCCGACCCGAGTGCGTAGTGGGTGCGCGCCAGCAGCTCAGGGCCCCAGGACGGGACCCCCGCCCGTGCGTTCAGCAGTGCCACCTCGGTTTCCCTGCGGTTGAACGCCCCGTAGAGGGTCGGCAGATAGCCGATCTGCAGCGCGACGATCACCAGCCCGGTCGCCGCCGCCAGGAAGACGATTACTGTCGGCGCCGTCCCGGATGGCACGGCGAACCCGAGGGTGAACAGCGAGGCCCCGTCGACGGTGAACGCGGACACCACGCCATGGGCGGCGAAAGGCCACAGCAGCAGGCCGAACCCGATAAAGGCAACGAAGAGCCATGCCGCCAGCTGGGCCAGCAGCACCGACGCCGCCTGGGTGGCGAGCACCCGGTCCCGCCGCCCGTGGTCGGCTGCGCGCGCCACCACCCACTGATAGACCCAGTCGACCAGCTGGTCCACCCACCGCGTCAGGCGGCTGCTGACCGACCGGGGCACGATCAGCGTCCCGATCACGCTCCACCACGCCATGACCACCAGCGAAGCGCCGAGCACCGCCGCGACTATGCGGCCAGCCAACGGCATCACCATCGATTCGTCCTCCGTGTCAGCGTCCGTACCCAAGCCCGCTGGACTCCTACAAGGATTCTTCCGCGTTGCCGTGCGCCGGGGAGGGTCGGCCGTAGGCCACGACCGGAGTCTGGACCTAGGATGCCGAGCGTGGAGGCACCGCGCGCCCACGTGAACCGGGACACCGCCCGCCGGGTGGTGCCGCTGTTCCGCCCGTACCGGGCCCAGGTGGCATTCGTTGTCGGGCTGATCGTGCTGACCTCGACGATCGGTATCGTCAACCCGCTGCTCATCCAGGCGGTGTTCAACAAGGCCCTGTTCGTGCGCGGCGGGCCCAACCTCCACCTGCTCTTCCTGCTAGTGGGGATCATGGCGGTGGTCCCCGTCGTCAACGGGGCCATTGGCATCCTGCAGACCTACGAGACCACCAAGGTCGGGCAGCAGGTCATGCGGGACCTGCGCGACCGGCTGTACTCGCACCTGCAGACGCTCCCACTGGCGTTCTTCACCGCCACCAAGACCGGGGAGATCCAGTCCCGGCTGGCCAACGACGTCGGCGGGGTCCAGTCGGTGGTCACCACCACCGCCTCCACCATCCTGGCCAACGTCGTCATCTTCACATCCACCATCGTCGCCATGGTCATCCTCAGCTGGCAGCTGACCATCGTGGCGGTCATCACCGTGCCGGCGTTCTTCTGGCTGACCAAGATGGTCGGCGAGCGGCGGCGCCAGGTGGCACGCTCGACCCAGGAGTCGCTGGCCGCGATGAGCGCCCTGTCCGAGGAGACCCTGTCGGTGTCCGGGGTGCTGCTGGCCAAGGTGTTCGGCAACCAGGCGCGTGATACCGCCCGGTACCACCAGGAGAACCAGCGCCTGGCGGACCTGGAGGTCCGTCAGCAGATGATCGGCCAGGGCTTCTACGCCATCGTGCAGTCGTTCCTGTCGATCACTCCGGCGGCGATCTACCTCATTGCGGGCCTTCTCCTCGCACACCACGCTGGCATCTCGGCGGGCACCATCGTGGCGTTCACCACACTGCAGACCCGCCTGTACTTCCCGATCGGGCAGCTCCTGCAGGTGTCGGTGGAGCTGCGGTCGTCGCTGGCCCTGTTCGACCGGGTCTTCGAGTACCTCGACGTGGTGCCCGACATCGTCGACGCCTGCGACGCGGTCGACTTGCCGGTCACGGCAGCCGGTGGCCTGGTGGAACTGCGCGAGGTCCACTTCCGTTACCCGGACGTGGCAGACGAGGCGCTCAAGGGCGTCAGCCTCGCCGCCGACGCAGGCCATCTCGTGGCCCTGGTTGGGCCGAGCGGGGCCGGCAAGACCACGATCAGCTACCTGATCCCGCGCCTCTACGACGTCACCGGTGGCTCGGTCCAGATCGACGGCATGGATGTGCGGCAGGTCCGGCAGGCCTCACTTGCGGCCGCCATCGGTTTCGTGACCCAGGAGAGCTACCTGTTCCACGACACCATCCTGGCCAACATCCGCTACGGGCGCCCGTCGGCCACCCGCGGGGAAATCGAGGAAGCCGCCCGGGCGGCCTACATCCACGACCGGATCGTGGAGTTCCCCGATGGCTACGACACGGTCGTGGGAGAGCGCGGCTACCGCCTGTCCGGCGGGGAGAAGCAGCGGCTGGCCATCGCCCGGGTGCTGCTGCACGACCCCCGCGTACTCATCCTCGACGAGGCCACCTCTGCCCTGGATACGGCAAGCGAGCGCGAGGTCCAGAAGGCCCTCGATGCCTTGATGGGGTCGCGGACCACCATCGCTATCGCGCACCGCCTGTCCACCATCGTCAACGCGGACGCCATCAACGTCATCGACGGCGGGCGTGTCGTGGAGCGCGGCTCCCACCGTGACCTGCTCCGCCAGGGCGGGCTGTACGCGTCGCTGTACCAGGAGCAGTTCGAGGGAGGCCGGGTCCAGTGGCGTTGCCCCGACGGCGACGTCATGGCCGACGGCACCCTCCGCCACCGGGAAACCCAGCCCGCTTAGCCGGCGTATGGGCGCGCCACCGCGCGCCGGTCGGGAGTCCTCGCCCACCTGCTCGCCGCCCTGACCATGACCTGCCCGCACGGTCGGCCTGGGTGCGCTGGACGAGGCTCGGTCCCCTAGTTATAGTCGTATTGACTAAAAGTAGGAGGGCAAGTGGCGGGACTGGCGCATCTGCTGGCGCCGCTGAACGTGGCGCTGTTCACCCTCGGCAATGACCATGTGAGCGTGGCCGAGCTGCTCGGGTTCGTGACCGGGGCGGCGAGCGTGTGGCTGACCGTGCTGGCCCGGATCAGCAACTTCCCGGTCGGCATCGCGAACAGCGCCTTCTTCCTGGTCCTGTTCGCCTCGGCGCGGCTGTTCGCCGACTCGGGACTGCAGGTGGTCTACATCGTCCTCGGGTTCGCCGGGTGGTGGCAGTGGCTGCACGGCGGGCCGGACCGGACCCGGCTGGTGGTGGCCAGGTCTGGGTGGCCGCTGCTGGCTGGCTGCGCGTTGTTCGTGGTGTCCGCGACGTGGGGGCTGACCGTGCTGCTGCGGGCGATCCATGACATCGCGCCGTTCTGGGACGCACTGACGACCGCTGTCTCGCTGGCCGCGCAGTTCCTGCTGAACTGCAAGAAGATCGAGAACTGGGCGTTTTGGATCATGGCGGACCTCGTCTACATCCCGCTGTATGTGGTCAAGCGGCTGGACCTGACCGCGGTTGTCTACGTGCTGTTCCTGGCGATGTGCCTGGTGGGAGTGAGCACCTGGCGGCGGGCCCTGCGGTCGGCGCGCACCGTCCAGGCCAGTCCGGAGCCAGCCGCCGTGGCAGGAGGGGGTGCGGCGTGAGCACCCGGCTCTGTCATGGGTTTGTGGTGGGGAAGTTCTACCCGCCGCACCGTGGCCACCAGTACCTGATCGAGCAGGCTGCCGCGCGGAGCGCTCAGGTCACGGTGCTGGTTATGGCTGCCGCGTGCGAGACGGTGCCGCTCATGGACCGGGTGGCCTGGCTGCGGGCGGTCTGCGGGGGCCTGCCCACCGTCACAGTCACCGGGGTGCGCTGCGACGTGCCGGTGGACTTCGGCGACGAGGCAGTCTGGAGGGCACAGGTGGCGGTGATGAGCGCCGCCATGGCCGCGAACGGCAGGCCACCGGTGGACGCGGTGTTCAGCAGTGAGCCGTACGGTCACGAACTGGCGGCCCGGCTGGGCGCCGAGCACGTCAGCATCGACCCCGGCCGCCTGACACACCCGGTCTCAGCCAGCCAGATCAGGGCCGACCTGGCTGGCTGCTGGGACCAGCTGGCCGTACCTGCGCAAGCTGGACTGGCCGCGCGGGTCGTGGTCGTGGGTGCGGAGTCGACCGGTACCTCCACCATTGCCGGACTGCTCGCCGGCCACTACCGGTGCCGCGGCGGGGCCTGGGCACGGACCTGCTGCGTCAGCGAAGCCGGGCGGGACTACACCGTCACGAAGTGGCGGGAGGCCCGTGCCGCCGCTGCGGCCGCCGCGCAGCCCGAACCGCCGCTGGCGGAGCTGGTATGGACGGCGGCGGACTTCGACGCGGTCGCGGCTGAGCAGACCCGGCGGGAGGACCAGGCCGCGACAGCCGGGTCACCGCTCGTGGTCTGTGACACCGACGCGTTCGCTACCTCCGTCTGGGAACGCCGCTACCTGGGTGGGCAGGCCCGCGGACCGCAGCCGTGGGCGACGGCCGGGCTCCCGCACCATGACGTCTACCTGGTCACCTCGCATGTTGGGGTGCCGTGGCACGACGACGGCCTGCGCGAAGGAGACCTTGCGGTCCGGGCCGCGATGACCGGGTGGTTCACCGAAGCACTGACCGCCGCTGGGCACTCGTGGGTGCTGCTGACCGGCAGTATCGAGGACCGGCTCACACTGGCGGTCCGTGTCACTGACTCGGCCCTGCGGTGGCGGGCGGCGTTCGGCCCGGCGGTCACGGACGGCGTAGCGGAAGAGGCTGCGATATGAGTGCTGAAGGCCAGGTGGGGGAGCGCGAGTTCCTGCGTTCCTATGATCCGGGGGAGTTCCCGCCGTTCGCTGTCACGGTGGACCTGGCGGTCTTCACCATCCGCGCGGGCGTGCTCACCGTGCTGCTGGTCCAGCGCCGCGACCACCCGTTCCGGGGCTACTGGGCGCTGCCAGGCGGGTTCGTCCGGGCCAGCGAGAGCGCCGGGGACGCGGCCCTGCGGGAACTGGCCGAAGAGACCGGGGTCACCGCGTTCACCGGCCACCTGGAGCAGTTGCGCACCTACTCCGACCCTGGCAGGGATCCGCGGATGCGGGTCGTCTCGGTCGCCCACGTCGTGCTGGCTCCCGGCCTGCCGGACCCCAGGCCCGGCGGTGACGCGGCCGCCGCGCGCTGGTGGCCGGTTGAGGACCTCGGCCTGGAAGACGGTGGCCCCGATGCGCCGCCGCTGGCGTTCGACCACGCCCAGATCGTCGGCGACGCGCTGGAACGGGTCCGCTCCAAGCTCGAATACACCACCCTGGCCGCCAGCTTCGTCGAGGCACCGTTCACCCTCGCCGACCTCCGCCGCGTGTACGCGGCGGTCTGGGGGAAAGCGCCCGACCTGGGGAACTTCCGGCGCAAGGTACTGGGCACCGAGGGCTTCGTAGTCGAGGCACAGCGGTCACCGGCCGCAGCGGCCGGGTCGGCGGGGGGACGGCCGCCACTGATGTACCGGCGCGGCGACGCCGATGTCCTGCACCCGCCGATGCTCCGGCCTCAGGAAGAGAGCCACCAATGAACGACCTTGGACCCCGGCTGGTCCGCGCCGCCTACACAGCCCGGACAGTCATCGTCTACCAGGCGTATGCGCCGCAGATCGCCGACGCTGCGGTGCGGGCGGGCACGTTCGTCCCACCATTCAGCCGGGACCGGATGACCTGGGCCAAGCCGTCGTTCGGCTGGATGATGCGGCCCGCAAACCCGGCCAGGAACGCATCCTGGCGATCGAGGTCAGCCGCAGCGGGTTCGAATGGGCTCTGGCCCATTCCTGTCTGAGTCACTTCTCGCACGCCCAGCACGCGAGCCCGGAAGCCTGGGCCGACGCCAAGGCCGGTTCGCCTGTCCGTGTCCAGTGGGATCCCGACCGCTGCCTGACCGGCCAGCGGCTCGCGCGGCGGGCGATCCAGATCGGCCTGTCCGGCGATGCCGTCCGCCATTACGTCGACGAATGGATCTGTTCGGTCAGTGACATCACACCCACGGTCCAGCAGGTCGAGCAACTCGTCCGGGCCGGCCAGCCAGCCGAGGCCGCCGACATGCTGCCGGTCGAGCGGACCTATCCGCTCGACCCAGTCCTCGCCATGCGGATCGGCGCCGACCCCGGCCATCCAGCCCTCGCGATCGCAGTCGAGGGCGCCCAGTGACGGCACTGTGTGACCGGTACCGTGGCTGCCTGCTCGGCGGCGCGGTAGGTGATGCGCTCGGCGCAGGTATCGAGTTCCTTTCCCTGGCCGAGATCCGTCGCGAGTACGGCCCGGCCGGGGTCACCGGGTACGTACCCGGCTACGGCCGGACCGGAGCGATCACCGACGACACACAGATGACCTTGTTCACCGCGGAGGGACTGCTCCGAGACCAATTGCAGCCACCCGGCCGGCGAGACCCCGCCGCAGCCATCTGGCGCGCTTACCGGCGCTGGCTGCTCACCCAGTCGCCTGGCGAGCAGGTCGCGGGCGACGACTGGCTGGTCAGCCAGGGCTTCCTCCAGCATGCGCGCAGCCCGGGCACCACCTGCCTGAATGCCCTGTACGCGGGGCACCCTGGATCGATGCATGACCCCGCGAATGACAGCAAGGGCTGTGGCGGCGTCATGCGCGTCGCCCCGATTGGGCTGGCCCTGCTGGTCCCGGTCGCTTTCGGGGCGCCTGAGGGCGCGCCTCGTCGGCACGCGGGGGGCCTGCGGCCCGTTCACCATCGGCTGCCAGGCCGCGGCCCTCACTCATGGTCACCCCAGCGGCTACCTCGCCGCGGGTGCCCTCGCATTGATGATCAGCGAACTCGGTCACGGCCGCGACCTGCACGGCGCCGCCGCTTCCGCGATCCGCAGGCTCCAGGAAACCCATGGTGCCGAACAGGTAATTACAGCGCTGAGCACCGCAGTGCAGGCCGCTGAAGCCGGGCCATTGAGCGCGGACGCGCTCGCCACGCTCGGGCAAGGCTGGGTCGCGGAGGAAGCCCTGGCCATAGCGACGCACTGCGCGCTGACCGCAACCGACTTCCGGTCCGGTGTGCTGCATGCCGCCAACCACAGCGGCGACAGCGACAGCACCAGTGCGATCTGCGGCAACCTCCTCGGCACCAGCCTCGGTGTTGACGCGATTGACCGCGACCTGCTCGCGGGCCTGGAAGGCCGCGAGGTCATCACCCAGGTCGCTGATGACCTGTACGACGTGTTCGCCGACGGCCGCCAACCGCCCGCCGCTCGGTACCCGAGGGTCTAGCGGCTGTCCACGTGCTGAGGTCCGGCCGGCAGGGAGAACGGACGCGGGTGACGGGACGAGTCATGGCTGGCTGATGACGGATTGTTGACGCGGCCGCGAACCCTGGCTTGCAAGGTTGCGAAGAGAATGTGAAGCGCTAGTCGAGCGGGGTGAGGTGGTCAGGGGTGGATTCCTGGTTAGCGAGTGGTGCTATGGGCACCTGGTTCTGGCTGGCCGGGTGCGGCGTCGCCGCACCGGCTCTCGCTGTCTTGGCGGTGCGTTCGCTCGTCATAGTCCATGTCGTCGGTACGAGCATGCAACCGGCTTACCAGGACGGCGACACGGCCCTCGTCCGGTGCCGCCGGGGCCGGCTGTCGGTGGGCTCCGTGGTCGTCCTGCTTCCGCCACTGAGCGGCTCACCAGGAGCGGTGCAGCATGGCTGGCTGATCAAGCGGGTGGCCGCCCTGCCTGGGGACCGGGTGCCGGAGGCGGTGCGGGGCGCGACGAACGGGGTGACGGTCGTCCCGGCCGGAACCCTGGTGGTGCTGTCTGACAATCCTGTCGGAATGGACTCGCGCCAGTGGGGGTTCATCCCAGCCGCGGACGTCCTCGGCGCGGTGACAGCGAAACTCCCGTCGCGGCCGGCAACCGGCCTCAGCGGTGACCGCTGGCCTCGAGGCCGGATGTCCCGCCGGCGTCCGGCACCTGCCGAGGCTCCGCCCCCACAACGAAGCCACCAAGGAGCGGAGCCAACGGTGCCCATGACGGGGTCTAGCGGCCTGTCCAGGAGCTGAGTTCCAGGCCGTCCTCGACTGGGAAGGCGACGGTCACGTATCCGTTGGCGGGGTCGCGGATGTAGGTGAGGTACGGGGTCAGGCTGGCGTGGGTGATGTCGTCGGCGGCGACCAGCGCACCGGGGGCGAGCTTGGGTTCCAGCACACGGAGCACGGGCAGGCACAGCTCCTTCCATCCGTCCAGCAGGACGAGCCCGATGGGGCCGGGCACGTTGGCGAGTGTCTGCCGCGCGTCACCGGTCAGGACGGTGACTGCTTCGCCGACGCCCGCGTCCTGCAGGTTCTTCTGGGCTGCTTCGGCCTTCTTGGCGTTCAGTTCGGTGGTCACGACGTGGCCGGTGCCATTGTCGGTCACTGCGGCGGCGAGGTAGATGGTCGAGATGCCAAACGACGTGCCGAACTCGACCACTGTGGTAGGCCGGATGGCCCGGGTCAGCGCATACAGCAGCTTGCCTGCCTCTGCGGAGATGGGGAGGTAGAAGTCTTGCAGCGCGTCGGACCGCTCCTGCGGTGGTACCGTCGCCCAGGACTCATGCCCAGGCGGTGGCGGGGGCGCTTCATCGCTGTCCAGGGCGGCGGCTGCGAACAGCCGGCTGAGCACGGCGGCAACCTGAGGTTCTGCGAGGGAGTTGGTCATGCCTCAAATACTAGACGCAACGTTGCGTCTAGGCAAGGGGTTGACTATCCTGGCTGAGTGACGGGCGAGACAAGCCACCATGGCAACCGGCACGGGCGCAGCCAGGCAGCCCGGATGGCGGTGCTGGAGGCAGCCGACGACCTGCTGGCCGACCTCGGGTTCGCTGGGGTGACCATCGAGGGGATAGCAGCCAGGGCCGGTGTTGCCAAGCAGACGATCTATCGGTGGTGGGGTTCCAAGACCGACATCCTGTTCGAGGCCCTCGCGGTGGACGCACAAGAGCACTTCAGCCCACCCAGCCACGAGGACCTCGCCAGCGACCTCCGCGCTCACCTGCGCGAGCTCGCCGTGTTCCTGACCGAGACGGACGCGGGCGCGGTCTGCCGGGCCCTGGCCGGGCAGGCCCAGCACGATCCGGCGGTCGCGGCGCGCTTCGAGACGGAGTTCGCCGCGCCGCAACGCGAGCGGGACCGCGCGCCCTTCCTCCGCGCACGCGACCGAGGTGAACTGGCAACCACAGACATCGACCTCGCGGTCGACCGGCTCGTCGGGCCCATCTACTACCGCGTGCTCGTCACCCGGCAGCCCGTCCCGCCGAGCTACTGTGACGCTCTGGTCGATCATTACCTGGCCGAGGAGAACAGGGTCGGTGAGCCACGCTAGGCCTCACGGGCGGATGTGCCACCTGGCCCCGGAGCGCCGGGGCCTGGCCGCCAACCGGGGCGGTCGCTCACCTCGGTGAGCCACGGCGGTTCCGCCCCCACACGTGTGCAGGTTACGGAGGCGACTTCGACAGCGGCCCGGAGCGCTTCGCGGACAGGTCCGGGCTGTTGCAGGGCGGACCTGGTGAACCCGTTCCGGTGCCACCAGGCGAGGAATGCCCCGCCGAACGCGTCGCCCGCGCCGATCGTGTCGGCGACCACCACGGCCGGCACCTCCACGCTCACCTCATGGCCCGGCATCAGAGCGCGGGCAGGGCGTGGGCCGTCGGTGAGGAGTACAAGCGCCGGGCCTGAGCCAAGTAGAGCTGCTGCGGCCGCGTGCGAAGGAACACCAGGCGAGAGGTAGGCGAGGTCTTCCATGCTCACCTTGACCACGTCGGCGCGACGGAGGATGCGGGTGAGCCGACTGCGGTAGCCCGGCTGGTCGGTGACTGCTTCGGGGCGGCAGTTGGGGTCGACCATCACCAGGGTCTCGGGCGGCACGTCACGAGCGAGCAGACGTTCGATGCTGGTGGCAATGGGTTCCATCACCAGGGCGAGGCTGCCCGCGTGCAGGGCGGTCAGACCTGGCGGGAGGGCTGCTGAGGCAAGCGGGTACTCCAGGGCGGTTGCGGACGTGCCGTCGAGGTAGAAGCGGTACCGGGGTGCCCCGTCAGTGCCGACTTCCACCGCCGCGAGGGTGGTGGGAGCGTCGACGAGTTGGGGCACGGCGAGCGTGACGCCGTCCTGGTCGAGCCTGACCCGCAGCATGTGGCCAAAGCTGTCGGCTGACAGGCGGCCAAGGAAAGTGGGTGCCAGGCCGAGTCGCCCGATGGTACGAGCGGTGTTGAATGGTCCGCCGCCCGGCTGCGCGCCGATGCGGCCGTCGTGGTCGACGACAAGGTCGATCAGCGCCTCGCCGGCGACTGCGATCATTCCCCGGCCTGGGCGGGGGACTGGGGGCCGGCGCTGGTCGTCACGGCCGGATGTGCCATTTCACCCCCTGGCCTTCCCGCACCCGGGCCACCGCCTCGCTGAAGCGCTCCAGCGGCAGGGGTTCTGCCAGCAGCGGGCGCGCGTTGACCGCCCCGCTGGCAAGCAGGTCGACCGCCTGCCCGAAGCTGCGCAGGACTGCCATGGACCCGACGATCGTGAGCTCGTCGTTGTAGACACGGAAGGGTGAGACGCTGATCGCGGCCTCGGCCGGGGACACGCCGAAGACCAGCAACCGCCCGCCCCGGTCCAGCAGGCCGAGCGCGGCCTCGACCGCCGCAGGCACGCCGGTCGCGTCGACCGCGACGCTGAAGCGCGCCCCGGCGAGCGCTCCAGTGTCCGTGACCACCTGGGTGGCCCCCAGCTTGCCCGCCACATCGAGTCGCTCCGGGACTCGGTCCACTACGGCAATGTCCCCGGCCCCGGCTAGGCGCAGCAGTTGCAGGAGCAGCAGGCCCATGGTGCCGGCGCCGACCAGCACGACCGGGTCGCCGAGGACTGGACCCAGCCGGCGCAGCCCGTGGACCGCGCATGACAGCGGTTCGGCCATTGCCCCGTGCTGCCCGTCGAGGTAGTCCGGCAGCCGGTAAGCGTTCACCGCCGGTGCCGCCACATACTCAGCGAACGCGCCGCTGACCGTAACGCCCACCGCCGCGTAGTTTTCGCAGAGGTTTTCCCGCCCGGCCCGGCACTGCCGGCACCAGCGGCATGCCATGTTCGGGTCGACCGCGACCCGTGCGCCTTCAGGCAGGTCGGGTCTTACGCCGGGGCCACGTGCCACCACCACTCCGGCGAACTCGTGCCCGGGCGTGATGGGGTAGGGCGTGGGGGGGAACTCGCCCGCCAGGATGTGCAGGTCAGTGCCGCAGATCCCACAGCAGTCCACCTTGACGATGACCTCGCCGTGCCCTGGCACAGGGTCAGGTACCTCGGCCACCTGGAAGCTGCCAGGACGCTCCACCACAACGGCACGCATGAGTCCTCCCGGGTCGATAAGGCGGTACCGGGTTTTGCCTACTTGATAGCCCCCATCGAGAGGCCCCGGACCAGCGAGCGCTGGGCCACCCAGCCAACGACGATCACCGGGACCGAGGCGATGGTGGCCGCCGCCGACAGGTGCGCGATGAACAGTCCCTCCTGGCTGATGGAACTCACCAGGAACACCGGGACGGTGGGGGCGTTCGTGGTCGTGAGGTTGATCGCGAGGAACAGTTCGTTCCACGCGAAGATGACGCAGATGAGCGCGGTGGACACGAGCCCCGGCATGATCAGCGGAACGATCACCCGGCTCATCTCCCGGATACGGCCCGCGCCATCCAGCCGGGCCGCCTCCAGCACCTCGTGGGGCACCTCCAGCATGAACGAGCGGATCATCCAGACCGCGAGCGGCAGGTTCATCGCGGTGTAGAGGATGATCAGCAGCCACAGGGTGTCGAGTATGTGGATGTGGACGGCGATGACGTACAGCGGGACGATCGCGGCCACGATCGGCAGCATCTTCGTAGAGATGAAGAAGAACATCGCGTCGCGCCAGCGCCGGACCGGGTGCACGGCCAGGGCGTAGGCAGCGGGGACGGCCAGCAGCAGGACCAGCAGTGTGGAGACCACTGTGGCTGTCACCGAGTGCGTCAGGTAGGGCCCGATGTTGGCGAACGCCGCGTGGAACTCCGACGTCGTCGGCTTGAACACGAAACGGGGCGGCCAGGTCTCTGCCGCGGACTCCGGCTTGAACGCCGTGATGACCATCCACAGGACGGGCAGGAAGAACGCGATCGCGACCACCCACGCGAGGACCGCCCACCCGGTGTGTCCCGCCCAGCGGGTCAAGCCGCTGCGTCCCAGCCGTGTTGGCGGCCTTGCCGGCAAGACAGTCATCCCCGTGCCTCCTCGAACCGGAACACGTTGGCGAACAGCCGCAGTGCGAACGTGGCGGCGATGATCGTGAGGATTACGGTGACCACGCCAGCGGCGGCCGCGTCACCGATGTCGAACTGTGTGAACGCCTGTTCGTAGAGCTGGTAGGGGAGGTTGGTGGTCGCGGCCCCCGGGCCTCCCTGGGTCATCAACCTGATCACGTCGAACGTGTTGACCAGGTAGATCGCGCCGAGCAGGATGCCAAGCTCGATGTAGGGACGCAGGTGGGGGATGGTGAGCTGGCGGAATGTCGCCCAGGCGCCGGCGCCGTCGACCTTGGCCGCTTCCAGGGTGTCCAGTGGCTGGCTCTGCAGGCCCGCCAGCACGATCAGAGTCATGAAGGGCGTCCACTGCCAGACCATGACCACGATGACCGACCCAAGCGGGTGCGTGCTGGCCCAGGCCACGTGGTTGACGCCGAACGGCGCCAGCAGGTAGTTCAGCAGCCCGTAGTTCACGTCGAGCATCGGCCCCGCCCACACCAGGGCCGCAGCCGCGGGCATGACCAGGAACGGGGTGATGATCAGCGTCCGGGCCAGGCCGCGCCCGAAGAACTTCCGGTCCAGCAGCACCGCGAGGGCGATGCCCAGTGCCATCGCGAGCAGAACGGCGATGACCGTCATGACCACCGAGCGCACCAGCGAGGCCCGGAACGCCGCATTGGTGAACACCCGCACATAGTTGGCGAGCCCGGCGAACCGCGCGGGCGTGTTGCTGTACAGGTACCAGTTCTGGAAGCTGTACCACAGTGTCAGCACGAACGGGATCTGGGTGACGACCACCACGTAGATCAAGGCGGGCAGCAGCGGGAGGCGCCGCAGCCACCGTTCCCGGCGGGCAGTTCGGCGCGGCCGGGCGCGGACTCTGGCGGGCGGCGCCGTGACTCCTTCGAGAACCGCCACGGGATTCCCCTCCTACTCGCTCTGCCTATCTCTTGTGGAGACGGATGGGGCCCCGGTGGGCTCGGTGTTTCCCGGGGCCCCATCCCGCTTGTGCGGCCAGCGCGGCACTAGCCGCCGGACAGTTGCTGTGGGCTGAATTGGGAGGCGTCGGTCTGGCTTGTCTTCAGGGCCTGGCTGACGCTCTCAGTGCCGGCGATCGCCGCTGCGATCTGTTGGGCGACCTGCAAGCCCAGGCCCTCGAACTGCGGGATATCCACGTACTGGATGCCGACGTAGGGCACGGGGTGCAGCGTCGGGTGCAGTGGGTCTACCGAGTCGATCGAGGCGATGGTGATGGAGGCGAACGCCTTGGCTGCCTGCTGGTACTTCGGGGTCGAGTACAGGGAGGTCCGGGTGCCCGGTGGGACTGCGGCCCACCCGTACTTGGCCGCGACCAGGCCGTCGTAGGACTTCGAGGTCGCCCAGGACACGAACTTCCAGGCGTCGGTCTGGTTCGAGACGCCCTTGGGGATGCCCAGTGCCCAGGTCCACAGCCACCCGGAGGACCTGGTGACGTCCACGGGGGCGAAGGCATAGCCGGTGTTCTTGTACACGGACGGGAAGCCGCCAGCGATGGAGGTCGCCGCCACCGTCGCGTCGTACCACATCGCGCACTTGCCCTGGCCGTACAGGGTCAGTAGCTGGTTGAAGCTGTCGTTGGCGGCCCCGGACTCGCCGTAGTGGTGGATGAGGTTGACGTAGAAGTTGGTGGCGTTCTCGAACGCGGGCGAGGTGAGCTGCGGCTGCCAGTTCATGTTGAACCACTGGCCGCCGAAGGTGTTGACGACCGTGTCGAGGGAGGCCATGTTGTCCCCCCAGCCCGCGAGGCCGCGCAGGCAGATCCCGGCCACCTTGCCGGGCTGGTTGAGTTTGGCGGCGAAGCCCTGGACCTGGGTCCAGGTCGGGTGCAACGGCATGGTCAGGTGGGCCTTGGCGAACATGTCCTTGCGGTAGAACACCATCGACGACTCGCCGTAGAACGGCACCGCGTACAGGCTGCCCTTGTACGACAGCGCCTTCGCGATCGGCGGCAGCAGGTCGCCCGCGTCATAACTCGGCGTCTTCGCGATGAACTGTGTGGACAGGTTGTCCAGCCAGCCGTTCTTGGCGAACAGCGGCGTCTCGTACGGGCCGATCATGATGACGTTGAATGAATTGGTATGGGTGCTGACGTCCCGTTCGATCGCCGCCCTCAGGTCACCCTCGGTGTAGGTGGCGAACTTGACGGTGATCCCCGGGTTCTGCTTTTCGAAGTTGGACTTGGTGAGCGGCACCATCTGGTTGGTGATCAGTGGGTTGGCCACCACGGCCACGGTCACCACGCCTGCGCCGCTGCTGGCGGTCGAGCCGCCGCTCGAACAGGCGGCCGCGGCCGCGAGCAGTGCGGCGACGCCGCAGACTGCCCCGAGCACGCGGAGCCTGTGTGGGGGATAGCTCATGGAACGAACCCTCCGCAGCGATGAGAAGGATCCAAGGGAGGGGTCGCTCACCTACGTGATGGGCGGCCGCCCGCCTTGGTAACGTTACCGAGCTTGGCCTGACCGTACGCTTGAGGCCATCGGGCAGTCAACCCCCCGACACCAAATCGATACACGTATATGCTGATAGACAGGGCCGGTGATCGATACCTGAGGACAGGAGACCTGAGGTTGGGGAACGATCCCAATCCTGTTCGGCCCGGAGGCGCCCACCCCACGATGCGCGACGTGGCTGCGCTGGCGGCGGTCGGCGTCATGACAGTCTCCCGCGTGGTCAACGGCAGGGGCGGCGTCAGCCCGGAGCGCACAGCCCGCGTGTGGGCGGCCATCGAGAAGCTCGACTATCGCCACAACGTCACAGCACGGCACCTGCGCCTCACCGGGCAACCCACAGCGACCATCGGAGTCGTCCTCGAGGACGTGGCGAACCCGTTCGCCGCGGAGTTGCTCCGCGCGGTCGAGAACGTCGTGGGCCAGCAGGACTGTCTCGTGCTGTGCGCGAGCTCCGACAGCGACGCTGTGCGGGAGCGGGCGCTCCTGGGTGCGTTCTGCGCGCGGCGGGTTGACGGGCTGATCATCGTCCCCTGCGGTTCCGACCACCGCTACCTCCTGGCGGAACTGCGGCGTGGGACACAGGTGGTCTTCGCTGACCGCCCCGCGCCCACCATCGCCGCGGACACGGTGATCAGCGACAACGCCGGCGGTGCCCGGCTGGCCGTTACCCACCTGGTCGAGGCCGGGCACACCCGGATCGGCTTCCTCGGGGACCTCCGGCGCATCTACACGGCCGCCGAACGCTACCGGGGCTACCTGACGGCACTGAGGGCGGCCGGGATCGAACCCGACGAACGGCTCATCTGCCGTGACGTGCACTCCGAGCAGTCAGCCGAGCAGGCAACACACGACCTGCTGGCCTGTCCTCACGCGCCGACCGCGATCTTCACCGCACAGAACCTGCTGACCATCGGGGCCCGCAAGGCCCTGCAGGCTGTTGGCGCGGAGCGCAGCGTTGCCCATGTCGGGTTCGACGACGTCCCGCTCGCCGACCTCCTCGACCCGGGCATCAGCGTGATCGCACAGGATCCTCCAGCGCTGGGTACGCTCGCCGCCCAGATGCTGCTGCACCGGATCCGGGACCCGGACGGCACGCCAGAGACCGTCGAGGTTCCCACCCGCCTGGTCACCCGCGGCTCCGGCGAGATCCCGCCAGGTAATGGCTGAGTGGGCACCCTTGCCAGAATTGGCGATTGTGCCTGTCACGGGCGCCGGTTACCCTGGTGGAGTGATTCGCACACGGTGCTGCGGCTTGGTGGGGGCAATGATCCCCTGTCGATGTATGCCAGCCTGTACCGCCCGTGGTGTGAGGCTTCCTGCCTGAGCCGGCTCTGCTGGCCACCCGCGTCCGAGATCGCTTTCCAACCCGCCCGCCTGGCGCTACACGCTGCCAGTGACGGCCAAAAACCTGCTCTCTTCGCCCCCCAACCGGACCTCTGGAGGGTTTCTCATGTCTACGCCTGTGACCACCCGGGAGCGCCGCGCTGCCCGGCCCGAGCCGGACTGGGACCTCGTCCTGAAGCGCAACTCCATCGAGCGGCTCAAGCAGGACCGGCCGCCGCTGCACGTCCGCGACGAGCTGCCCGAGCTCATCGCGCGTGGCTACGAGGACATCCCCGAAGAGGACATGGTCAGGTTCCACTGGTGGGGCCTGGCGCACGACAAGCCGAAGATCGGCACGTTCATGGTGCGGGTCAAGGTGGCCAACGGCCTGGTACGGCCGGACCAGCTCAAGGCGCTCGGGGCGATCGCCCGCGGGTACGGCAAGGACGAGGCGGAGCTCACCACCCGGCAGGGGATCCAGTTGCACTGGGTGCGGATGGAGATGCTGCCGGAGGTGCTCGCCGCCATCGAGGCCGCCGGGCTCACCACCTGTGGCGCCGAGGGTGACACGGTCCGCAACATCACCGGCTGCCCGGTCGCTGGGCTGACCGCGGCGGAGCCGTTCGACCCGAACCCGGTCATCCAGGCGGCGGCCAGCTACTTCTGGGGCAACCCGGACTTCTCCAACCTGCCGCGCAAGCACAAGTACACGATCTCGGCGTGCCCGGCGCAGTGCAACGCCCCGGACATCCATGATGTCGCCCTGGTCGGCACCATCTCCGACGGCCAGCCCGGCTTCGGGCTGCGGGTCGGCGGCGGCATGGCGAACACGCCACGGATCGCCCGCGATGTGGGCGTCTTCGTGCCCATGGACGAGGCGGTCGAGGTGCTGCGCGCGGTGACCAACGCCTGGCAGACCGACCTCCGCTACCGGGTGTCGCGGGCGAAGGCCCGGATCAAGTTCATGATGGACGACTACGGCCCCGAGGGTGTGCGCGCCAAGATCGAGGAACAACTGGGCCGCAAGCTCCCTGACGGCACCGCCCCGGAGCCCACCGCCGACGCCGACCACATGGGGGTCCACGCCCAGAAGCAGCCCGGCCTGAGCCACATCGGCGTCCCGGTCCCTTCCGGCCAGGTGACCGGCACCCTGATCACGGGCATCGGCGAGCTGCTGGAGGAACTGGGTGCCGACGCGCGGTTCACCCGCCAGCAGAACATCATCCTGTCCAACGTGCCCACCGACCGTGTGGCGGAGGTCAAGGACCGGCTGGCGGAGCTGGGCATGCCCGCCGACACCGGACGCGCGTACGCCCGGTCGATCGCCTGCACCAGCCACAACTTCTGTAACTACTCAGTGGCCGACACCAAGCACAAGCTCCGGGACATGCTCGGCGGCCTGACCGCCCGCTACGGGGCCGAGCGCATCGGCGACCTCACCATCCACCTGGACGGCTGCCCGCACGCCTGCGCCCAGCACTGGGTCGGGGAGATCGGCCTGCAGGGGACCACCACCAACAGGCCCGACACCGGGGAACGGGTCGAGGCCTATGACCTGACCGTCGGCGGCGGTCTCGGCAAGCGGTCGGCGATCGGGCGGCGGCTGCTGCGCCGGGTGGCCACCGACGAGGTGGACGGTGTCATCGAGCGGCTGGTTGGCGGCTGGCTCAGTGCGGCGGCCGATGGCGGGCACGTGGAAGGCTTCACGTTCGGGGACTTCTGCGAAACGCTGACGGACGACGAGCTGCGGGCGCTGGCCACCTCCTCGCCCGAGGCAGACCGTGGCGGAGCAACCCAGGCCGGTGCGCTGCTGCGCGTGCCCGGGCCGCTCATGCCGCTGGTAGGTGGAGCGGACGAAATCAGGGTCAGTGCCGCGACCGTCGGTGAAGTGCTGGCGCTGGTCGCGGCCGAGCACCCCAAGTTCGGCGAGCAGGTGCTGCCGGGCGGGCAGGTGGACGCATCGTTCCTGGTCACGGTCGGCGAAGACGACATCCGCAACCTCGACGGGCTGGCGACGCCGGTAGGCGACGGCACCGAGATCGGCATCGTCGTCGCCATGTCGGGTGGCTGACATGAAGCAAGGGCGAGCCCACGCGGGACGGAAGACGAGAGGAAACGACGGACATGACTGAGCTCGTGACAGCGGCAAGTGGTGAGCGGGTCGTGTTCGACGACCTGGAGATCGGCGAGATCGCGGTAGACCTCGACGACCAGGAACCGGAAGACGTCATCGAATGGGCCGTGGGTGCCCTGGGTGACCGTCTGGCGATCGTCACCGCCATGCAGGCCGACGGCATGGTCGTGCTCGACATGGCCACCAGGATCCGGCCCGACATCAGGGTCATCACGGTGGACACCGGGCGGCTGCCCCAGGAGACGCACGCGTTCATCGACGAGGTCCGCGAGCGCTACCCCCAGACCCAGTGGGAGGTGCTGTTCCCCGACACCGGCGAACTGCGGGCCATGGTCCGCCAGCAGGGCACCGACCTGTTCAAGAACAGCGTCCGGCTGCGGCTGCTGTGCTGCCAGATCCGCAAGGTCCACCCGCTGACCAACGCCCTGAAGGACCTCGACGGGTGGTTCACCGGGCTGCGCCGCGACCAGTGGGCATCCCGCGCCGCTATCAAGAAGGTGGAACTCGACCACGACCACGGTGGCATCGTCAAGGTCAATGCCCTGGCGGACTGGACCCACGACGAGGTCTGGGGTTACATCCGCGACTACGACGTGCCGGTCCACCCCCTGTACGCGCAGGGTTACACGAGCATCGGCTGCGCCCCGTGCACCCGCGCGGTCGAGCCTGGTGAGGACGAGCGCGCGGGCCGCTGGTGGTGGGAGAGCAATGCGCCCAAGGAGTGCGGCATCCACTGCACCATCGAGACCGGGAACTTCGAGCACGAGGTGGAGGCCATCTTCGCCGAAGCGCGCGATGCCAGCGCTGGCCGGCCGTGAACCCTCCGGCCACTGAGGAGGACGCCGCCGCGGCGGCCGAGACGCTGGCGTTGTCGGCGGAGGAGAGCACCGCCGTCGCCGACTCCGCTACGGCTTTCGCGGCGGCGCTGCCGGCTGGACGGGACGGACCGTACCGGCTGCTCGCTGAGGCGGCCAGGGCGGGCTCGGTCCCGGCGGAGGCGGTGGACCTGCTGGAGCAGGTCTGTGCGTTGGCGCTGGAAACAGGCAAAGCCCGCCAGCTCGGCCGGGCTGAAGCGGAACGCCTGCTGTCCGCGGTGTTCTACCGGACGCCCCGAGGCCGGGCCATGGCGGATGAGGTCTCCGCGGTCAACCGCGCACTCGGCCAGCTAGCTGGCAGGTCCCTGCAGGCCGCCCGGGTGGCGCAGCGCTTGCCCGGTCACTACGACCTCAGCCTCTCCGTCACCGGGTTCAGCCTGACGCTGGAGATCACACCTGAGGGCATCTCGGTTCGGAGCCTGAGCGCCGGATAGCTCCGCCACACCCAGGGGCCTTGTGGGGTCTAGCGGTCAGGCTGTGGTCCGCGCTGCGCCAGGATGGGGGCATGGTCCGTTCCGCGCCGCGCCATGACCACGATGCCGGTGGCTCTCCCGAAGTGCTCGCCGCCAAGGCCACGGTGCGGGACGAGGTGTGGTCCGCGCTGAGGGCGGCAGGGGTGGCCCGGTTCCCTGGTGCGGCCGGGCGTATCCCGAACTTCACCGGTGCCGAGGCGGCCGCCGAGCGGCTCCGGGGCCTGCCCGAGTGGCAGGCGGCCGAGACCCTGAAGGCGAACCCGGACTCGCCGCAGCTGCCGGTGCGCCAGCGCGCCCTGGAGGACGGCAAGACCGTGTACATGGCCGTGCCGCGGCTGGCTGGCCAGGAGCCGTTCTTTGCACTGGATCCTCACATGCTGGCTGAGCCGCCGCGCAGAGCGGCGTCGATCAGTGGCGCGTCCCGCTCGGCCAGGCGAGTCACCTTGGCCGAGCTGTCCCCGGTCGACCTGGTGGTGATGGGGAGCGTCGCAGCAGCCGAGGACGGCGCGCGGCTCGGCAAGGGCGGTGGCTTCGCCGACCTCGAATACGCGCTGGCCACGGCGGCGGGGCTGATCGGCCCGCAGACCGTGTGCGTGACGACCGTCCATGAACTCCAGGTGCGCCCGGCTGGGACGATCCCGCTGACCCCCCATGACGTGCCGGTTGACCTCATCGTCACGCCCGAGCGCGTTGTCGAGTGCCGTCCTCGGCGCGAGACCCGGCCGGCCGCTGGCATCCGCTGGGAAGACCTCACCGAGGAGAAGATCGCGGCGATACCACTCCTCGCCGCGCAGCGGGTCGCTCTCGGCCCGCGCACCCCCGCGCCGGGCAGGTGATTTACAACCAGTCCTTACGCTTGAACACCACGTAGAGCAGCAACCCAGCGACCAGCATGATGCCCGTCGAGGTCTCCAGCCCGATCTCCCTGCTGAAACCCGGGTACGGCACGTTCATCCCGTAGAAACCCGTGATGAACGTGGGGACCGCGATGATGGCCGCCCAGCTGGTCACCTTTTTGGTGATGATGTTCATCCGGTTGCCCTGGATGGTCAGGTTGGTCTCCAGGATCGTCGTCACGAGGTCGCGCAGGCTGTCCGTCCAGTCGGTGGCACGCAGCACGTGGTCGTAGACGTCCTGGTAGTAGGGCATGAACTGCTCGTCCACGACGTGCAGGTCGCGGCGCATGAGGGTGTTCACGACCTCGCGCATGGGGATCACGACCCGGCGCAGCAGCACCAGGCTCTTGCGGAGTTCGAAGCTGCGCCGCTGCACCTCGGTGCCATGCGGCATGTTGTCGAACAGCCGGTCCTCGAGTTCTTCGATGGCCCCGTCCAGGCTCTGCACGGTCTCGAAGTACCCGTCCACGATGTAGTCGATCAGCCCGTGGAGGAGGTAGCCGACGCCGAACTTGGCGAGGTCAGGACTCGCGTCCCAGCGCTCGACGACCGCGCCGATGTCCAGCCCGTCGTCCTTGCGGACCGTGATCAGGGCCTGGCTGGTGATGAAGGCGCTGACTTCGCTGGTGGCCAGTTCGCCACTGGTGGGGTGCAGGCGTGCGGCGTAGGCGCTCATGAACAGGTGAGTGCGGTAGCGGTCCAGCTTGGGCCGCTCGCGCTCATGTACCGCGTCCTCGATGGCCAGCGGGTGCAGGCCGAATTCGTCACTCAGTACGGCCAGGTCATCCCGGTCGGGGTCGCGCAGGTCGAGCCAGACCGTCGCCGCCTCGTCGTTGAGGTGCTCGCTGATCTGTGAGACCGGGAAGCCCTCGAGGACGAGGTTGCCGTGCTGGTAGAGCCGTGTGCGCGCTTGGCACTTGGTGGGCGTGTCGTGGCTTATCGCCGCGCTGGCCACGGTGTCAGGGTCGCGGCCGCCGAACGTCTGGTCCGGAGCCGGGTCTGCCTGCGGTTCACTCATCGATACAAGATAGACATGTGGGCTACTCCATTTTCGGGGGGCTGTTCGACCGCGGCCCGGGTATCAGCGATGACGCCTGGCTGCAGGCCATGCTCGACACCGAAGCCGCGCTCGCCCGGGCGGCCGAACGCGCCGGGCTCGCACCTCCCGGCACCGGTGCAGCGGTCACGTCAGTGGCCGACGTGGGGCACTTCCGGGGCGTGGACCTCCCGGCAGCCGCCAGGGCGACGGGCAACCCAGTGCCCGCTCTGGTCAAGGCCCTGACCGCGCTCGCCCCGCCGGACGCCGCCATCCACCTGGGCGCGACCAGCCAGGACATCATCGACACCGCGGCCATGCTGATCGCCCGCCGCTCGATCGACGCCGTCCTGGCCGACCTGTCAGCGGCGGGACAGAGGTGTGTGGCGCTCACCCGCGCTCACGCCGGGACCGTCATGGCGGGCCGGACCCTGCTGCAACAGGCGGTCCCGATCACGTTCGGCCTGGTCACGGCCAACTGGCTGACCGCCATCGACGAAGCCCGCACTCAGCTGCACCGGGTCCGCACCTCCCGCCTGGCGATCCAGTACGGCGGCGCCGCTGGCACCCTGGCCCCCCTCGGCGAGGCCGGCCCCGCTGTCGCCGACCTGGTGGCCGAAGAACTCGGCCTCCCCGCCCCGGCGCTCCCGTGGCACACCAACCGCCTGCGCATACTCGACCTGGCCGCCGCCCTCACCGCCACCTGCGCCGCCCTGGGCAAGATCGCAAGAGACGTCACCTTGCTATCCCAGACCGAGGTCGCGGAAGTCCACGAAGCCACCGGCGGCGGCTCCTCGACCATGCCCCACAAGCAAAACCCGGTCGCCGCCGTCGTCATCCTGGGCCACACCAAACAAGCTCCCCACCTCCTAGCCACCCTGGCCTCCGCCGCTGAACAGGAACACCAGCGCGGCGCCGGCTCCTGGCACTCCGAGTGGCAACCCCTGACCCACCTCCTAGCCCTCACCACCTCCTCCGCCGCCTGGGCCGCTGACCTCCTTGGAGGCCTGCAGGTAGACGAGCCGAGAATGCGCGCCAACCTGGAAGCCACCCACGGCCTAACCCAGTCCGAGCACATAACCACCCTGCTAACCCCCCACCTGGGCCGCCAAAAGGCCCACGCCCTCGTGTCTCAAGCGACCGCCCGTGCCGCTGCCGGCAACATCACCCTCGCCGAGGCCCTCACCACCAGCAAGGAATCATCAGCCACCCTGGCCGCCTGCCAGATCACCCGTGACCAGCTCGATGTGGCCCTAGCTCCCACCTCCTACCTAGGCGCGACAGCCCAATTCATCTCCCGCGCCCTGGCCGCCCACGAGTCCCATAGCTCTGTAACGTGATCATGGTGATCGCGGTTGCTTGTACTGCGTATAGGCAGGTGAACGAGGCGCGCGGAGTTGCGCCGAGTGTCGTCTGCGCACGTCAGGAACGCGCGTCCGTGCGTCTGGTGCAAGTGAGAGGCATCCTGTGACACCCATCCCGTGAGAGACACGTGAGGCGAAGAGGCCCCCGCCACCGGGTCAGGTGGCGGGGCTGCTCGCACGTCCTACTCCGCAGCACGGGTGAGCGGCCGGACGTCGGCCGGGTAGCAGAGCACAGGCCAACGTGAGCCGTCGAGACGCACCCAGTAGCCGGGGAGGTTATCCGCGCCGCTTTCCTCCAGGGAACGCACCACGTCCTGATCGTATGGCGCGTAGATCGCGGTGATCGTCCCGGTGCCGCAGTGCTGCCCGCTGATCACTTCCACCCGTGTTCCCGCCTCGTGCCAGCCGTTGCTAACGTGCCGCTCTGAGAACATGCTGCGGACCTCTGGGTCGGGCAGCGCTGCCCGCTGGAAGAGTGCTGTCGAGTTGCGTTCGGAGGTCTCGACGGTGCGGACGTGCTCCCACCCACGGCTCAGGTAATAATCATGAAGCCCGGTGTTCGTCCGCCAGGCGTCGAGCCTGGCCCAGCGGTACCCGAGCCGGGATGCGTAGTCGGTGACCCAGCGCAGCACTGACTCACCCAGCCCGCGTCCTGCATAGCGTCGGTCGATAGCGAGTTTTGACACGTGCAGCGCTAGCTCGGCACGCTCGGCAGGAGTCCACAGACCGGGCGCGTCTGCCTCGCTGGTGACCCGGACAGTCGCGGCCGGGGTCTCACCGTCCCAAACCAGCCACATCTCAGCGCAGGCGATGTAGGGCCGGACACGCTCTGGTGGGGCGAACCCTTCCGGCCACTGGTCAAGCCCGCGACTGCGCAGCCACGCCGATGCGTCACTGAGGAGCCGCACCACGGCGTCAAGGTCGCTGAGGGTGGCCCTCGTGATGACCATCATGCGGGCAGCTCATAGACCATGACGTGACTGTCCCCTGGCCACACGGTCACAGTAGTTTTGACCGGCCGCTCTGCGGTGTACCCAGTGCGGGCCTGGACAAGTACGGCCACACCAGCGGGCATCTCAAGCCGGGTGGCCTCATCAGGTGTCGGTGGGCGCCAGCGCAGCTCGTCAACGTAGCGCACCTGTATGTAGCCACGGTCACGCATCAGCGCGATGATGCCCTGGGGCACGTCGGCAGGGTTCAGGATCTCGGGGATCTCCTGGGCAAGGTCCATCGGGTAGTACGTGTCGTTGAGGTTGTCCGGCTGGCCGTCGATCATGCGGACACGGCGCCGCACGGCCACGATGTCCCCTGGGGCCACCTCCAGCCAGCGCGCTACGTCAGCGTCGGCCTGTGCCATCTCGACACCGATGGTCTGCTCTGGCACGCGCTGTTGCTCCCGCGTGTCCGCCACCCATGCGTCAACCCCGGCCGCGATGCGCCGTTCAATGGACTCTGAGCGGGAAGCGTAGACAACCAGTGGTGTGCGGTTGCGCACCTGCCGTTTCCGGCCCTGCCCTGCCGTGATCAGCCCCTCATTGACGAGCTGGAGCAGGGCGAGCCGGGCCGTTGCTCGGCTGACCCCGTGCCGCCTGCCCAGCTCGGTCTCTGAAGGCAGGACGGCACCTGGCGGCAGCTCTCCCGATGTGATCTGGCCTCGTACCACGTCGGCCACCTCGTGGTACGAGGCGGTTACCTC